>JBKICP010000079.1:0-43808 GCA_046567085.1 Acidobacteriota bacterium
GGTGAAACGCGGCCAGGAGCCAGCCGACGCCGTAGGCGAAGAGGAGACAGGCGGCCAGGGTGAGCAGGTGGGGCGAATTCCACCACACGATCTCTTTGGCCTGTGCACGCGTGAGCCCAAGGGCGTCCATCCAGTGCGGGCGGAACAGATACTGCGAATGCCAGATGGCTCCCAGGCACCAGGCGGCAAAGGCGGCCAGGACGATGGGGAGATGGTGGATGGGTTTGCTTCTGATCCGGACTTCATCGGTATCGGGTTCTGTCTGAATCGCCTGGGAGAGACAGGCCCGATTGCACTGCGAGCGTTGGGGCCAGCGGGTGCAGTCGGACAAGCGGAGATCCGGAAGGCCATGCATTCCCGTGGCCGCGGCGTGGCGCGCATCCATGCTGACGGCTGCGGGTTGCCGGTCTTCAGGACAGGTGACGCGCCGCCAGCCGGCATAGCGCCGGTAGGTTGCATGCCGCCAGATTGCAGGGAACAGGAAGATCAGGGAAAGAGCGACGAGGCAGGACACGAGCCAAAAGAGGAATAACATGGCTCACCTTCTTCGCGATGAGGATACTCTCCGGAGGACGATCGCGCAGTGATGCCGGTCACGACGGGCCACGGACGAAGGTTCAACCGCGAACCTCCTGGCCGACGCTCTGGCGCAGACGATTTTCCAGGGATTCGAGAAGCTGTTCGTCTCTGCGCAAACCCTGTTTGAACTCGCGGTGATCCGTATGGGCGATCTCTCGCACCAGTTCCTGATGGTATTGCTTCAGGATATTCATGAGGAACTCGTGCTCCTCGGTGCTCAGTGTCAGTTCCATGGCTCCTCCTCGGCAACTGCCTGCTGCGACGGGAATCGACGGCGATGGCAGCCGATGAACGCGAAGCCCACGATCACGATGGTAGCGCTGTGCGGGTAGGATGGCACCTGCCCTGGCGGGCCTTGTTGATGGGACGAAATGGCGGCGGCAAAGCACGGAGCGGTCGGGGCCGGCAGATCAGTGCGCCAGCGGCTGCGGGGCAGCGGCTGGGCGTTCTACACTGGACTTTCCCATGGCTACCGCCGTCCCCATCTCGCCGGAAATCCTCGCCAAATACGAAGCCGTGATCGGCCTCGAGGTTCACGTCCAGCTCCTCACGGAGAGTAAGGCCTTCTGCGGCTGCGCCAACAAATTCGGAGCGCCGCCGAACACCAACGTCTGCCCGGTATGCCTTGGGCTGCCCGGAGCGCTGCCCGTCCTGAACCGGCGCGCGGTTGAGTTTGCGACTCTGGCCTCGCTGGCGCTGAACTGTCAGGTGCGCGAGCGGTCGATCTTCGCGCGCAAGAACTACTTCTATCCCGACCTGCCGAAGGGATACCAAATTTCGCAGTTCGACAAGCCGATCGCCGAGCACGGCTGGATCGAGGTGCCGAGCGGCGAGGGCAGGAAGCGCATCGGGATCACGCGCCTCCACATGGAAGAGGACGCGGGCAAGAGCCTGCACGACGGTTTCCCCGATTCGGCCACGCGGACGTACGTCGACCTCAATCGATGCGGGACTCCGCTGATCGAGATCGTCAGCGAGCCGGATATGCGCACGCCCGAGGAGGCCTTCGAGTATCTGACACGGCTGAAGGAGATCATCGTCTACACCGGCGTGAGCGACGGCAACATGGAAGAGGGCTCGCTGCGCTGCGATGCGAACGTGAGCGTGCGGCCGCGGGGCCAGGAGAAGTTCGGGACCAAGGCCGAAGTGAAGAACGTGAACAGCTTCCGTTTTATCCGCGCCGCGCTGGAATACGAGATCGAACGGCAGATCGAGATTGTCGAGGGCGGAGGCCGCGTCGTGCAGGAGACGCGTCTCTACAACGCAAACGAGGGCCGGACGTACCCCATGCGATCGAAGGAGCAGGCGCACGACTACCGGTATTTCCCGGAACCGGATCTGCCGCCGCTTATCGTGACGGAAGCCTGGAGGGCGGAGATCGCCGCGCACATGCCCGAGCTGCCCGAGGCGCGCCGCGCCCGCATGGTCGCCGAGTACGGGATCACGGAGAAGGACGCGCAGACGCTCACAGCCACGCGGGCCTTCGCGGAGCAGTTCGAGTCGGCCGCCAAGGCGGCGAAGAATCCGCGTCGCGTCGCGAACCTGGTGCAGAGCGAGCTGACGATGCGCCTCAAGGCCGCGGGTCTGGAGCTGGAGGATTCGCCCATCTCGATGAAGGGCGTGGCGCTGGCGGCGGATCTGAGCGAAGACGGCAAGCTCTCCTCGAAACAGCTGAAGCAGCTCTTCGATCTGTGCTTCGAGCGCAAAGAGGACTTCCCCGCGGTTTACGAGCGCGAGAAGCCGCAGCAGATCACGGATTCGTCGGTGCTGGAAACGATGATCGATGCGGTGATCGCCGCGAATCCGGCGCAGGTGGAGCAGTACCGGAAGGGCAAGAAGACGGTGGCGGGGTTTTTCGTCGGCCAGGTGATGAAGGCGTCGAAGGGCCAGGCGAATCCGGCGCTGCTGAACGAGCTGGTGGAAAAGAAGCTCGAGAACTGAGACTCAGTCGCCCGCGCCCAGTGCGACGGCAGCTTCATTGCGCCGTACCAGAGTGCTTGTCCAGCGCCACAGAGCGATCGCGGGAATCGTGAAATAGCTGAGCATCAGCTTCGGGATCCGCTTCAGATCGGTGACGAAGCTGTGCGACTCCTCGCCGACGAGCAGGGCGCCGTTACGGATCATGTGCCAGTGAAACGTGGCCGAGACCAGGGTGAAGATGAGGCCGGCGAGGCCGAGCTGGCGAGTGTCGCGCCCATCGAGCCAGAAGTGCAGCCCCGCATCGATGCCCAGCGAGGAAAAGGGCACGACGACCACGCAGCAGAACCAGGCCAAGAGCTCGGAGCGAATCTCCAGGGACTGCTGCTGGAGGGCGGAGAAGAAGCCGCAGGTGGCGAGCACGAAGGCGGCCTCGACCACGCCGAAGTGGTTGCGGGCGTGATGCTCCATGTGGCGCAGGGCGAAGATGCAGGCGAGACCACGCAGCACTGCGGTCATCAGCGCCACCTTCCAGTTCCAGTGCGTCAGGCCGAAGAGCCAGGGCGACTGCTTCCTTTCGGATCGGGCGTGGGTGGTCATGATCTGCAACCCTGGTGCTCGGTCTGGATTGGCGTCCTGTCCGTTCAGATGCACGTTCGCATGGTTTCGTGTCATGCACCGTCAATGCGGCATTACAGTTCGCGTAATTTCATCGGCACCGGACCGCATTTGTAACGGGGGGCGGACGAAAATTTCCGCAAAAAGTTACCAACGTGCCGAAAAATTCCGAAACTTCAGAAAACCCGCTGGGTTCATCCCCACGACGGCGAGCTTTCGCCGATCACGAATTCAAACCATCCGCGGTTCACGAGGACGCTACGTCCCGCATCGCGACCGCCGCTTTCCGAGGATCACAGCCTGACTGCACCGCGTTCACGCACTCTGCGCGCGCACGCCTCCCCGCGTCCCGGCTTTGATCCTGCGCGAGCGCCGGCCGGTGCGTGACGGGGCTGCCTGGAACTGCAGAAAGCGATTCTTTCCGATGTCGACCCACGACCGTATCCGCTCCGCAATCGCCGCATTTTGCCTGAGTGCCGCTCCTCTTCTGCTTGCCGCCTTCCTGTTGGTGGGCTGCGGCATGACCTCCGGCAACTCCGTCTCCAACCCCGGAACCAGCGCCGGCACTGCTTTTGTTGTCGGCACCGACGCGCCGCTCGCCAGCGTTGTCTCGTTTAACGCCACCATCCAGTCCATCAACGCGATCGATTCGAACAACAACTCCGTTCCCCTCGTCAGCGGTTCTCCCTCGATTGACTTTGCGCGCTTCAACGGCCTGCAGACGCTGCTCGATGTGAACAGTGTTCCGGCGGCGACCTACAACCAGATCCAGGTGGTGTTTGCGAGCGCGACCGTCGGTTATCTGCAGACGGGCTCCGGCGCGCCGACGATCCAGACGCTGCCGGCCAGCTTTACCACCAGCACTGTGACGCAGACGCTGACAACGCCGCTGGTGGTATCGACGGCGGGGCCGGTCGGCATCCACATGGATTTCAAGCTCGACAAGTCGATCCAGACTTCGGGCGGCCAGATCGTGGTCACCAACGGCTCGGTGGTTGTGACGCCGACGCTCTCGATCAACGCGGTTGCCCCCAGCGATCCGGGCGCCTACATCGATGAGTTCATCGCAGGCGTCGTGAATCCAACCGCTTCGACGCAGTCATTCACGATCCAGGGGCCGCACGGGCACAACTTCACGGTGAATGTGAACGGCCAGACGGAGTGGGACAACGGGGAAAACCTGAGCAATCTCACTTCGACCAGCGTTGTGCAGATTTCCGGCCAGCTGGACCGCGCGGACTCGACGATTGACGCCGATGAGGTGGCGATTCTTTCGCGGGACAGCTTCTACGCCGGAGGCCTGATCACGGATGTGCAGCCCGCCTCGGGTGCAGCGACGGACTTCCAGATGTATGTCCGCGGCACGCTGCCCGCCAGCGGCGACGGCGTGAACCTCGGCCAGATTGCGCAGGTGAATCTGACGGGGTCGGAGAAATTCTTCATCTACTGGATGCACAACCCGATCAGCGAATTTCTCTTCAACTCCTCGACGCTGGTGCCCGGCCAGCACGTGACCGTGGGGGGACCGCTCTCGGGCGCGGCGAATGCGAATGCTCTCAGCGTGAAGCGCGTGGTTCTGCGCGACTGGGGCTTCAACGGCACACTGGTCGCCAACTCGGTTGCCAACGGGAGCTTCCAGATGAACGTGAACGGCTTTGCCGGACTGCTGATCCCCAACCAGCCGATCACGGTCTACACCGGTGCGGGGACGAAATTCCGAGACGGCCTTAACTCGATCAGCGATGTCAGCACGGCCACGAATGTTCGCGTCGTGGGGCTTTTGATCCGGCTGCCGGGCGGTAACCCCGTGCTGGTAGCGCGCTACGTCGACGACATGAACGACAACTAACGGCTTCTCCGGTTGACCCACGCGAGGCGGCGCGCTCGAAGCTGAGCCGCCGCCTCTAAACTTTTCCTTCAGCCTCCGAGCGTCCGGCTTTCCGGCTTACTTCCCGGTGTAGGCGGATTTGATGTACTTCCGCGCCTGATCGCCCTGGGCCGTGTCGCTGCCGGCGCTGAGCACCGCCTTGTACTGCTCGATGGCGTGCGCGTGATCCTTCATCAGGTCGTAGGTTTTGCCGGCTTCGAGGAGGCACCGCCGCTTCAGCTCCGGGCTGGTGGTGGACTGAAGAGCTCCCTCCCGATAGGCCTGGACGGCCTCGGGATATCGTTTTTGTCCGCGGAGGCTGTCCCCCAGACCGAAGTAGGCCAGTTCCAGGTGGGCGTTCGGATAGTAGCCAGGCTTTTTCGCGTCCTCAATCAGTCGCTGATAGGTTTCGACCGCAACCATTCCATCGCCGCCATCCTTCTGCAGATTGGCCTGCTCGAGAAGGAAGAGATAGTCGTGGGGATACTCCTCCACCAGGCCTTTGGCGATCTGCACGGCGCCTTCGTACTTCGCTTCGCGGCGGAGGAAGAGCATCATGGAGGTCTTTGCTTCGACGCGCGTTATCACGCCGCGGTCCGCATCATCGCGCAGCAGGGCCAGGCCGGTGGTTTTGGAACCATGGATGCCCATGATGCCAATGAGGAGCTTGAAGGCGACGTTGAGCGATCCGACCACGTATTGATAGACGCCGGTGACCAGCTCGGCATCGACGTAGTTGGGATCCAGTTGCAGGACGCGATCGCAGTCCGTGCGGGCGCCGAGGGCCTGCTTGAGTCCGCCGCCAAAGGCGCGCTCGACGATGGCGGAATAGACCGCCTGCAGGCTCCTGACCCATCCGCGCGCGAAGAGGGCATTCACGTCGCTGGGATTGGCTTTCAGCTCGACATTCGCCTCATCGATGGCCTGGTTGGCGAGGGCACGGACCCGGTCGCGGACGTTGGGATCTTCCACCACGGTGTGTTTGCCGGTGAGGAAACCGTCGTTGGCGTAGAAGGTGGTGTCGAGCAGGTCGAGGCGATTGAGCTCGCGAAAGAGCACGGCATCCAGCAAATACGCGGTCGCCATCGGATTGCCGGGATGTTCCTGCTGGATCTGCTGGAAGCGGGGCAGCGCCTCGTCGTAATCCATGTTGTAAAAGAGCCGGAAGGCCTGCTGGACATCGGGCTCATGGTTCAGCGGATTGGTATCCACTGGCTTCGACAGCGCCTGTGACGTTCCCGCCAGCAGCAGCGCGCAGACTGCGGCGGAAGAGCAACTTCCACGAAAAGACAGCATCTTCACGGATTGTAGACGGAGCCCGGCGCGCCGGCTGGTGTGGGGGGTCGTGCACGGCTTGAGGCCTCCCGTTGAGGGGGCATTGCGGAGCCCCTGCGTAACGCGTCGGCAAATTGTTACTAAAGTACAGGAGTTCCTCTCTGGTACTGCCGAGGGCTGCGGAACGGCAAGCAGAATTGGCCGCGATCCTGTTGCAGGACACGAACGGACAGCGAAACTGCGCCGGACGCGTGGCGCAGCTTCGGATGCTGCGCCGCGCCGCAGGCACCGGACAACCGGGCGCGATCCTTCTTTATTGGAATGACTTCGCGCCTGCGTCGGCGAGCGGCGGGCGGAAATATCGGCAGGCACACCCCGCTCGAAAGATGGGCTGTTAACCAAATCATTATCTTCGTACACTAAGATCGTCTCTTAATTCCAAGTGAACCTCTGCACCACACTCGACAATGCTCCGGCGCATTTTCCTGTTGCGTCGGCAGCGGAACCTGGATTACCGTTGGGGCCACCGACAACGGAACCGCTGGGTATTACTCCCGCCGGAGCAGCCACAATCCCATGACTCGCAAAGAACTCCTCCGCATTGTTGTGCTCCGCGCCCGCGTGCATGGGTTTGAGTTTCGGCACTGGTTTCAGGCCAGTCTCGAAACGGAATGGCCCGGCTTCGATCAGGCGATCACGCTTCTTTCTTCGGGGAAGCGATACTACGCGCTGCTCTTCTCGCATGAATTCGCGCGCCACTTCTGGAAGAAGGGCACGCAGATCACGTTTCTGCTTCCCTCGCAGGAGTACACGCGGCTGGACGCGAACGGGAAAGTGGTCACGATCAGGCGCAAGTCGTTCACGCGGCGCTCGTCGCGGTCCACCTCGAATACGGTGTGGCAATACCATCTGGAGCAGATGGCGGTGTGGGAAGAGCCGCTGCGCTACATTCGTCGCTTCATCCTCACCGAGGAGGAACTGGAGGCCGCGGGAGCCGAGCCGGCACGCGTGACCGCTACCGCAGAGCCGGCGCCGAAGCCGGTGGCTCCGGCCGAGCCGGTGCAGTCGCGGGAACCGCAGGCGCTTCCCCGCCGCGTTGACTGGTGCTGAAGGGCGTGCGCTCGATGGGCTGGGGCGGCCTCGCGCGGATTGCCGCATCCGGGCGGAACTGCTATTCTCGAAAGAGTCCGCAGCACGTTTTTCCGCGCGCCCTTAGCTCAGTTGGATAGAGCGACTGACTACGAATCAGTAGGTCGGGAGTTCGAATCTCTCAGGGCGCGCCACTTCCCTCTCAATTCAGTTTTTTGTTTCCGGCGGAGAGTTCCGTGTGCCGGAAGGCACAGCTGTCTGCTTGATCGTCTGTTTGCGGATGTGTCCCGCAGCGGAGGTTCCGGATCGGGGATCGATGTCTTTGCGCTGGCGACGCGATCGATTTCAGCCGCCGCTCTTCTATCGAAAATCGACAGAACAATCGCCGCGGGTTGCTTCGATCCGTCGTTTGTACAATCGGCCAAACGTGACGGCAGGGACTGCCTGGAGCGGTTCAAAGGGCGATAACTCGCACCGCTAACTTCCGACTTTCGGAGGTTACGATTGTGGGATCGGAGCAGCCTGAACTGCGTGCTAGACTTCGTCGAATCCTGCAATACAAAGGTCGGCGAAGGTTCGATTCAACGAACCTTCCGCGACTATTAACGTTGGTCGCTTCCCCCTTGACTCAAGGCGACCGGTCTCAGGTCGTTCTTTCTTTCGAGGTGGGGTGCCGCTTTGTTTTTCTGTCTGCTTTCTTCTGGCTTTTCTGCGTCGCGTCCTTTTCCGACTTCCCTATCCACTCAGGCTCGGAGGGGCCGGCGCGCCCTTGCAGCCGTCGTCGCGCTGGCAGGAATCGCGCTGAGCGCGACGAGCCCTGCACACGCGCAGCAGATGCAGTCGCTGCACAACCAGGTGCGTCCGGCGGTCACGTCCGGCCAGGCGCAGCTCATCAGCGCCATGCCGCTCGGCCAGCCGATGCATGTCTCCATCGTTTTGCCGCTGCGCAACGAAGCGGCGCTGGACAGCCTGATCGCCCGGCTCTACGATCCGTCGAGCCCCGACTTTCACCACTTCCTGACGGTCGATCAGTTCACGCAGCAGTTCGGTCCGACAGCCCAGGATTACCAGGCGGTGGTGGCCTTCGCGCAGGCGAACGGCCTGACGGTGAGCGGGACGGCCGCCAATCACCTGGTGGTTCCACTCAGCGGCACGGTCGACCAGATCGAAACCGCCTTCAACGTGAGGATGAATGTCTATCAGCATCCGACTGAGGACCGCACATTCTATTCGCCGGACCGCGAGCCGTCGCTGAATCTGAGCGTGCCAGTGGCTGCCATCTCCGGGCTGGACAACTATGCGCTGCCGCAGCCGATGGTCATCCCGCCTTCGGCAAACCAGCCGATGATCGCCAACGTGACAGGCTCCGGTCCAGGCGGATCGTATCTCGGCAGCGATATGCGCGCCGCCTACTACGGGGGAACGACGCTGGACGGCAACGGCCAGGCGGTGGGGCTTTTCGAGTTCGATGGCTACAACCTGAGCGACGTGAACAGCACGTTCAGCAACGCCGGCCAAACCTACAACGTGCCGATCAACAATGTGCTGCTGGACGGCGCCACCGGGGCACCGACGGCCGGAAATACGAACGCAGAAGGCGAAGTGGTCCTCGATATAGCGCAGGCCATCGGCATGGCGCCTGGCCTGAGCCAGGTTCGGGTGTACATCGGCACTAATGCGGTCGACATCCTGAACTCGATGGCGTCTGAGAACATTGCCAAGCAGATCAGCTGCTCGTGGAGCTGGAGCCCCGCGAATCCGGCATCGGCCGACCCAATCTTCAAGGAGTTTGCCGCGCAGGGACAGAGCTTCTTTGTTGCTTCGGGCGACGCCGGCGCGTTCGATCTGGCGATCAGTCCGTACTTCTACCCGCAGGAAGATGCGTACACCACGGCGGTCGGCGGAACGCACCTGACGACCACCGCCGCGGGCGGCGCCTGGTCCGCCGAGACGGCGTGGAACAGCACGCCCTATGGCAGCGGCGGCGGCGTGAGTCCCGACAACATTGCGATTCCCAGCTGGCAGAGCGGCCTGGCCTCCACCGCGAATGGGGGATCCTCGACACTGCGCAACGTGCCGGACGTTGCCATGGAAGGAGACTTCGACAACTACAACTGCGCGATGGGAACGTGCAACGGAGGCTGGGCGGGCACCAGTTTTGCGGCGCCCCGCTGGGCGGGCTTCATGGCGCTGGTGAACGAGCAGGCGGTCGAGGCCGGAAACGCGCCGCTCGGCGGCATTGGCTTCCTGAATCCCTCGCTGTACACGCTGGCGGAAGGGACGCCTTACGCCACCGACATGCACGACGTCACCTCCGGCAACAACGACACCGACAATCAGCCGGTCTTCTACAGCGCGGTTGCCGGCTATGACCTCGTGACCGGCTGGGGAAGTCCCGCGGGACAGCATCTGATCGACGATCTGGCGGGTCCGCAGGTGCCTGGCTTCTGGCTGATCGGGTCGCCGGCCACGGTCAACGTGAATCAGGGCGCCTCGGGTTCGACGACGGTGACGGTCAGCGACGCGGGCGGCTTCAACGGCAACGTCACTCTCGCTGTCACCTCGACACTTCCCACCGGGGTGACCGCCTCATGGGGGACCAATCCCACGACGGGGACCAGCGTGCTCACGCTGACGGCGGATGCGACGGCTCCGGTCTCCACCACACCGGTGACGATCACGGGCACTTCGGGCACGCTGCAATCGACCACGACGGTGACGGTGGCCGTGCACGCACCGACCTTTAATCTTTCCGCGTCGCCGAGCGCGCTTGGCATCAATCAGAGCGCATCCGGCACTTCCACTGTGACCGTGACTCCGCTGTATGGATTCACGGGGAGCGTGAACCTCTCCATCTCCGGATTGCCGACCGGCGTCACAGCGGCCTTCTCGCCGGCGTCGACGACCGGGACGAGCACGCTGACACTCACGGTAGGAAGCAATGCGACCGGTGGCACCAGCACGCTGACGATCACGGGCACGTCGGGCAGCATCACGAAGACGACGAATCTGTCCCTCACCATCCACGCGCCGAGCTTTCAGCTGACCACTTTCGGCATCCTCAATGTCGGCCAGGGCACGACGACCAGCACGCCGATCTTCGTTTACCCGCAGTACGGCTTCAATGGCAGCGTGAATCTTTCCGTCACCGGGCTGCCGACGGGAATGACCGCTTCGTTCGCGCCTAACCCCACCAACTCCGGAACCAACCAGAGCCAGCTGACTCTGACGATGAGCTCGTCGGTGGCGACGGGGACGTATCCGCTGGCGATCACCGGAACCTCGGGCAGCATCACGCAAACGGCCACCCTGACCGTGAATGTTTACAAGCCGACATTCACGATCGTTGCCACTCCCAGTCTGGATCTCGGCCAGGGATCGACACAGAGCACTTACTTCACCGTCAGTCCGCAATACGGATTCACCGGGAACGTCACCTTTTCCATCACGGGGCTGCCGGCGGGCGTGACGGCGCTCTGGAGTCCCAATCCCACCACGGGCTACACCACGCTCACGCTCGGCGCCAGCAGTTCGGCCGCTCCGGGATCGACGACACTGACGATTCAAGGCGTTTCGGGGAGCACCACGGCGTCGAAGACGCTCACGCTCACCGTGCATACGCCGAGCTTCACGCTCTACGGCGGCGGATCGGTGAGTATGGGCCAGGGAACGACGAGTTCCACCTTTGTTAGTATCTGGCCGCAATATGGTTTCGCCGGCAACGTGAGTCTCTCCGCCGCCGGACTGCCCAGTGGCGTGACGGCAGCCTTCTCGCCGAATCCGACAACCGGCTCCAGCACGATCACCTTCACGGCGAGCGCCGCAGCCGCCATCGGAACCAAAACGGTGACGATCACCGGGACTTCCGGATCGCAAACCGCGACGACGACTGTCCCCCTCAGCGTTTATGCGCCGACTTTCACCGTCTCCAGTCCTTACTCCATGGACATCGGGCAGGGAACTTCCGGGACGGGCTATGTCTGGGTCTATCCGCAATATGGTTTCACCGGCAGCGTAACGCTGTCCGCATCCGGGTTGCCGTCGGGAGTGACAGCGGCATTCGCCACCAATCCCACGACAGGCAGCAGCATGCTGACGCTGACCGCGAGCGCCGCCGCGGCGGTGGGGCAATCGACGGTCACGATCACGGGCACTTCCGGCAGCCAGACGGCGACGTCCACCTTCGTCCTGGGGGTGCACGTGCCGACCTTCACGCTCTCCACGTATGGCTCGATTTCTCTGGGGCAGGGATCTTCCGCCACCAGCTACGTCGGTGTTTCTGGCCAGTATGGATTCGCGGGCAATGTCGCGCTTTCGGTCTCCGGGTTGCCCACCGACGTGACCGCATCGTTTACGCCCAACCCCACGACGGGCAGCAGCACGCTGACGTTGACGGCAACCGGCGCGGCGCCTGTGGGGCAGTACACCGTCACTGTCACCGGAACGTCGGGCTCGCAAACCGCAACCTCGACGATCGCACTCGCGATTTACGCCCCGACGTTCACGCTGTACGGCGGCAGCTATGTGACCGTTGGCGTGGGAACCTCGGCGACATCGACGGTCTACGTCAATGCGCAATACGGCTTCACGGGCAGCGTAAGCCTGTCCGTTTCCGGGTTACCCTCCGGCGTGACGGCTTCGTTCTCGCCGACGTCCACGACGAACTATTCCACCATCACCATCACGACCAGCAACTCTGCGACTCCCGGGCAATACACCTTCACGGTGACAGGCACCTCGGGCGCTGAAACGGCAACGCTGAGCTTCAACCTGGTCATCAATGGGCCGAGCTTCTATCTCGGAAGTTCGAACTCGTACTTCACGGTGAATCCGGGCGCGACCGCTCAGTCCACCGTCACCATCACGCCGCAATATGGATTCAGCGGGAGCGTCAACCTTTCTCTGTCCGGTCTGCCCGCGGGCGTAACGGCTGCTTTCTCGCCGAATCCGACAACGAGCAGCAGCACTCTGACGCTAACCGCGAGCGACACGGCCCCGGCGGTATCGCAGACACCGATTACGCTGACCGCTACCTCCGGCACGATGAAGCAGACCGAGTCGCTCCTGCTGACCGTCACCACGCCGGGATTCACCGTGGTCAGTGCGCCGGGCGAGATCAATCTGACGCCAGGCGGTTCGGGTTCATCCACCGTCATCGTTGTTCCCGCCAATGGTTTCAGCGGCAACGTATCGCTGGCTGCCACCGGGCTGCCCAGCGGCGTGACGGCGAGCTTTTCTCCGAATCCGACAGGAACCGGACAGAGCCTTCTGACGCTGACGGCGAGCAGCACCGCGGCGCAGGCGAGCACCCCCTTCACCATCACAGCAACCGCCGGGTCGGCATCGGCCGCCACGTCCGAAGTGGTGACCGTGGGATCTGCCTCAACCACGACGGCGACGACGCTGCAGATCAGCTCCGGCGGCAAGGCCGCGACCTCGGTTGCGGCAGGCAGCGTTGTCAGTCTGACCGCCTCCGTGGCGGCCGGATCGACCACGCTCACAACCGGCACGGTGAGCTTCTGCACCGCCGGTGCGACGGGCTGCGACCCAACCCACCTGGTTGGGACCGCACAACTCACCAGCGCCGGAATCGCGACGCTGCACTTCGTTCCGGGGATGGGCGTTCACAGCTACAAGGCAGTCTTCGCAGGCGTGGGGAACAATACAACCAGTGCGTCGGCAGCTGCGACGCTCACCGTCACCGCGACGCAGCCGACGACGACCACGATTGCCCAGAGCGGCAGCGCCGGCAATTACACGCTCACGGCGACCGTTGCAGGACAGGGAGCGGTCGCCCCGAGCGGCTCTGTCTCCTTCATCGACACCTCGAACAACAATTCCGTTCTCGCCACGGCGGCGCTGGCGAATGCGAAGGCGACGATCTCCTGGGCGAATCCGCAGTCGCCAACGGTGAGCAACTACGCGGTTGTCCTCGGTGCGGGCGACTTCAATGGCGACGGAATCCGCGATCTGGCCGTTGTGAGCAGTGTCAACGCCAATGGCACCGTCACGGTTCTGCTCGGCAACGGGAACGGCACCTTCACGGCGGCAGCCGCCAGTCCGCAGACCGGCACTTTTCCCACAGCCATCGCGGTTGGCGATTTTAATGGGGACGGCAAAGACGATGTCGCGGTGAGCAATTCTCAGGACGACACGGTCACCATCCTTATCGGGAATGGCGACGGCACGTTCACGGCCGCCCCCATCGCGCTCACCGGAAGTCAACCGAGTGCAATGGTGGCGGGCGATTTCAATCGCGATGGCAAGCTCGATCTTGCCATCCTCAATGCGGGCAACGGCACCATCACCGTTGAGTTGGGCAATGGCGACGGCTCCTTTACACCCTCGCCGCTGAGCCCGATCGCGGGCAGCATCGTCCGCGGGCTGGTGATGGGCGACTTCAACGGCGATGGCGTCCTCGACCTGGCCACGGTCAACTACGGCAACAACGCGGTCACCATTCTGCTGGGCAACGGCGACGGCTCCTTTACGGCGGGCGATGCACTGACTCTGCCGCAAGGGACATATCCCGGGACGCTCGCGCTTGCCGATTTCAATCAGGACGGCAAGCTCGACCTGGCAGTTTCCACCCAGACCAGTTCGCTGGACATCTTCCTTGGCAACGGCGACGGCACGTTTACGGAAACAACCGCGAATCCAACCGGAATCACGGGTCCGTCCGCGATCAGCGTGGCGGACATCAACGGCGACGGCAATCCCGATCTCATTGAAATCGGCTCTTACAACAGCGCCGCAGTCATTTTGCCCGGGAATGGCGACGGCACGTTCGGCACAGCTTCCACCCTTTCAGTTGCCAACTATCCAGCGGCGGTCACCGTGGGGGATTTCGACGGTAACGGCACGGCGGATCTTGCCGTTCTGAACAGCAGTGCCGTCGCGATCTTCACGTCGCAACTGGCGCAGACCATCACAGCCAACGCCACAGGCGTTTCGCCAGCGGGCACGGGGACGCATAACGTCGAAGCCAGCTACCCTGGCGACAGCGGGTATACCTCCAGCACATCGAGCACCACCGGCCTGACGGCGCAACTCGTCACACCTGCGGTTACAGTTACGCCATCGGCCTCCAGCATCACGACGGCTCAGGCCCTCACCGTCAGCGTCACGGTTGCGGGAAGCAGCGCGGACCCAACCGCTACGGGCTCAGTAGCGCTGACCAGCGGAAGCTATACCTCTGCGGCGGCAGCGCTGACCAGCGGCGGTGCAAGCTTCAACGTTCCAGCTGGATCGCTCGCCACGGGCAATGACACGCTGACCGTCACCTACACGCCGGACAGCGCCGGAGCGGCGACCTACAACCCGGCCAGCGGCGCGGCTCCGGTCACCGTGACGGCACCGGCTAAAGTCACGCCGACGGTCACGGTCACTCCGTCCGCTTCATCCATCACCACGGCACAGCCACTCACGGTGACGGTTGCCGTCGCCGGCAGCGCGGGGAATCCGACGCCCACGGGCACAGTGACGCTGACCAGCGGGAGCTACACCTCCCCGGCCGCGACCCTTAGCGGCGGCACAGCAACGCTGAACCTCGCGGCCGGAGCGCTGGCCACCGGCGCGGATGTGCTGACTGCGACCTATACACCGGACGCGGCCAGCGCATCGACGTACAACACCGCCACGGGCACCAATTCCGTTACGGTAACGACGCCCGCCAAGACCACACCGACGGTCTCAGTGACGCCCTCCGCTGCCAGCATCACTACGGCGCAGCCGCTCACCGTGACGGTTGCGGTCAGCGGCGGCAGCGGCAATCCTGCACCGACGGGCTTCGTAGTTCTGAGCAGCGGCGGCTTCACCTCCTCCGCGGCGACACTGAGTAGCGGAGCCGCAACCATCAACCTTGCGGCGGGAGTGCTGGCGGCAGGCACGGATGCGCTCACGGCCACGTACAGCCCGGATGCTTCGAGTTCGGCGACGTACAACGCTGCGACAGGCACGGGTTCGGTGAGCGTGGCGAAGCTGACTCCCACCGTGTCAGTAACGCCGTCAGCTGCCAGCATCACTGCGGCGCAGGCGCTGACTGTGACTGTAGCGGTCGGCGGCGGCACCGGCAATCCTCTCCCGACGGGCTCCGTGGTTTTGAGCAGCGGCAGCTTCACCTCCGCCGCGGCGACGCTCACCTCGGGCAGCGCCACTCTCAATGTGGGCGCAGGGTTACTTGCACTGGGGGCCGATGCGCTGATGGTCACCTATACACCCGATGGCGCCAGCGCGGCGACGTATAGCGCAGCGAGCGGAGTGGGGGCGGTGAACGTGACGCCGGCCATCGGAAGCACGACGCCCACCGTTACCGTAACCGCCTCCGCGGCCACTATCACAGATAAGCAATCTGTAACCGTGACGGTTACTGTTGCGGGAACCGGCGGACAGCCCGCGCCCACCGGCAACATCAGCCTCTCCAGCGGTTCCTACAATGCACAGCAGCCGCTCTCGAGCGGCACTGCCAGCTTCAACCTCGCTGCCGGTACGCTGGGCAGCGGCGCGGATACGCTCACGGCTGCGTACTCGGGCGATCCTACCTATGCGGCAGCCAGCGCCACGACGACGGTCACCGTTGCTCCGGTTCTGATCGCCGTACCAACGCTCAGTTCGGTTGCTCCGGGCTCAAATGCCACCGGCAATGTCACGCTGACAGCGGGCAGCACCTACTCCGGCACCATGAGCGTCAGCTGCACGCTGACGGCGTCGCCCTCAGGCGCACAGAGTGTACCGAGTTGCAGCCTGAATCCGGCGAGCGTCGTGCTCGCCTCAGGCGGAACCGGAACGACCGCACTGACGATCAGCACCACAGCGGCTTCCACCGCGTCGCTGGCGCCGCCCGCGCAGATGCGGCTATGGCGCGTGGGCGGGGCGGGATCGCTGCTGGCCCTCGTGATGATGTTCGGCATTCCGGCGAAGCGCCGGCGCTGGGCCTCGATGCTGGTGCTGCTGCTGTTCGTCGCGATTGCGGGGGCCATGGGATGCGGCGGAGGAAGCGGCAGCAGTTCGCAACAGCCGCCTCCACAGACCACGCCCGCAACGACGGCAGGCAACTACACCTTTGTCGTGAAGGCCACCGACTCGGGCGCCAATGTGACCGCGTCGGCGAACG
Organism: Acidobacteriota bacterium; assembly: GCA_046567085.1. GTDB lineage: Bacteria > Acidobacteriota > Terriglobia > Terriglobales > Acidobacteriaceae > Palsa-343. The sequence continues at coordinate 16,458 of JBKICP010000079.1, forward strand.
TTACGCTGACGGTGCAGTAGAAATTGACGGAGGGGAAAGCGCGGTGCAGGACCGCGCTACTCTGCGACTTCGGCGTGGGACTTCTCCCGGGCCTGGCGCAGGTGCGCCATGGTACCGCGCGGGAAGCCGGTCGACTCGCGCACGACCAGACGGGTGTCGATCCTGTATTCGCGTTTCGGCGTGCCTTCGAGATGACCGCGAAGGGCGCTGACGGCGGCGGATGCCAGCTCGCTGCGCGACATCTGGATGGAGGTCAGCGGCGGGATCATCATGGCCGACATATGAATATCGTCGAAGCCGATGATCGAAACATCGTCGGGCACGCGTTTGCCGGAATGCGACATCTCATGCAGCGCACCGATGGCGAGCATGTCGTTGGAGCACATGATGGCGGTGGGGAGGTCTTTCAGCGACATCAGCTTTTCTGCCGCCGCCATGCCGCCTTCCATGGTGTGATCGCTTTCGATGACGAGCTTTTCTTCGACGGGGATGCCGCATTCGCCCAGCGCTTTTCTGAAGGCGGAGAGGCGCGACTGCGCCGAATGCAACCGCGGAGGTCCGGAGACAAAAGCGATGCGCCGATGGCCGAGTGCGGCCAGATGCTGCACGCCCTGCCGGATGCCGTGGTGATAGTCCACCTTGAGCACGCTCATGCCAGGCCGGTTGGGCGCCACGTCGACAAAGACCAGCGGCACATTGCGGTCGGTGAGCTGATCGAGGAGGGGCTGTTCGATGCCGAAGGTCATTACGGCAACGCCTTCCGCATTGCGCTCGACCATCCGCCGGATGCACCGCTGCATCCGGTCCGGCTCGTAGTTCGTGGATCCGATCAGGATTTCGTAGCCGTTCTCCACGGCGACATCTTCGAAGCCCTGGATCAGCTCGGGGAAGAACGGATTGGTAATCTCGGAGACGATCAGACCGAGGAGGCGGCTGCGGCCGGAGACCAAAGCGCGCGCCTGGGTGTTGGGGAAGTAGTTCAGTTCGCGGATCGCCTCCCAAACGCGCTTGGCGAGTTTGGGATTTACAGTAGGGACGTGGTTGATGGTCCGTGATACGGTAGCGATCGAGACGTGGGCCATTCTCGCGACCGCGTGAATATCCATGCGCTCAGGTTTGGCTGTCGCGCGGCGTCTGGTTCTTTTTACGGGACCGACCATAGGTCACATCCAGGAATGCGTTTACAGCATACCCTATCATTGATTCCTGGCATAAAATAGCTTTGCTACTTTCGCGTTTGGGAAAATGTTTACTCCGGGGACCTAACTAATTCGTTAGCCCCCAAGGGATAAGTCCATGACTATCGTCGCAGGCGTCGACTTCGGAACTCTCTCGGTTCGGGTCTCTATTCTCTCCAGCGATCGCGGCCGCCTCGGCACGGCCGTTGCCGAGTATCCACTGCATCGCAAGCGGGAAGATCCGGACTTCGCCACACAGTCCCACGAGGATCACATGCGTGCTCTGGCGGAGGCCACGCGCGCCGCAGTGAAGTCGGCTGGTATTCGTGGCGAACAAATTGCCGCGATCGCTCTTGACACCACCGGCTCGAGCGTCGTCCCGGTCGACGGGCGCATGCAGCCCCTGAGCGACTACTACCTGTGGTGCGATCATCGCGCGAAGTCCGAGGCCCAGGAGATCACCGCACTGGCACACAAGGAGAACCTGGAGGCCATCGAGTGGTGCGGCGGCGTCTACTCCCACGAGTGGGGCTTCGCCAAGCTGCTGCACTGGCTGCGCCACAATCCTGACAAGCGCGCGCAGCTGGCCTCCGCTTTCGAGCACTGCGACATGGTGGCGGCGACGCTGAGCGGCGTCAGCGATCCCCGCGAGGCCAGGCGCAGCGTCTGCGCAATGGGACATAAGTGGATGTGGAACCCGAAATGGGGAGGGCTACCGCCGCAGTCTTTTCTCTCGAAGGTCGATCCTCTGCTCGATGGTATCCGCGAGAAGATGACCGGCGAATACCTGACGTCGGATCATCTTGCCGGACACCTGACCGCGGAGTGGGCGGAGAAGCTTGGGCTGCGCGCGGGTATCCCGATCCCGGTTGGCGCCTTCGACGCGCACTGGGATGCACTCGGCGCGAATTGCCGGGAGGGCGATGTGGTCAACGTGGTTGGCACATCGACGTGCATCATCGCCATGGCGAAGAAGACGGAGCTGATCCCGGGTGTCTGCGGTGTTGTTCCCGGCAGCGTGCATCCGCAGTTCACCGGCATTGAAGCGGGGCTGTCCGCAACCGGCGACATCTTCGAAGCCATCGCGCGCCGCGCCGGCCACAAAGTTTCCGAGCTATCCAAGGGGCTGGAGAAGTACCGCGCCGGACAGACGGGGCTGCTGCGCCTCTCCTGGGATAACGGCGATCGCACGGTGCTGGTCAACTCCGAACTGGGCGGGGTCACGCTGGGATGGAACCTGGTGCATACGGCGCAGGACGAACTGTTCGCCGCCATCGAGGGCACTGCGTTTCACACGCGCATCATTCTCGAACGCATGGCCGAGCACGGCACGCGCGTGGATCGCGTGATTAACGGCGGAGGCATCCCGCAGAACAATGCCGTGCTGAACCAGGTGTACGCGGATGTTCTCGGGAAGCCGGTGCTTGTGCCGTCAGAGATTCCCACCAGCCTGGGCTCCGGCATCTTCGCGATGCTCGCGGCGGGGGCGTTCCCGACGATTGAAGCTGCGCAGGAGACGCTTTGCCCGAAGTTCACCGAGTTCCGGCCGAAACCGCGGGCGGCTGCGATCTGCGAGCGGCTCTACCCGCTGTATCGCAAGGCTTACTTTGCGCTGGGGACGCGTTCTGCGGAACCCTCCGCTCTCGGCGACATCCTGCCGGAGATTCGGAAGATCGCCGCCGAAGTGAACGCCGGCGGGCAGTAGGCAAAGCGAATCTGGCGGGGGCTGGCCGCCCCGCACGCAGCGACGATCGTCGCGTGCGGAGTGGCTCGCAGGGTTCAGTGCGTGTCCAGCACCAGCACTTCAATGCTGTAGGCCGGGAGGTGGTGATGGATCGTCTCCCCTACGCCGGTGAGGGTACTCTCCACGGGAGCGATGGCCTTCGGCTGATCAATTGTGTTCGTCGCCTCGGGGTCGTGGGCGACAAGACTGATGAGTTTTCCGCTCGTCAGCTTTGCGCCCGGCAATTTAATGTCCACGGCCTGCGCATCCGATGAGCCGTTCACCAGCTTCAGATAGATCTGCTTCTTCGCCGTGCTCTCCGTAACCGAATAGAAGAAGCGCGAGCCGCCGCCTTCCACCGAAGACTCCGGCTTCACGTCGCCGAGGTAGCTGCCGAACATGACCTGGGCGTAGTAACTCGGGGAGCCGTAACTCCGCAGCGCATCGTAGCCGATCAGATCGGTGTCCCACTGCATGGCGCCGGGGCTGATGTTGACGAGGAGCGGCGCGTAGCTGGCCATCACCACGATGTCGCTGTTCCGTTCGAGGCCGGTCATCCACGCGGCATCGCCCAGCGCTGCGCCCATATTCGGGGTCGGCGTGCCTTCGCGAGTCGCCCACTCGCCCACGAAGATCCTGGGCCCGTTGCGATCGGTTTTGTCGTAATGCGTCGCGTCGTGGAAGAAGCCCGTTGCGCGGACGTAGTAGTGATCGTCCTGGACATCGGGCTTCATCGTCGTGATGGGGGCGGTGGCGATGAGTTGAAGATCGGGATACTTCGCTTTGATGGCCTTGTAGAACTGGGCATACCGCTCGCCATAGCTTCCGGACTTATCGAACTGGTCCTCGTTGCCGATTTCGACATAGGTGATGTGGAAGGGCGCCGGATGACCATCTTTGGCGCGCTCCGCGCCCCACTTCGTATCGGTGCTTCCGGTGGCGTACTCGATCTCTTCGAGCGCGGCCTGCACGTAGGGCTCGAGATCCGGCCCGGGGTTCACATGCTCGTGTGCGAGGGAGTAGCCCGCATACACGGCGAGCACGGGCTGCATGTGGAGGTCCTGGCACCACTCAAAGAATTCGAGCAGCCCGAACTGATCGGTCGACCAGTAGTTCCAGGGGCTGGGATGCCCGGGCCGATCCACCAGCGGGCCGATCGTCTTCCTCCAGTCGTACCAGTCCTTGAGGTGATCGCCTTCGAGGAAGTTGCCGCCGGGGAAGCGCAGGAACTGCGGATGCATTGCGGCCATCTTCTCCATCAGGTCGATGCGCGTTCCGTTGGGCCGGTCGTGATAGGTAGGCGGCAACAGGGTCACCATCTGGAGCCACAGGCTGCCCGGCTGCGCCACGGTCAGCTCGAGGTGGTTCTCCATCCCTGATTCGATCGCGCCAGTCCTGAGGGTGAAGGTGTGCTGCTGCCAGTCCGTGCCGATGCCGGACACTACGGCGCTTGCCAGCACCTTGCCCGTCTGATTGGCAATGAGGCTGGCGGTCACGGGGCCAACTTGCGCCGAATCCGCCTTCGCATAGAAGGATCCGCGATAGGTCGTATTGGGGTGCAGCGGAATCCCCCAGAAGCCGCCGTTGAGCATGCCCGCAGCGCCGTTGGCGCTGGCCGCGCTGACATCGAGACGCATGCTGTAGGGCAGGGCGTCGCTCGGACCGGTGGTCTTGTCGATGCCGATCTTCGCCTGCGAATTGCCCTTCTCAACGAGGATCCAGTCATTGACTCCGGACCAGTCGGAGCGGAAGGTGTCGTTGCGGATCAGCTCGGCGTAGAGCCCGCCTTCGTACGAATGGTTGATCTCTTCGGTCATCAGGCCGTACAGGGTCGGGCTGACTTTGGACGCGGTCTGATTGGGGTGGATCGTCAGGACTGCCGGGGCGCTGGACTGGGCGCCCATCTGTGTCGCGGCAAAAAGCGAGACAGCGAAAATGGCGGGGAATAGGGATGATTTCTTCATGGAGACCTCTCTTGCGGGGCTGCTGGAATGCCGAGAAAACGTATACCACAGATGCCTCGTACGCGGCGACGGCCTTGTTGCCCGATCGCGATCACCAGTGCAGGCGGAGCACCGAAATGCTCTCCGGCGGCAGCTTCGCGTCGAGTTCGACCTTGCCGCCATCGACCGTCACCCAGCGCGGCGAACCTATAAGTTGCAGTTGCCCGGCGGCTTTCAACTGCGCGAGCTGTTGCGCAGTTGGGTCGGCGGGCGATCCCATCTGCTTCCATGCGGTGTAGGCATTGCTGTGGTCGTCGTCGATGCGGTATTCCTCGACCAGAGCGCGCCGCACCGTGCCCGGAATTCCTCGGAAGGCGACATGCACCGGAGCCGCGGCTCCTGTCCCATCGTCGTCGGCGTAGTTCCACACCATCACCGCGGTAGAGTTTTCGCTGCGCGAGGCAACCGCATCGACCTCGGGCCGCTGACGCACACCCGACTGCACGATCTCCTCGGCGGGAATGGCGGCGCTGCTCGTCGAAGCAACCCGGCTACCGCTCAGGAGTCCCGCCTCGCGGAAGAAATTCATCTCCGGCTTATCGACACCGTGGGTCGCGAGCGCGCGTTGACCGGCGAACAGCGGCTGTTCTTCAAACTCAAATGCCCAGGTTAGAAATCCGGCCAGGGTCACGTGTTCCTGCCCGGCCAGTTCCGTCAGACTCTGCATCTCTGCCGCGGTGTAGGCCGGATAGACGGTCGAGTTGCGGTAGTTATCCTCGGGATGCTGCGAGGGAGAGCACGCGCCGCATCCTTCCGGATCGGCCTCGCTGATCACGATGGGCAGATCGCGAAATTTGGCTGAGGCGTGGACGATGGCGAATCCCGTCTTCGCGTTCAGCAACTCGTGTCCGAGCCCCATCTGCACATGGCCATCGACCCAATGCGGGCTGCCTTTTGCATGGAACGAGATGAAATCGAGGGGAATCGCGCCGCCGGTGGCAGCGCTTCGATCATTGGCGCAATGCTTCAGAAAAGTTTCGAGAAAGGCTGCGCTTTTGCTGCCTGGCGTCGGGCCCGTCGTGGCCGGACCTCCGACACGCGCATGCGGAATCGCCTCCCTGACGCCGGCCACGGCATAGTCGTATAGCTGCTCGTAGTCCTTCTCTGTGCCGCGCCAGTAGAAGATGTCGGGCTCGTTCCAGACTTCCCAGTACCACGTGGCGACTTCGCGCGCGCCATAACGCTGCGCCAGGTGCGCGGCGACGGCATGGATCATCGCGCCCCACTTTTTGTAGCTCGTCGGCGGATACGACCAGCCCTCGGTCTCGCCCGGTTTGGTGGGCCAGGGGATGTGATAGGGATCGGGATGACTGGAGAGCGCCTTCGGCATGAAGCCCAGTTCCACGTAAGGCCGCACGCCTGCGCCAACCCACGCGTCGAAGATGCTGTCGAGAATCGTCCAGTTGTAGACCGGATTTCCGTTTGCATCCTCGGTGTAGACGTTGCTGGAGCTCCACTTCAGCTCCGGCTTGCCGTCGCCTGAGGTCAGGAGAAAATGCGCACGCACATACACCGGCGCCGAGGTTGCATCGTGCAGTTCTTTGAGCAGCGCTCGCCCGTTCGCCGAGGTGGTATAGCCCGACTCGTCGTAGCCGACCCAGGCATACACGGGCGCGAAGGCGCCCTGGCTCTGCTGCAGGTCCACATTGATGTTGACCGGCGCCTGCCCGCGCACTAAGGCAGCCGCTCCCGCAAGACACACTGCAACCACCAGCCGGCGCATGTCCCTGACCCGTCCTTACTCCGGCAGCATGAGCTGCCCTTTGATGTTGAAGTGCCCGGTGACCCCGGCAGCGCCGGTATCCGGCTGGCCGCCGCCGATGATGATGGTGTACGGTCCCTGCGCGACGATCGGGTCACCCAGATTGGTCACCATGCTCAGATCGCGCCGCTTCAGCGTGAAGTCGACCTTCTGGCTCGCACCCGGTTCGAGATGGACGCGCTGGAAGCCGCGCAGCGCCCGGAGCGGCGCTCCCGGCACATCGGGGAACTTCAGATACACCTGCACGACTTCATCCCCAGCGACTTTGCCTGTATTTGTAACGGTCACGGATGCATGAACGGGATCGCCAGCATTCACTTCTTCGCTGGGCAGGCTCAGATCACTGTAGCTGAAGGTCGTGTAGCTCAAGCCATAGCCGAACGGATACAGCGGCTTACCCTTGAAATAGCGGTAGGTCCGATTGGTCATCGTGTAGTCTTCGAAATTCGGCAACTGATCGACGCCGGTATAGAACGTAACCGGCAGGCGTCCGCCAGGATTGTTCTTGCCGCTCAGTGTTTCAGCAACCGCCGCGCCGCCTTCTTCGCCCGAATACCAGGACTCGAGGATGGCATTGGCATGCGCCTGGGCCCAGTTCACGCTGAGGGCGCTGCCGTTCATCAGAACCACCACGAGCGGTTTGCCGGTCGCCGCTACGGCCTCGATCAGGTTCTCTTCCGGCTGGGGCAGATCGAGACTGGTCCGGTCGCCGCCCAGGAATCCAGGTTCGTTCACCGGCATTTCCTCGCCTTCCAGTTCGCTGGTGATGCCCACCACGGCGATGGTGACATCGGCGGCCTTGGCGGCTGCGACGGCTTCCGGCGACGGTGCCGGGTTATATTTCGCCCACAGCAGCTGCGCTTGGGGCTCACCCTCCGGAGTGAACTTGCCATAGCTGACCGTGATGGGTACTTTGACTCCGCCCTCGAGATGCAGACGGCCCATTTTCGTATTGCGGTCGGCTCCCGCGCTGAAGACCTGCGCGAAGGGCTTGCCGTCGACCATCAGTCGCCCGAATCCAGCCACGGTGATGCCGAGCAGGTAGTCACCTGTTTCCGGTGCGGTCAGGAAGCCTTTCCACTCCACTGAAATTGAGGGCTTGCCTTTTGCTTCGGCGGGCAGATTGTCGGGGGTGAGATTAACGTTCGATTCCACACGGCTCGTGAGCGGGGTTGGCTTCGCACTCGGGCTCAGGTCCATGCCCTCCGCCGCACCGTAATCCGCGGTGAGCCCGGGCTTGCCGTCGGAGGTGGTCAGCCATTTGTCGGGGACGGGATTGCCTTCGTTCCGCAAGAACTGCGTTCCGGGCACGTAGGTGATCTTTGCGTTCGGAAACTCCGCCTTCAGTCCCTCGAGGACGGTCACCGAGTGGGTGGGCGTGCCGCTGTAATTGCCCATCAGGACGCGGTGCTGATCGGCGAGCGGACCGACGACTGCGATCTTCGTGATCGATGACTTCAGCGGCAGGACGCCATCGTTCTTCAGCAGCACCATGGATTCATTGGCCAGCTTGCGCGCCAGGGCGCGATGTTCCGGGCTGTCCAGTTCCTTCTGGTCAATCTTCGTGTAGGGCACCATGTCCGGAGGATCGAACATTCCCAGCTTCATGCGTGCCGTGAACAGCCGTACGAGCGCGGTATCGACAGCGTTTTCGCTGAGGTATCCCTGGCGAACGGCATCGATATAGGGCTTGTAGTCATGATCGTCCTTCACCTTCGCGATGAAGTCGGCGCACTCGTTGTCCATGCCGCGGGTAAGGGAGATGGCCGAAGCCTGTGCCTGCGTGGGGCGGTAGTGGTGGCCTTCGAAGATATCGATCACGGCGCCGCAGTCCGAAACCACATAGCCCTGAAAGCCCCAGTGTCCGCGCAGCTGATCGTCGAGCAGGAACTGGTTCGCGCAGGCCGGCTGCCCGTTGATGGCGTTGTAGGCGCACATGACGGAGTCGGCTTTACCCTGGGTAACGGCCGCCCGAAAGGCAGGGAGATAGGTGTCCATCTCGTCGTGCTTGCTGACATCCACGTCGGCCATGTGGCGCGTGGGCTCCGGACCGCTGTGCACGTCGAAATGCTTAGGCGTCGAGATGACGCGATAGTATTTCGGATTGTCGCCCTGCATCCCGGTCACGAAGGCGACACCCATGCGGCCGGTGAGGTACGGATCCTCGCCGTAGGTTTCCTGACCGCGGCCCCAGCGCGGGTCGCGAAAGATGTTCAGATTGGGCGCCCAGAAATCCAGACCGTGGAAGATGGTGGAATTCCCATCGTGAACCGACTGCATATAAACGATGCGGCCCTCGGTTCCGATATCGGTTGCCATGGCATGAATGCCGTGCACATCGAAGGTGGCGGCCAGGCCGATGGGCTCGGGAAACTCGGTCGTCCCGTTGACGGCCACGCCATGCAGCGATTCGCTCCACCAGTCGTACGCCGGCACATGGAGCCGGGGAATGGCGCGCGCCTGATTGACGAGCTGCGAGGCCTTCTCCTCGAGCGTCATCCGGCTCACCAGATCGCGGGCCCGTTCTTCCGGCGACAGATTCGGATTCATATACGGAAGCGTGGAAACATCCTGCGCCACCGTCTTCGTCGCCATCATTCCGAGGCACAGCAGAGCTGCCGCCCAAACTCGCAATCCTGGTCCTGCCATACGTCCCCCGCACTTGCCCGAGATTTTCCGCCGCCAAGGTTTCACGACATGTTTTGTCGTACCGGTGGCGACACTTTACCGTAATGCGTTCATGGCAGCGCGTCAATTTAGGGAAAAGGTTTCCGCGGCCTGGAGACGGGCAATTTCAGCAAATGGACGGAGCAGGAGGCGCGGCGCATTTGGTGCTCGGGAAACGCATTCTCCGCGGAAAACCCCGGAAATGCGGCAGGCTTTCCATGGCAGCCGAGGATGCGGATCTTCGCGCGGAGGTGGCGTTAACGCAGGTTCCGCGTCGGCTCACCACCGTATGAGCATTAGCTAACTAATTACACGCTTCCGCTCATTATGACGAGAGAGCGTTTCCATAGGTTGCACGCAGGCCCGACTATCTTTGGATAGCTTGCCCCGACAATCCATAGGGAGAAAACGGTTTCAAAACGAAGACGCCATCTGAGCGCTTACTATCGTTTGAGCCGCTTGACAGTGGCATTTTGCGAAGAGTAATTGTTTTCTGGCCAGGAAGCGGACCCTTTTTCTGCAGCGAAGCTTTCGAGGCTCGATTGCATGATTACTCAACACAGGAAAACGTTTGCTCACGGAGGCATGATGGTCATTACTGCTCGATTAACAAGGCCTTCCAGTCGGTTGTCACTTGTCCCGCGAATTTTTCGCAGACATGGCTCGATCTGGTTCACTCTCTTCCTATTTCTCGCGGCTCTTGCACTTCTCCCTTCTGCGCACGCGCAGGAAAACGCAACCATCAACGGCACGGCCACCGATCCTACGGGCGCCGTGGTTTCCAACGCGCAAATCACACTGACCAACACCGCCACCGGCGTGGTCCGCAAGGAAGTCTCTAACTCCGTCGGAGCTTTTCGCTTTGGCAACGTCGGCATCGGCACCTACAATCTCGAAGCGACAGCGCCGGGCTTCCAGAGTTTCGACAAGACCGGCATCGTTGTGAACGTCGCTCAGACGCTGGAAGAGGATGTTCAGCTGAAGGTCGGCAACGCCACGCAGACGGTCTCCGTCCAGGCGAATGCCCTGCAGACGCAGACAGAAACCAGTGAGATCAGCAATCTGATTAACGGCAAGCAGGTCGAACAGCTTTCCACCAACGGCAATAACTTCACCGCGCTCGCCGCACTCGGCCTCGGCGTTTCGAACAACCTGCCGTCGTTCAGCGGTGTCGACGCGCTGACCTCGGCCAACGGCATCAGCTTTAACGGGACGCGCACGACGCACAACATCTATCTGCTGGACGGTGCGGAGCAGAACGACCGCGGATGCGGCGGCTGCTTTATGAACCTGCCATCGCAGGAAGCCATCGCCGAATTCCAGACGCTCGACAGCAACTACTCACCGGATTACGGTATTGGTTCCGGCGGCACCATCCTGCTGGTGCTGAAATCCGGCACCAAGAACTACCACGGCGAACTCTACGAGTTCAACCGCAATACCGCTTACGACGCCAACGATTACTTCACGAAGAATGCCGGCCAGGCGCGTCCCAGCTTCCAGCTCAACGAGCCCGGCGGCAATATCGGCGGTCCGCTCTTCATCCCTGGCGTCTACAACGTCAATCGCAACCGCACGTTCTTCTTCTGGAACGAAGAGTGGCGGCGCCTGATTGAGGGAAGCTCGCCCCTGGTCGCGAATACGATTCCGGCGAACAACTTTCCTGTGGCCGGACAAAATCTGGCATACACGCCGTTCAACAGCACCGCTCCTCCGCTCGTGCCGGCCACGACCGATCCGACAAAACTGTCGTTGTATGCCCAGGATGGCCTGACGCCCGGGCAGCCGTTTCCGGGCAATGTGATCCCAGCCAACCTGATGGATCCCAATGCCGTCACGCAGCTGAGCCTGGGCACGTTTCCGAAGCCGAACCTCGGCACGTCGCAGTTCACGGCTTCGATTCCGACGACCGATAACATTCGCGAAGAGGCCGTCCGTATCGATCACACCATCAACTCGAAGTTCCAGCTGATGGGGCATTACCTCCACGACTCCATGGCCAAATCGTTCTATCCGCCGCTGTGGAACGACAGCTCGTATCCGACGGTAGGAACGGCGATGACCAACCCGTCGTATACGGCGGCGATCAAATTGACCCAGACTTATACACCTTCACTGTTGAATGAAACTGCCATTCTGTACAGCGGCAACAAAATCACCCTGACACCGCAGGCCGGATTCGGTGGCTCGTACAAGCTGCCGAGCAACTGGTCGGCGACAAGCTTCTTCCCGGTTGCCGACAACGCCGGCGGCGACATGCCCGAAATCGACCTGCAGGGTTCGCCGCTGAACACCAACTGGAGCGAAGCTTACTATCCGTGGAAGAACGGCTACGAAGGATTCGAATACCGCGACGATCTTTCGTGGACCAAAGGCCGTCATCAGTTCAAATACGGCTTCAGCCTGCTGCACGACTACAAGAACCAGCAGCTGCAGGCTAACACGCAGGGAACGGCAGCCTTCAACTCCAGCGCGTTCTCGCACGATTCCTACGTGAACTTCCTGCTCGGCGATGCTTCCAGCTTCACTCAGCTGCAGTATCTGGCGGGCAAACACTGGGTCAACAATAACTACGGTTTCTATGCCCTCGATAACTGGCATGTCGACCCGCAGCTGACCCTCAATCTGGGCATACGCTTCGATGGCATGCCGCACGCCTTCGAGCGCTATAACCAGTTTGCGAATTTTGTACCGGCCGACTACAGCGCCACTGCCGGCTATCCGATGAATGCGGACGGGACGATTAACTCGGCCTTCCTCTCCACTTTCAGCGGAACCGGAAGCCAGCCTTTCTACCTCAACGGCATTCGTGAGGCGGGAGTGAATGGTTTCCCGCGTGGCGTGGTGCAGAACGACTACAAGACCTGGCAGCCGCGTATCGGCTTTGCTTATAACTTCCGCGGCGACGGCAAGACGGTCATCCGGGGCGGGTTCGGCATGTTCTTCGAGCGCATTCAGGGCAACGACGTTTACAACGCCGCGCTGAACCCGCCGTTTGCCTACCAGCCGTCGGCCACCAACGTCTACTACTCCAACCCGCACACCAGCGCGTTGACGGGACTCACGACCACGCAGACCTTCCCGTCCGTTCTGACTAATATCAACTACCATTATCCGAACCCGGGCACGGCGGATTACAGTCTCGGCATCCAACGCGAGATTGCGCCATCGGTGGTCGCGGTGCTGCAGTATGTCGGTTCCAATGGATGGAGCCAGAACGACACGCGGAATATCAACACACTGGCTCTGGCCGACGTCACGCATCGCCAGGGGGTGGCCAACGGCACGCTGAACGCCAACCTCTACCGCATGTTCCCAGGCTACTCGGGCGTGACCCAGGAAGAGGACGAGACGAACTTCAACTACAACTCGCTGCAGACCGGCATTCGCTTTGAGAACAAGCACGGGCTCACCACCCAGCTGGCCTACACCTGGTCGCACAACATTTCGATCGTGTCCAACGATTTGAATGCCCTGTCCGATCCGTTCAATCCGAGATACGATCGCGGCTCCGATACGGGGTTCGACCGCCGTCATATCTTCAACGCGAGTTACGTCTACAACCTGCCCTTTGGCCAGCACGGAACCCTGCTCAAGCGAGAAGCCGTGGGAGGATGGACGATCTCCGGCATCACCTCTCTGGAGAGCGGGGTTCCGCTCTACATCACCTACACCGGAAGCGACGTGCTCGGACTGGGCGGCGGGACCACCGATCGTCCGGACCTGGTTTCCCATCCCTCCTATCCGAAGAAAGTTTCCCAGTGGTTCTCGCCCAGTTCCTACGCCGATCCTCTGGCGCCGTGGGCGGGGGGCACCAATCAGGGCTTCGGTACGGCGGGGAAGGACTCCGTGGTGGGACCGGGGCTGGCCAACTGGAACCTGTCGCTCTTCAAGGCCTTCCCTCTGAACGAACGCGGGATGCACGTCGATCTGCGCTTTGAGTCGTTCAACACGTTCAACCACACCATCTTCCAGAACATCGATCAGAACAGCCACGACGCCAACTTCGGCGCCGTGACCGGGGACTACGGTCCGCGCACGATGGAACTGGGCGGGAAGTTCGTCTTCTGAACCTGTTTTTCTGATTGCCTTCTCAACGGCGCGGTCGCCCTTCGGCGGCCGTGCTCATTTTTTTGACGCCGACGTGTGGGATCCACCGTGTGTCCCCGTCGGGCTGTGGGGTCTGCGCGAGCGGTTGGGGATCCGCCGGGGTCATTCGCCACTAAGCTACTGCTCCGAAAGCGTTTTCCGCCGGTACAGCCGCAGCGTTTTTGTTCATGCCCGATGGGGGTTTGGGGGGCTTTGCGGATTTCTCCGGAGAGTCAAAATCTTCCTGCTTGACAAGGTTTTCGTGGAAGCGTAATTGTTCTGGGCGTCGGCGCTCAGCTCATAAGCGGTTCGTTCAAATAAGCCGACGCAGGTAAACGTTTGCTCCGAGGAGGCAATTATGATCTCACCCGACCGCCCTGGTCGTCGTGTGTCCGGCACACGGGCTCATCAGCCCCCCAATCCCAAGAAGTTCGGTTCCTGGCTGGCCGGTGTTGCTCTGCTCTTCCTGCTTCTGGCGCCCGCACTGCGCGCACAGGAGAACGCCACCATCAACGGAACGTGTACAGATGCATCCGGCGCCGTCGTCTCCAATGCGTCCATTACCCTGACCAACAATGCGACGGGCGTCGAGCGCAAGGACGTCTCCAACTCCGTCGGAGCTTTCCGATTCGCCAACCTCGCCTACGGCACCTATACCCTGACCGCCACCGCGCCCGGATTTGAGACCTTCACCAAGACCGGCATCGTGGTCAACGTTGCGCAGACGGTGGCGGCGGACGTGGTGTTCAAAGTCGGGAGCCAGACCCAAACCGTCTCCGTCCAGGCCAACGCACTGCAGACGCAGACGGAAACCAGCGAAGTGAGCACGCTGATCAGTTCGCAGCAGGTGGAGCAGCTTTCCACCAATGGCCGCAATGTTACGCAGCTTGCGGCGCTGGGCCTTGGCGTCTCCAGCACGCTGCCGTCGTTCGGCGGCGTGGACGCGCTGACTTCGTCGAACAGTATCAGCTTCAACGGCACGCGAACCACGCACAACGTCTACCTGCTGGACGGCGCCGAACAGAACGATCGCGGCTGCGGCGGCTGCTTCATGAACCTACCCGCACAGGACGCCATCGCCGAGTTCCAGACCCTCGACAGCAACTACTCTCCGGATTACGGCATCGGTTCCGGCGGCACCATCGTCATGGTGCTCAAGTCCGGCACCAAGAACTACCACGGCGAACTCTACGAGTTCAACCGCAACACCGCTTACAACGCCAACGACTATTTCGTGAAGCGTTCCAACCGGCCGCGGCCCAGCTTCCAACTCAACGAGCCGGGCGGCAACATCGGCGGTCCGCTGTTCATCCCTGGCATTTACAACGTCAACCGCACGCGGACCTTCTTCTTCTGGAACGAAGAGTGGCGGCGGCTGATCCAGGGGAGTGCCCCGCTGGTCGCCAATACCATCCCGACCAATAATTTCCCCACGGCCAATGCGAGCTTTACTTACACGCCGTGGAATAATCCCACCGTCACGGGCGGCAACACCAACTGCAACCCGGGTGTGCAGGCTCCCTGCGTGCCCAAGACCAATGATCCCGCCAAGCAGGCGCTGTATACGCAGGATGGACTCGTTGCGGGCAATGCGTTCCCGGGCAACGTGATTCCAGCCAACCTCATCGACCAGAACGCGGTTCTGCTTCTGAACGCGGGCACCTTCCCGAAACCGAATCTGGGCACGACGCAGTACACCGCTTCCATCCCGCAGCCGGATAACATTCGCGAAGATGCGGTCCGCATCGATCACACCATCAACAGCAAGTTCCAGCTGATGGGCCACTATCTGCACGATGCCATGGCCAAGCAGTTCTTCCCGCCGCTCTGGGGCGACAGCACTTACCCCACGGTTGGCACCGCCATGACGAATCCCTCATACACCGCCGTGATTAAACTCACGCAGACTTACACGCCGAGCCTGCTGAACGAGACGGGGTTCTTCTACAGCGGCAACAAGATCACCCTCACTCCGATTGCGGGCAAGGGCGGAGCCAGCTTCACCATGCCCAGCGGATGGAACGCCACCAGTTTCTTCCCTCTGGCCAATAACCTCATGAGCCGCCTGCCGGAAGTCCAACTGCAGCAGACGCCGATCAACACCACCTGGAGCCCGAGCTATTTCCCGTGGCGGAACGGCTATGAAGGCTTCCAGTACAAAGACGACCTGTCGTGGACCAAAGGCCGCCACCAGTTCAAGTTCGGTGTCGGCTGGCTGCATGCCTATAAGAACCAGCAGCTTCAGGCGAACACGAACGGAACTGCGGTTTTCAATGCCAGCACCTTCTCCGGCGACTCCTACATTAACTTCCTGCTGGGCGATGCGGCTAACTTCAGTCAGCTTGAATATCTTGCCGGCAAGCACTGGGTTACAAACACCTACAGCCTGTACGGTCTTGATAACTGGCATGTGAACCGTAATCTGACCCTCAACCTTGGCATTCGCTACGATGATCTGCCGCACACCTTCGAACGCTATGACCTGTTCTCCAACTTTGTGCCTGCCGACTACAACACGTCGCTGGGCAACCCGGTCACGGCGGACGGCACGCTGCTGACGTCGGCGCTTTCCACCTTCAGCAAAACAGGCAGCGAGCTCTTCTATCTGAACGGCATCCGCGAAGCGGGCGTCAACGGCTTCCCGCGCGGCAACGTACAGAATTATCACTTCACCTGGCAACCGCGAATCGGATTTGCGTATAACTTTCGTGGCGACGGCAAGACCGTTCTCCGCGGCGGCTATGGCCTGTTCTTCGAGCGCGTCCAGGGCAACGATGTGTATAACTCCGCGCTCAACCCGCCGTTCGCCTATATTCCGTCGGCGGACGACGTCTACTTCTCCAACCCGCACACCAGCGCTCTGGATGGAACCACGACGCAGCAGTTCTATCCTTCGAACCTGACGAACATTAAGTACCGGTATCCACCGCCGGGAACGGCCAACTACAGCCTCGGTATCCAGCGGGAAGTGTGGCCTTCGGTGGTGGCCGTGGTTCAGTATGTCGGCTCCAACGGCTGGGATCAGAACAACGACCGGCAGATCAACACTCTGCCTCTGACCGATGCCGCCAACAGCGCTGCTCCGTACGATCTGCGTCAGGGCGTAGCGACCGGCAAGCTGGCTCCCAACCGCTACCGCAACTTCCCCGGTTTCGCCAACATCAACCAGCAGGAGAACGAAACCAACTTCCACTACAATTCGCTGCAGGCCGGCATCCGCTTCGAGAACAAACACGGCCTCACCACGCAGCTGGCTTACACGTGGTCGCATGAGATCGACACCGCAACCAACGACCTGAACGGGCTTTCCAACCCTTACAACACGGCCTATGACCGCGCTTCCGGCGGTCTGGATCGCCGTCACATCTTCAACGCGAGTTACGTGTACGCTCTGCCCTTCTACGCTCACAGCGGCAGTCTCGCTGCGCGGGAAATCCTGGGTGGCTGGTCCATTTCCGGCATCAGCCTCTTTGAAAAGGGCGTGCCCATCCTGATTCACTACACCGGCGGGGATGTGGTTGGCCTCGGAGGGGGGACGACTAACCGTCCGAACGCGTCGGGGAAGACGTCATATCCGAAGACGCAGTCGGCCTGGTTCAACAAGTCCAACTTCACCGATCCGGTCGCTCCCTGGGCCGGTGGGCCTGGCGGCGTCAATGCCGGCTTCGGCAGTGCGGGCCGCGACGCGGTCGTTCTGCCTGGACTCTCCAACTGGAACCTGTCGCTCTTCAAAGCGATTCCGTTCAAGGAAGGCGGTCCGCGCATCGAGCTTCGGTTCGAATCCTTCAACACGTTCAACCACACGCAGTTCCAGAGCCTGGACGCCAACAACCACGACGCCAATTTTGGCCAAACCACGGGCATTTATCAGCCGCGTGCTCTTGAACTGGGCGGAAAGTTCATCTTCTGATCGGTTCCTGAATTGCCTCCCATGGCGCGGCGGCTTCGGCTGCCGCGCCTTTTTTCTTTGTCTGCGATTGCGGAGGCCTGCTGCGCCGCGAGACAATGGCCGCATCGGAGATGTGCGTGAGCCGGGTCTGTTCTACCCGAATTATTCTGGTCGCAATTTGCAGCCTCGCCTGGGCGCATGTCGTCGGCCAAACCTCAGCTTCCTACGCACAGCAGCGTCAGGCGGCCATTGCGCTGCAGCAGCAGGGACAATTCGCCGCGGCTGAGGCGGCGTGGCAGGCGATCCTCAAGGACCATCCCACGGATGCCGATGCGTGCGCCAACATGGGCGTGCTCGAATCGCAGCAGCAGCACTATCAGGAAGCGGTCCAGTACTATCGCAAAGCCGCTGCGGTGAATCCCTCCATGCCTGGCCTGAGGATGAACCTCGGCCTTGCGCTCTTCAAGGCGGGCGACATGAAGGCGGCGGCCAGCGTCTTCACCTCGCTCTATCATCGCGCGGCGCCGGATTCAGCCGACGCGCAGCGTCTGCGTCTCCTCATCGGCATGGCCGATTACGGGTCCGCGCAATACGCGCAGGCCGTTCCCTGGCTGCGCGATGCCATGGCGCGCGATCCGCAAAACCTGCCGTACCGGCTCGTGCTGGCGCACGCCTGCCTTTGGTCGAAGCAGTATTCCTGCGTCCTCGACATCTACCACCAGATCCTCAATCTGAACGCCGAGTCCGCCGAAGCCGACATGCTTGCCGGGGAAGCGTACGACGAGATGCGCGACCACGAGGACGCCATCGCGCAGTTCCGCAACGCGGTCAAAGCGGACCCCAAGGTTCCCGGCGTGCACTTCGGCCTGGGCTATCTGCTATGGACGCAGAGTCAATATGAGGAAGCCGCGCAGCAGTTTCAGCAGGAGGTGGAGAACCAGCCCAACGACGGCGAGAGCATCGCGTACTGGGCCGACTCCAACGTGCGCCTCAATCGCCCCGAGGTCGCGCGTCCTCTGGTGGAGCGCGCGCTGAAGCACGACCCCGGCCAGGAACTGCCGTGGCTCGACCTCGGCATCCTCGACACGCAGGCGGGCAATCACGAAGCGGCCCTGCGCGATTTCCAGACCGCCGAGAAGATTGCTCCCTCCGACGTTCAGGTGCACTGGCGGCTGGCTCGGCTTTATCAGTCCCAGGGGAAGCATGCCGAGGCACAGGCTGAATTTGCGAAGACGAAAAATCTGACCCAGGCCGCCGACCAGAGCCTGCGTGAGAAGATGCAGGCGAAGCAATCGCAGGACACGCAGCCCGATCATCCGTCCAGCACGGCTTCCGCTACACCTGCCCGCCAGCCGTAGCCCTAAGCTACTCCCGTGTGCCGGCACCCTGTAGTATGGGTGCCGGCATCCACGAGGACTTCATGACCCGGCAATTCACTGGTGCGCTTCTCTCCGAAGCGATCGCCGTCTTCATCATCATCGCTTTCGGTGACTCGGTCGCCGCCATGTACTCCCTCTACGACCCCAGCCCGTATCAGCATGCCTACTGGGGCGTGTGCATCGCGTGGGGACTTGCTGTGACGATCGCCATTTACACCACCGGCTCCATCAGCGGATGCCACGCCAATCCCGCCGTCACGCTCGCGCTTGCGCTTTACAGGAAATTCTCGTGGCGCAGCGTCGTGCCCTACTGTATCGCGCAGACCATCGGGGCCTTTGCCGGAGCCGCTCTCGTGCTCCAGCTATTTTCGCCGGTGATCGATCAGTACAATCTTGCGCACCATCTCACGCGAGCGGCCGGGGGCGCAGCCGGCGTTTTCTTCACCCATCCGGGGATCGGCATCACGCCGCTGCATGCCTTCGGTGACGAAATCGTTCTCACCGCGTTGCTGATCTTCGGCATCTTTGCCATCACCGAGCAGTACAACGAGATGGCTCCGGGGGCCAACGCCGGTGCACTCGTGATCGGCCTGCTGGTCGCACTCATTGGCGCGTCGATGGGCTACCTCGAAGCTTTTGCCATCAATCCTGCTCGCGACTTCGGGCCGCGACTCTTCTGCTTCTTTACCGGCTGGGGCGGCTCCGCCCTTCCATCACCCGAGAGCTACTGGTGGGTCCCGATTGCAGGCCCACTTCTCGGGGGAGCGCTTGGCGGGGGCGCCTACCAACTGCTGATTCATCCTTTCCTGCCGGCGCGCCTGCGCGCCGCCCAGAGCCAGGCCGGACCGGCACTGGAACGCGGCTGAACGCGACTTTGGTGGCATCGCGCTCCCCTTTTGCTGTTGCTATGCTGGCATCAACCGTCGACCATGCCTGAGAGTCACCCCCTCACCGCGTACTTCCGCTGTCCGGACGAATTCGTGCAGCCGCTGGTTGCACCGGCACCGCCTGCGACGGCGCCTGGCTACTTCGGTTTCGGCCCCGATACCACGCTCTACGGCCGCCTTGCGACGTCCTCGCCGGCTGCCGCGCCCGAGCCGCCTCTGCCCGACGCGGCCTCCAGCGTCACCGTTGCCGATGGGACCGTCCAACTGCCGTTCGATCCCGCCGAAGCGATCGATAACCTGCGCCACGAAGCGTACATGGGCGGCGACGCGCGCTCCGGCACGCAGTCGCTCACCGCGAAGGTCTACTACTTGTTCCGGCCGTTTCTTCCCGTGGCCGCGCGCAAGCATCTGCAGAAGCTGCGGCTTCGCAACTGGGATCAGCGTCCCTTCCCGCGCTGGCCTGTGGACTTTTCGGTCGACAATCTTCACGAGCAGTTATTTCTGCTGTCTCTGCGGGCACGCGGAGTCGAGCGCGCCCCTTTCATCTGGTTCTGGCCTGAGGGCCGGTCGGCCTGCGCGATGATGTCTCACGACGTCGAAACGAAAGTGGGCCGCGACTTCTGTCCGACGCTCATGGACCTGAACGAGTCGCGCGGCATCCGAGGCTCCTTCACGGTGATCCCGGAAGAGCGCTACGAGGTGCCTCAGTCGTACGTCGACTCGATTCACGCGCGCGGCCACGAAGTTGGCGTCCACGATCTGAACCACGACGGCCATCTCTATGACAACCGCGAGCAGTTTCTCGAACGCGTCGCGAAGATCAACGAATACGGCCGAAAATTTGGCGCGCAGGGATTCCGTGCCGGTGTTCTGTACCGCAATCAGGACTGGTTCGATCAGTTCCAGTTCCAGTACGAGGAGTCCGTACCCAACGTTGCCCATCTCGACCCGCAGCGCGGCGGCTGCTGCACGGTGATGCCGTACTTCATCGGCAACCTTCTCGAGATTCCCGTCACCGACATCCAGGATTACTCGCTCTTCAACATTCTCAATGAGTACTCGATCGATATCTGGAAGCGGCAGACCGCGCTGATCCTCGCGCACCACGGGCTGATGAGCTTCATCGTGCACCCCGACTACATCATCGAGCCGCGGGCACGCGCTGTGTTCGAGGCGCTTCTCGACCACCTCGCCGACCTGCGCGATCGCGAGAACGTCTGGACAGCACTACCGCGCGAGATCAACGCGTGGTGGAGGCAAAGGGCAGCGATGAAGCTGGTGCAATCCGGTTCGGACTGGCGCATTGAGGGCCCCGGTTCGGAGCGAGCCCGTCTGGCGTGGGCCCGGGAATCAGACGGCAAGCTGGTCTACAGCCTTGAACCGGCCGCGCCGGCGCGCTGACACTTCAGAACAGCTCCATCTGCCGCTGCGCTTTGCTCTTCTTCACCCTGCAAGGGGAAATCGGCGGTACCGGAACGCTTGACTTCTCTACTGTCGCGCTCGCGGCCGGGGATCCGTGCAAACGGCACAGAGGAAGACGCCTGGGCCACCTTTCAGGCCCGCTCCTTCTCCAGTTGCTTCTCCTGGGCGCGCGCCGCTTCTTGAGCCAGTTCTCCGCGCAGGGTCTCGATCTGATCCATCTTGCGGCCGGTCATCTCGTGGAAGTGAAATTCCACCCCGGTCGCGCGCCGCTCCACGAGGTTCGCCAGCACGCGCAGGGGCATCCGCTCGGTCCGCATCCACACCTCGACCAGAGTGCCGGGCTCCAGCCTGCATTTGGTATCGAGGACGCAGCTTTCCGGGCTGAGAAAGACGATCTTGCCGTCATACTGCAGGCCTCGTCCGGGGAGGACAATCTCGACATCCGAGGCAGACGGCTCCCGGGCCTGCATGCGGTAGACGGTGATTCGCCGTTGGGGCAACACGCTGAACTCATCGGCACGCTGCATCGGGAGTTGAGAGTCAATCTCCCTGTCCTCAGCCCAAAACGGTACAATCCCTCTTTCCTCTATGCCACATTCGCCCATCCTGCTCCTCCACGGCGGCGCCTGGGATATTCCGGCCGACCAGCTCGACGCACACGAACAGGGAGTCTTCGATGCCCTCCAGGAAGGCTGGCGCATCCTCGAGCGCGGCGGCTCAGCCCTCGATGCGGTCGAGGCTGCCGTCACCTCGATGGAAAATGACCCAACCTTCGACGCCGGCCGCGGCTCGTTCCTCACGCGTGACGGCCGCGTGCAGCTCGACGCCCTCATGATGGATGGAGCGACCCTGCGCGCGGGCGGCGTCGCCTGTGTCGAGCGCATCCGCAACCCCATCCAGGCCGCGCGCCTCGTCCTCGACAAGAGCCCTCACGTCTACTTCGTGGGCCCGGGCGCCGAAGCGTTCGCCGCATCCCAGGGCATGCCTCTCATTGAGAATGCGGAGCTGGTCCTCGATCGCGAACGGCGGCGTCTGGCCGAGGCCCAGGCCCGCGAGCAGGCCGGCGCTCCCGACCGCACCTTCTCCGGCCCTGCCGACTCTCCCGGGTTCGACTCTCACGACACGGTGGGCGCCGTCGCCCTCGACAGCGAGGGACGCCTGGCCGCCGCCACCTCCACGGGCGGCACACTGAACAAGGATCCAGGCCGGGTGGGCGACTCGTCGCTGATCGGCTGCGGCTGCTATGCCGACAACTCCTCGGCGGCTGTCTCCCTCACCGGATGGGGCGAGCCGATCATGAAGCTGGTCCTCGGGAAATGGGCCACGGATCGCGTGATGGCGGGGGGGTCTCCCGAGCAGGTCGCACCGGATGCCATCGCCTATCTGCACCGCCGGGCGGGCGGCCACGGCGGCATGATTCTGCTGGCGCCGGACGGCCGCTACGGCCTTGCGCACAATACGCCGCGCATGGCCTGGGGTGTCCACACTATGAACGGGCCCCGCACGGGCACCCTGGTGCGCGATCAGGACGAGAACGAAACCGACAACAGCTGAACGGAGTGGGCTGATCGAGCCGGTTGCGGATCCCCTCGGCCTGCGCCTCAGCTTCCGAACAGCTGCATCAGATTGGTGTTGCTGAGCAGATCCTTCATCCACGAGGGCGGGTTCGCAAGCTCCAGCCTCACCTGCCCCTGATGCAGTGCGGAGATTTTCAGTCCCACCAGGGCTCCCAGGCCCGAACTGTCCAGGAACTGCAGGTCGGCACAGTCCAGCACGATGCGCCCGCTGCGGGCCAGCAGCGGCTTCACCAGCTCCTTGACCTGCCCGACCGTCGAATTCACCAGCCGGCCGTGGCAATGGATTGTCGTCCGCGGACCGCCGGTCTCCTGCGCCTCTGCCACGTCGTAATGGAATTCCATATCTCGCGCAATGGCCATGCTCCCTCCTCGGCCTCTTCCGCGCACCGGGTGCCGCGCTCGGCCGCCGCTGTTCGTCTGCCGGGCGGACGAACAACTGTTATCCTGAACCCCGCACGGCGCGGCCGCAATTGGTTTTCTGCGCGGCCGGGCGGAATCGCTCCAGCAGGGGCACCGGCAAAACACAAATTCTTTCAACGGATGCCGGCAGCTGCCCATTCCCGCTGTACGCTGGACGCTGTACGTTCTCTGCACGCTGTGTACCCTGCCCCACTCAGGAGATACCTATGTTGAAAGGCTTTCGCGATTTCGTCCTGCGCGGCAACGTCATGGACCTGGCAGTCGCCGTCGTCATCGGCGCTGCCTTCACGGCCATCGTCAACGCGCTCGTTACCGATATCGTCAACCCGCTGATTGCAGCCCTGGTTCATAAGCCCGATTTTTCGGCCCTTATCCTCGACGTCAACGGCGGCAAGATCAAATACGGCGACTTTCTTAACGCGATCATCTCCTTCCTGCTCATCGCCGCGGTCGTGTATTTCGTCTTTGTGCTGCCGCTCAATGCGCTGATGAAGAAGTTCCATCCCGCCAAGGCCGAACCGCCCTCAACGCACGCCTGCCCGGAGTGCCTCTCCGATATTCCGCTGGCAGCGAAGCGCTGCTCGCACTGCGGTCAGTCCGTGGCCCCCGCGGCTGCCTAGTCGCGCCGCACGGCGGCGGACCCGCGATCGCTGTGCGCCCCATGTCCCCAAAGCAGGGACATGGGGCGCCGCTCGCTTCCTGCTGTCGCTTCGGCTTCCTGTACGCTATCCCGTATACGCTGTCCGCCAATCAGGAGCCGATTCACGGATGCCTTCGCGCGTCTCCGTTTTCTCCGTCGCAGCTTTCATCCTGCCGACCCTCTTCTTCCTCGGCGCTCGCTCTTCCACTCCGGCCGCTTCCTCTTCATCGAGCTTCGGCTATCACGACTTCGCCCGCGAAGAGGCCCCCGTCGATCAGACGTTTCTCGCGGTGCCGGACGCCAAACTCGCGGGTGAGGAACTGAAGACGCTCACCGCGGAGCCGCACATCGCCGGCTCGCCCGAGGACTACAAGACCGCCCAATACGTCGCCTCCAAATTCCAAGAGGCCGGTCTCGACACCACCATCGTTCCATATAAGGCGTGGCTCAACCTGCCCAAATCCGTCAAAGTCGAGGCCTGGGATGCCGACGGCAAGCTCCTCATGACCGGCCCCACGCCGGAACACGTCGAGGGCAACGAACCCTTCCAGAACGATCCCCGGGTCACGCCCGCCTTCAACGGATCGTCGCCGTCGGGGGACGTCACCGCGCCGGCTGTTTATGCGAACTACTGCCGCCCTGAAGACTTCCAGAAGCTCAAGGACCTTGGCATCGACGTCAAGGGCGACATCGTGGTCTGCCGGTACGGCGGCAACTTCCGCGGCGTGAAGGTCTATGTTGCGCAGGAGCTCGGAGCCGCCGGCGTCATCATTTACTCCGATCCGGCCGATGACGGCTACTACCGTGGCGATATGTATCCGCATGGACCGTGGCGGCCGGCGACCGGGGTGCAGCGCGGTTCGGTGCAGTACATGTTCAAGTATCCCGGGGACGCCCTGACGCCCGGGGTCGCCTCTCGTCCCGATCTGCCTGCGTCTGAGCGCCTTCCTCTGGACAAAGTCACCAGTCTGCCGACGATTCCTTCCGAGCCGCTCAGCTACCACGACGCTGCGCCGATCCTTGAGAACCTCGGCGGCCCCGACGCGCCGCGCGAGTGGCAGGGCGCACTGCCCTTCACCTACCATGTCGGCCCCGGCACCAAGGTCCACATGGACCTCAAGATGGACTACGAGTACACCACGATCTGGGACGTGATCGGCACGGTCGCCGGAACGGAGTTCTCCAACGAATGGGTCGTGGCGGGCAACCATCGCGATGCCTGGGTCTACGGCGCCGTGGATCCCAACAGCGGCACCGCCGCGATGCTCGAGGCTGCCCACGGCATCGGCGCGCTGCTGAAGACCGGCTGGAAGCCGAAGCGGCGGATCGTCTTCTGCTCCTGGGACGCCGAGGAAGAAGGCCTCATCGGCTCCACAGAATGGGCTGAAGAGAATGCTGGCCATCTCGCTCACACCGTCGCCTACTTCAACACCGACGTTGGTGTTTCCGGGCCGAACTTCGATGCCTCCGCCGTTCCTTCGCTCAAGGAATTCATCCGCGGGGTCACGCAGGCGGTTCCCAGTCCGAAAGGCGGCACGGTTTATGAGCAGTGGAAGAAGTCGCAGGCCGATGCGGCGGCGCGCCACCACCTGGGAGTGCAGGAACACGCCAGCCAGGAGGCCGCGGTGGTCACGAACGACGTGCGCGTGGGCGATCTCGGCTCCGGATCGGACTTCACTCCCTTCATCCAGCACCTCGGCGTGCCGTCCAGCGACATCGGCTCCGGCGGACCCTACGGCGTCTACCACTCGGTTTTCGATAACTATGCCTGGTTCGTGATGAACGCCGATCCGACGTTCGTCTACGAGCAGGAGATGGCGCGCGTTTTCGGGCTGGAAGTCCTGCACATGGCCGACGCCGACGTACTTCCCTACGACTACGTCACCTACGGCAAAGCCATCTCGGCTTACCTTGCAACAGCGCAGAAGAAGGCCGAAGCTGCCGGGATGACCGGCCTTGATTTCTCCAGGGCGGAAGCCGCCGCGGAGAAGTTCACGCGCCTCGCGGGACAGGTGCGTGAGAAACAGCAGGCGGCCACGGCAGAATCGCCGCAGCAGCTTGCCGCGCTCAACGCCCAGCTTCGGAATGTCGAGGAGGGCTTCCTTTCCGCACCCGGGCTGCCGAATCGCCCCTGGTTCAAGCACACCATCTACGCTCCGGGGGAATACACCGGCTACGCGGCGGTGGTCATTCCGGGGGTGAACGAAGCGATTGACGCCAAAGATCTGTCGCGGGCGCAATCGCAAATGACGGTTCTGACCGAGGCCATCGGTCGCGCCAGTTCCACCCTGGAGGCGATCGCGAAGTAGCTAAGGGCTGCGGCAACGCCTGGAAGCGACAGGGGTTGAGCGGAAGAACGAGCAGAACTACGAGCGAGGAGACGAGGAAGAACGCGGTATGGGACTCTTCGTCTCTCGCCGGCCAGTGCTCGCTCCGTCGCTCGACATGGGTCGCCGGGGAATTTTCGCCGCTTCTGCTTCAGCCGGTCCTCCTCATCCTCTTCGTCCTGCTGCCGATAAACCGCACAGCAGGACGGATACTCTCGTGCATCTGGCTTCCATCGTTGCCCCCATACTTCCGCAGGACCCGCAAACCACGGCGGTCCTCGACATTGACGCGCTGCAGCCTCTCTCGCTCGATCCGGAGCGGTGGATGCTGGGCTCGATGGTGGGCCGCAATCTGGGCATGCAGCAGCTGTTTCAGCGGATGCGGGCCACGGCGCCGCATTTTCGTCTGGTCAATGTCGAAGGGGAGCAGGGGACGGGCAAACTGCTGGCCTCGCAGACCCTGCACCGTCTTGGTGCGGCTGCATCGGGGCCCTTCGTCCCGACGATTGCTGCCGAATTTATCGAGAGTCCGCAGTCTCTCTGGCAGGAGGCGACCGCCGGGCTGCTCTACTTGTCGCACATCGACGAACTCTCCCTGGATCAGCAGCGACGCCTGCGCGATTTTCTGGAGCGCGCGGCCCATGAGCGCATTCGTTCGGCAAAGTCCGCCGCTCCCCTGCAGATCGTCGCCGGATCCTCGCGCCCGCTGCGCCGCCTGGCGGCAGCGAGTTCGTTCCGCGCCGATCTGGCCAGTCATCTCACGGCCATCCGCTTTGCGATCCCGCCTCTTCGCGACCGCAAAGACGACATCCCGCTGCTGGCCGGGCTGTTTCTCCGCACCTGGAGTCATGAACACGATGCGGCTCTTCGCGGGTTTGCCGCCGGGGTGCTGCCGCGTCTCACCTCCTACGACTGGCCGGGCAACGTTCGCGAGCTGGAATCGGTGATTGCGGCGGCGGCACTGGAGTGCTCCGGCCAGTGGATCCGCCCCATCGATATTCCTCGCCTGCACTGGCCCATCGCTGCCGCGGCCTCTGCACCCGCTTCGGGGGCTCTCGACCCCTTTGCCGACGATCCGAACCTGGACCACGCGATCCTCCGTCACATCACCCGGGTTCTGGCGCGCACGAATGGGAACAAAGTCCGCGCGGCCAGAATGCTCGGCATCAGCCGGTCCACGCTCTATCGCCTCCTCGAGGCCGGGCCCCTGGCGAGCGCCGACAGCCCGAGCCGGTAGCGCCTCTGCCTCATTCGGACGACAGGCGCAGGCGCGCGCGACGGGCTCCGCGGCCACCGGCCGGCCACGCGCTACCGGCTGTCCTGAGACAACTTCCCCTCTGCTCCTGGCATCGAATTTTGAGCTTTGACGATTCGGCAACTCGCCGAAT
>JBKICP010000080.1:0-31842 GCA_046567085.1 Acidobacteriota bacterium
AAGATCACGGAGGCCGTTGAAACAGTAGCGTTCGGCGTGCTCCACTTCGGCGACCAGAACATCACGGCGGTGGTGAAGCGCTTCGACCCCAACGATTCCGCGGATTACGACCAGTTTGTGGAAGAGGCAAAGGCGGCCGTGAGTCTCGGCGACTTCCCCGAGGTGGTGCGCTGTTTCGACCGGCACTTCGACAGCCAGACGTACTCACTGCGCTCGCTGTTCCGGGACGAGCAGAAGCGCATCCTGGAGATTCTGCTGACGGGCACGCTGGAAGAGGTCGAATCGAGCCTGTCGGCCATCTACGAGAATCAGGCGTCGCTGCTGCACTTCCTGAGCCAGAGCAAGCTGCCGCGGCCGCAGGCGCTGACGGTGGCGGCGACGTTTGCGATCAATGCCGGCCTGCGGCGGGCGCTGGAAGCGGAACCGGCAGACCTGCTTCAGGCACGCACCTGGCTGGGCCTGGCCAAGTCGGACGATGTGCCGCTGGACAAGCAGCTGATCGGCTACATCGCCGAGCAGAAGATGACGCGTGTGATGCTGGCGCTCCACGAACATGCGGAAGCGGCTCCCCTGGTCGAGGATGCGCTGGCCGTGGCGCGCACCCTGCGCGAGCTTCCCTTCGATGTGAACCTGTGGCAGGCGCAGAACCTGTGGTACGACACATGGCGCCACCATCGCGACAAGCCGCCCTCGGGCGACTGGCTGGAGAAGATGAAGGAACTCGGCACGCAGATGCACATCGCGGTGGATGCGATCGAGGCCGAAGACAGTAATGGGAACGGAGTCCACCCGGGGTAAGGCAGCCAGCGGCCGGCTCGGACGACAGGCCACAGGCTACGGACGGTGCTTCAGCTTCTCCACCTGAGGGTCACCGGCCCGTCCAGCGGATGCTTCATCTCCCCGCCCGTCTTCTCCGCGTCCAGCCTCGCCTGCTTCAGGGCGAAGTACCACTTTGCGGGCTTGTCGGCATCGTCGATGAGCATGAGGGCGGGATCGAACTTCAACCCCTCCGCCTGCTGGATCATCGTGACCTGGTCCTGGCGGACGAACATGTTGCCGAAGAAGCGCAGCATCGGCTTCATGAACGGCACCCACGAGAGCACGTTCCACGCCCCGTAGACGTCGATACGGCAGGCGCTGGCCGTGGTCGGCGTGACAGTCGTGAGGCTCGAAAACCACTTCGGACCGCAGCGGATCGTCTCAAAGCGGCGGTTGGGCAGCACGAAATCGATGGTTGTGGTGATGGGCTCGCCATAGACGCCGAGCAGTTTGTACGGCGCGGAGTTCTTCGAGGGCGCATGGGTCGCCATGCGGAAGCCCTGGGGGATGGGCTCGAAGCGCTTCTCCTTCTCGTGAATGCTGGCCTCTTTGCGCCACCACCAGGACTGATGCACGAAGGGGCCGTGCGCGGGATCCATGAGGCCGATGATGCCGTGATCGACGTTGCAGGGCAGGTCGGCGGTGAGGTGCTCGCTGCGATAGCGCTCGCTGAACTTCGGCAGTTCGGGCACCGGGGTAAGGGCTGCATCCTCGGGCCTGACGCGGCCGCGGCCGGCTTCCGGCACGTAGACCCAGGCGTAGCCGTCGCGCTCCTCGCAGGGATACGCCATGCCGTGCAGGTTCTTCGGGAAGGGGTCGTCTTTGGTCAGCGAGGGAATCTCCATACACTGGCCGCTGACCGGCTCGAAGGCCCAGCCGTGATACTTGCAGGTGACGGATTTTCCGTCGAACCAGCCGCAGGAGAGCGGAATGCCGCGGTGCGGGCAAAGGTCGCGCATCGCGAAGAGGCGGCCATCGTCGCAGCGGCCGAGCACCATGGGGATGCCCATCAGCATAGTCGTGCGCATGCTCTTGCCCTGGAGTACCTCGCTGCGCAGGGCGGGGTACCAGTCATTGAAGAGCAGGGTGGCCGGAGGTCCGCTGATGGAAACCGTGGACATGCTTTCGTCGATCCTTCGTCCCACTATACCGCCCGTAATCGGGACGATCCTGCGCGAAGGAGTCAGCAGGATCCGTTAAAAAAAGCAGCAAATCTGTTGAAATCGAGGCCGGAAAGAGGCCCAGAGCTGCCCCCCTCCTCCAACCCTCTGAATCCAAACGCCTAAGCCGGGTTGTGCGGCGCTAACTCTTCCCGTATCATAAAGATAAGTCCTCGGTCGCCCGGCAATTTCTGACCCTTCAGGGCGTGACCTCCGGCCTACAAAATTTATGGCAGACGATCAGAACCCTCAGCTACCCCTCGGCAGTGACGGTCCCACCGGACCGGGCGCAGCGAACCTCGTCCCGATCAACATTGAAGACGAGATGCGCCGCTCGTATCTCGACTACTCGATGTCGGTCATCATCGGGCGCGCGCTGCCCGATGCCCGCGACGGCCTGAAACCCGTGCATCGCCGCATTCTGTACACGATGCATGAGATGGGCCTGCAGCACAACAAGAAGTACACCAAGTGCGCCAAGGTCGTCGGCCAGGCGATGGGTGTGTATCACCCGCACGGCGACTCGGCGATCTACGACGCACTGGTGCGCATGGCGCAGCCCTTCAGCATGCGCTATCCGCTGGTGGACGGGCAGGGCAATTTCGGTTCGGTCGACGGCGATCCGCCGGCGGCCATGCGTTACACCGAGTGCCGCATGATGCGCATCACGGGCGAACTGCTCTCGGACATCGAGATGGAGACGGTGGACTTCGTCCCCAACTACGACGAATCCACGTACGAGCCGAGCGCTCTGCCGACGCGCGTGCCGAACCTCATCGTCAACGGCTCGAACGGCATTGCCGTGGGCATGGCGACCAACATCCCGCCGCACAATCTCACGGAGGTCATCAACGCCTGCATCGAGATGGTGAACAATCCGCACGCCGGGCTGGCCGAAGTGCTGAAGCACGTACACGGGCCGGACTTCCCCACCGGCGGATTCCTGTACGGTCGCGGCGGCATCGCCCAGGCCTATAAGACGGGGCGCGGGCGCTTCCTGATGCGCGCCAGGTGCGCTACCGAGAACATGGCCCAGGGACGGCAGGCGATCATCGTCAGCGAGATTCCCTACCAGGTGAACAAGAACGTCCTGATCAAGCGCATCGCCGAACTGGTGAACGACAAGGTGATCGACGACATCTCCGACGTTCGCGACGAGAGCGACCGCGAGGGCATGCGCATCGTCATCGAGCTGAAGCGTGGCGCCGAAGCGCAGATCGTCCTGAACCAGCTCTACAAGCACACGCAGATGCAGGAGAGCTTCTCGATGATCTTCCTGGCCGTGGTCAACGGCCAGCCGCGCGAACTGCCGCTGCCCGAGGCGATCCGGGTGTTCATCGACCACCGCATGGATGTGGTGCGCCGGCGGACGGACTACCTGCTGCGCAAGGCGCGCGAACGGGAGCACATCCTGCTCGGCTATCAGATCGCGCTCGATCACCTCGACAACGTGATCAGGATCATCCGCGGATCGTCGTCGCGTGCGGATGCCCGGGAGAACCTCTTCCAGTTCTTCTCCAACAAGACCATCACGGTGAAGGATCAGGCGCTGAAGGGCGTGAAGCTCGATCCGGCGAAGTACGGCATCGATGGGGCCACACTCATCGGAGCCACGCTGACTCTGAGCTATCGCCAGATCGACGCCATCCTCGAGTTGCAGCTCTATCGCCTCACGCAGCTTTCGATCGACGAGCTGCTGAACGAGCTGAAGCAAGTGCGCGAGAACATCGCCGAATACGAGTCGATCCTCGCTTCGGAGAAGAAGCTGCGCCAGGTGATCGTGAAGGAGCTCGAGGCCATCCGCAAGGACTACGGCGACGAGCGGCGCACGCAGATCGTGGACGAGACCGCCGAACTGCAGCTGGAAGACCTGATCGCCGACGAGCAGGTGGCGGTCACGGTTTCGCACTCGGGGTATCTGAAGCGGACACCGATCTCGACGTATCGGCAGCAGCGGCGCGGGGGCACGGGCCGGCTGGGCATGAAGACGCGTGAGGAAGACTTTGTCACGCAGCTCATTGTCGATTCGACGCATGCGTATCTGCTGTGCTTCACCAATAAGGGCCGTGTTTACTGGCTCAAGGTGTACGAGATTCCCGACGTGGGCGCAGCCGGTAAGGGTAAGTCGATCGCCAGCCTGCTGAGCCTGCAGCCGGGCGAGACGGTGCGGACGATTCTGCCAGTGCGCAATCTGGAAGAAGAGGGCAAGTACGTTTTCTTCGCGACCCGGAAGGGCACGGTGAAGAAGACTCCGCTCAAAGACTTCTCGAATGTGATGGCGCGCGGCATCATCGCGATTGCGATCGATGAAGAAGATGAGCTGGTCGATGCCCGCATCACAGATGGCAAACAGACCATTTTCCTTGGCACACGCGATGGTATGGCGGCTCGCTTCGATGAGGAATACAAGACTATTACCCTCAAGTCGGACGACGAGGATGGGGGCGACAAAGCCGGCGATGACTCGAAGGAACGCGTGCGAACCACGGGCCTTCGCCCCATGGGAAGGAACGCGGCAGGAAACAAGGGAATCACGCTGAAGAAGGACGATTACGTCATCGGCCTGGCGGTCACGCCTTCGGATGAAACGCGCGACCAGCAGCGGGACGAACGAGCTGCTTCGCTCGGACTCAAGAGCGAGCTGGCTTCTCTGCGGAAGCGATATGAGCAGGCAGAGAAGGAACTGAGGACCGTTCGGGAAAGACGGAAGGACAAGGACAGCGGCGCACCGGACGAAGCCGAGAAAGAGGCACGGAAAAAGGTCGATACCGCATGGGCGGCACTCAAGGCGTTCGACCAGAAGCTCGAAATCAGCCCAAGCCTCATCCTCACGGTCACGGAGAACGGCTTCGGCAAGCGAACCGATATCGACGAGTACCGGCTGACTTCGAGAGGCGCCCAAGGCGTTACGAATCTGAAGGCGACAACGAAGGTCGGCAAGACGTCGTCGATTCAGCTCGTGAACGAGACTTCGGAGATCATCCTCATCAGTCAGTACGGCAAGATCATCCGCATCGACACGAAGACCATTCGCGAGGCGGGGCGTTCCACGCAGGGCGTGAAGCTGCTCAATCTTGAAGAAGGCGACAAGGTGGCGGCTGCGGTGGTGATCCCGCCGGAAGAGGCGAAGGTCGAACCGGAGACGGGAACGCTGCTGCAGTAAGTGCAGGGCTCAGAGTACAGACCACAGGGCTCAGAGAGCGGCGGCTTTGGCTGCCGCTTTTGCTCTGTGGGCCTGTCTATTGGAGCCTGGTGTAGATCCAGAATCCAATAGCGACCAGAACAGCGATCCCTGCACCGACGAGGATGGGCTTCGCGAGACCACCTTGCCTTCAGCGAATCAAGGACTCGGGTCAATTTAGCCACTCACCCGAACCTGTGCAACAATACCGTCATGAAACGCCCCTTCTCGGCAACGGTATGGCAGGAAGGCGAGTGGTTCGTCGCCCAATGTCTGGACGTTGACGTTGCCAGCCAGGGTCGAAGTGAAGAGGAAGCACTCGTCAATCTGAAGGAAGCGCTGGAACTCCACTTCGAGTCCCCTCTCGCAACGCCGCCCGCTGAAATTCGAACCGTCGAGGTCGAGGTTGGGGCGGCTTAGCCCTCTTTCTTTCCGAGAAGTGAAACGACGCCTCGAAGCTGCCGGTTTCATTGAGGCCAGCCAGAGAGGCAGTCACGTAAAGTTCGTTCGGCCCTCTGGTCAAATCATAGAAACCGCGATCGTGCCGACGGCACTCTAAGATTGCCGTCGGTACGCTGCGCAGTATTTTGCGCCAGGCCCACATCGATCCCGATATGTGGGAACGCCTCGGCAACTGATTCTTCCCTTACTCTGAATGCGTGCGCCTCTCTTCCCGCGGCCGCGATGTCCTTGAACTCTGCGTTGGCTACGGCCTCATTCTGGCCACGATCTGGACGGCGAATCCGGCGCAGCGCATCCTGTACTGGACCGCCTTTGCTTTTATCGCTGTCACGTCGATTCTGCGGCGCAAGGAAGTGGGAACCCACGGGCTGGGCCTGCGCGGCCTGCTTCCTTCGCTGTGGATCGCCGGGGTTGCTCTCGTGCTGTGTCTTGGCGGGATCGCGGTGGCGCAGCACCTGCACACGCTGCACGCGCTCTACGGTCCGGTGCCTGTCCTCGCGCACCTGGGCGGATACGCCGTATGGGCACTGATGCAGCAGTTCATCCTGCAGATCTACGTGCTGATGCGACTGCTGCGACTCGGCATGCGGCGTGCGCTGGCCATTGCGCTGGCGACAGTACTGTTCGGCATGGCCCACATTCCCAACCCGGTGCTGGTGGTGCTTACGGTGATCTGGGGAGCAATTTCGTGCGTGCTCTTCCTGCGCTACCGCAACCTGTACGCGCTGGCGCTGGCGCACGGGATTCTCGGCATGGGTCTTGCGGTCACGATTCCCAACGATATCCACCGGCACATGCGGGTGGGGCTGGGGTACATCGAATACGCGCAGCACCATCCCCGGCACGAGCGGGCGGTTCCGCTGCCGTAATCCCAGGACCAGGACATGTCAAACGACGCCATTTCGTCCCTGAGCGCTTCGTGGCACGGGAGATGCCGAGGGCCGAGGAGGCTTCTGCGCGGCCTTTCCAGGCGGCTGCTGAGATGAAGTTCCGGTAAATGGCGGGAAAAAACAATCCGGCGGGGTGGCACAAGGCGTAGTTGTTTATGTAGTCTAATCCGCACCGCGAGGTCACCCGCCTGGCGCTCTCCAGATGTCTCCAGAATCGCCCGGTCTGGCCTCGCAATCCGATGGAGGAATGACAATGAAGCAATCTCTGAAGACCATGATGGTCGCCGCGGCCGTGTCCGGTCTGCTCAGCGGCGCGACAGCCATGCACGCGTCGACGACAGCCGTGAACTCGTCTGCCACGCCCATTCTGAAGGCGGGCAAACTGTCGTTCAACGGCATCGACTTCGCCAAAGCCGCCAAGCACTCCTGTAAAGGGAAGAACGACTGCAAAGGCCAGGGTGGCTGCAAGAGCAGCGACAACGGCTGCAAAGGCAAGAACAGCTGCAAGGGCAAGGGCGGCTGCGCGACCGACGGCTCCAAGATGCCCGACTAGTTCAGGGCCTCGGCACTGGACTGACACCAACCCGGGGCCGCCTCACACGCGGCCCTTTGCTTTCCCACGAGGTTCTCTTTGCCTGCCAATCGCTTTAACGGATTCACCGATTACGGAGTCGGCATCGGACTGCGCATCCCGCACTACCAGCACATCCTTTCGCGGCATCCGGTGGTCGACTGGTTCGAGATCATCTCGGAGAACTATATGGTGGACGGCGGGCGGCCGCTCGAGGTGCTCGACCAGATCCTGGAACAATACAAGGTGGTGCAGCACGGGGTGTCGATGTATTTCGGATCCGCGGACCCCCTGAGCCGCGAGCATCTGAAGAAGCTGAAGAGCCTGGTGCGGCGCACCGGGACGCCGTGGCTGAGCGATCATCTGTGCTGGGGCTCGGTAGACGGGCGCTACACGCACGATCTGCTGCCGATGCCGTATACGTGGGAGGCGGTCGAGGTCACGGCGCAGAAGATCCGCCAGGTGCAGGATTACTGCGAAGTTCCTGTGGTCGTCGAGAATGTCTCGAGTTACGCCGAATTCCACGTCTCGGAGATGACGGAGTGGGAGTTTCTGAACGAGGTGGTCGAGCGCGCGGACTGCGGCATTCTGCTGGACGTGAACAATATCTATGTTTCGTCGAAGAATCATAACTTCGATCCGCTGACGTATGTGAACTCGGTGCCGGCGCACCGGGTGGCGCAGATCCACATCGCGGGGCACAGCAAGTTCGAGAAGTACATCCTGGACACGCACGATCATCCGGTGCTGCCGGCGGTGTGGCGGCTGTACGGGCGGGCGATCGAGCGCTGCGGGCCGACGGCGACGCTGCTGGAATGGGACGACAACATTCCCAGCTTCGATGACGTTCATGCAGAGGCGCTGAAGGCGAACAAGTTTCTGAAGGCCGCCGCCGAGGCTGCGCCGGCGCAAAACAGCCTGGCGGCGATGCAGGCGGCCGCGGCGTCGATCGCGGAACCGGCAGGAGCGGCGCGATGAACCAGCCTTCCACGAGCGCCCCAACGAGCCTGCAGGAGATTCAGCGACGGATGGCGGCTGCGGTGATGCATCCGCTGACGCGCAGCGAGACGATGCCGCGGAAGCGCAGGGACGGCGCGTCGAACAAGAACGAGGCAGAGGCGATCATTCGTCCCAACGATCGCCTGACGTCATTCGAGCGGCTGGAGATTTACAACCGGCAGTACTGGTTCCGGCTGTACTCGTCGTTCGAAGAGGATTTTCCGGGTCTGCAGGCGATTTTGGGGCGAACGAAATTCGATGCGCTGATGCGCGCATATCTGACGGACTGTCCGTCGGCATCCTGGACGCTGCGCAATCTCGGCGCGCGTCTGGAAGCGTGGCTCGGGCAGCATCCGGAGCATCTGGGGCCCCATCCGCAGCTGGCGCTGGACATGGTTCGGCTGGAGTGGGCACACATCGAGGCGTTTGATTCCGAAGAGCGGCCGCGCCTGAGTGCAAAGAAACTGGCTGCGATTGACGAGAACTCGACGCTGCATCTGCAGCCGCATTTACGCGTACTGGCGCTGTCGTATCCGGTGGACGATCTGCTGCTGCAGGTGAGGACGGAGAATGGCAGCGCTGCCTCGTCGGCCAATAACGCGAGCGTTGCGCGGAGACGCCGGCACGTTCGCCATGTTGCGGGTCTGACGCCGAAGCCGATCCACCTGGCCGTGCATCGGCACGAAAATTCGGTTTGGTACAAAGAGCTTTCTCCAGAGGAATACCCGCTGCTGGCGGCGGTGCTGGCGGGCAAGAGGCTGGGGGAGGCGATTGAAGCAGCGCTCACCGGCAGCGCGCTCCCCGAGGACCAGCATGCTGCATTTCTCCAGGAAGCCTTCGCCAACTGGTCTATGCTGGGGTGGTTCACGTCCTGACCCCGCGGTTCTCCCCAAGAAGAAAGAAAGGGTAAAACCATGAGCACCCCTGCGACTCCTGCCGCCCCCGCTCAGACGACGAGCTTCATTCCGGCACTCTATCGCCGCTTCCAGCTGATGTCTGCGAAGCTGGAGTCACCCTTCCTGCTGCTGGTGCGCGTGTACTGGGGGTGGCAGTTTGCCCAGTCGGGGTGGGGCCGGCTGCACAATATCGAGCGCGCCACCGGGTTCTTTGCCAGCCTGAATATCCCGGCGCCGCACTTCACGGTGATCGCGATTTCGCTGCTGGAGTTTCTGGGCGGCATCCTGCTGATCTTTGGTTTCGCGACCCGTTTCGTCGGCCTGCTGCTGGCCTGTGACATGCTGGTGGCCTACATCACGGCGGACCCGTCGGCGCTGGCGGCAATCGTCAGCAACCCGGGCAATTTCTACGGCGCCGATCCTTATACGTTCCTGTTTGCCTCGCTGATGGCGCTGATTTTTGGGGCCGGCCGATACTCGGTGGACTACTTTATCTTTCGCCGCAAGGGCTGTTGACCGGCTGCGGGGTCTGGGAAGCGAAACCCCCGGTTCGGTGCTAACGTCTAAAGGGTGGTCTGCGAAACACTGACCGAGCCATGAAGATCTCCAACTGCACCCGGCTTTTCCTGCCCGCAGCCGCTGTGGGCGCGCTGGTTCTTTCTTCCCTGCCCCTGCCGGCCCAGACACCGGCCGCCGCCCAGAGCCCGGCTCCCGCCGCGGCCGCCTCCACGAGCATGCCCGTCTCGATGCCGGTGACGGTGGTCGATAAGAAGGGCGATCCGGTAAAGACTCTGAAGGTCGCCGATCTGACGTTGAGCGACAACGGGCATTTGCAGACCATTCAGTCGTTCGCGCCTGCGCAGCCAACGCCGATGGCTTTCGGCATCGTCGGGCAGATCAGCCCCAACCAGCGCACGGAAATCGGGGACGTTCGCGTGGCGACGACTCACTTCATCGACCACACGCTGCCGGGAACGGACGACCGGGCTTTTCTGATCCAGTACGACCGTGAAGTAGACCTGCTGGTGAATCCGACGGCGACGGCGAATAAGCTGCATGACGCGATCACTCAGCTTGGATCGCGGCAGTTCGGCAATGAAAACGTGAGCGACACGGCGAACCCGGACGAGCATCGCGTAGGCGGATGGGGCGGCACGCTGTACGACGCGATCTATCTGGCCTCGACGGAAGTGCTGGCGAAGGAGCCGGGCCGTCACGTGCTGTTTCTGATCGGCGACGGGATCGACCGCGAGAGCAAAGAGACAGTCAACGACGCGATCCAGGCCGCGCAGGCCGCAAACGTCGCGATCTTTGCCATTTACTTCAAAGGCGAGGAACAGAAGCAGAACAATCCGAATCAGAATCAGAACGCGAACCGTCGTGTGGGCATGGGCGGGCCTGGCTTTCCGGGCAGCTATCCGGGCGGCGGCGGCGGTTATCCCGGAGGAGGCGGCAGCGGCCGGCGCGGCGGCGAACAGGTACCCCCCGAGCCACCGCATGCCGATGGCGAGACCGTGCTGGAACACCTCTGCAATGCGACGGGCGGCTACATGGTGGAAGGCCGGCGCGACAAGGCCGACGACGCTTACAGCAGGCTCACGGCTCTGCTGAAGAACCAGTTCACGCTCACGTACACGCCCGATCAGGCTGCTTCGGAATCGAAGACCCATCACCTGAGCCTGACCGTCACAAAACGGAACGATGTATGGGCGATCGTCCAGCAGGACTACACGGCCAAGTAGAGGCCGGTATTCTGTGGCCTGAGATGGCGTTGCCGCGCGCCGAGCCGAAGTCAAGGCTCCTGTTAGGATGAAACGCATGCGACGCGCACTCGCGGTGCTGCTGGTGACGGTGTTCAGCCTTCCGCTGATTGCGCCCGCGTTCGCCTCGCCCCCCGGCGATGCGCAGCTTCCCGCCTGTTGCCGGCGCGGGGGGAAACACCACTGCGCGATGTCGATGGAGTTGCAGAACATTCCGTCGCGTTTCCATGTAGTTTCCGAACGGTGCCCGTATGCGCCTTTTGGGCATGCTCCGTTCCTTGTAGCCCATGCGCTGGCTACGAAGACGGCAGCAGCGGCCAGCAACGCGCCTGGTCCTGCGGCCGTAGTTCGGGCGGCAGAGGCGGGCTATCGCATCTCCGCCGATCGCGCGCGCCACAAGCGCGGCCCTCCCGCAGTGCTCCCTCTTTAGGGTCTTCTCTGAAGTTCTTCGAACGGTGAAAACGCTGAGCGACATTCCTCGGGGCTGAAGCCCACACGATGCGTGCCTGTTGCGGCACGCTTTCGAGAGCGCCCGCCGTTCACTCGGTGCTTGCTCAACAGGCTGTTCGAGCCTGCGTGCACGGAGCAAAATCCGCAAGCGATCTTCGAGATACCCCTCCTCGCCGATGCAAAGGATCATGCTGTGCGCGTTCTGCGCCGTGGCATGCCGATTTGTCACTGTCATCGCTACAGAAGCGAGCTTTCCTCAGGAGCCACTGATGCTGCGAAGAAGCTTTCTGTCTCTGGCGCTGCTGCTGGCAGCGCCGCTGGTCTATGCCGCCGTGATGGGCCAGGTTCAGGGCATTGTTCACGACCCCACTCACCGACCGATCGCGGGAGCGAGGATCGTCCTGCACGCCGCGCATTCCGACCTGTCGTTCCAGGCTGAAACCAATTCCGAGGGTGCGTTTGCGATCCAGGCCGTACCGCCCGGAGTCTACACCATCACCGTTTCCGCGGACGGATTTGCCGCGATGGAACAGCCCCTGACCGTGACGTCGAACGGATCGGAGATTCTCCACTTTCCTCTGGAGATTGCATCGGTTCATCAGACGGCGGAAGTTCATGCCGAAGGGCAGGTAGTGAACCCGGACACGGTGACGCCGACGACGATGATCAGCCACTCGGAGATCGAGCGGACGCCAGGCGCAGACCGCACCAACTCGCTGGCGATGATCACCGACTACACGCCCGGAGCCTATATGACGCACGACATGCTCCACATGCGCGGCGGCCATCAGGTGAACTGGATGATCGACGGGGTAGCGATTCCCAGCACCAATATCGGCAGCAACATCGGACCGCAGATCGATCCGCGGGACATCGATACGGTGGAGGTGGATCGCGGCAGCTACGGCGCCGATCTGGGCGACCGCACGTACGGCATGTTCGACGTGATCCCGCGCACCGGTTTCGAAACCAACCGCGAGGGCGAATTTGTAACAACACTGGGCAACTATTATCAGACGGACAGCCAGCTGAGCCTGGGCAATCACACCGAGCGCTTCGCCTGGTACGTCGCCGCGAACGGCAACCGCAGCAACTACGGCCTGATGGCGCCGATCGAGCAGCCGATTCACGATGCTGAAAACGGGTACGGCGGGTTCACTTCACTCATCTTCAATCGGACTCCGCACGATCAGCTGCGTATCGTCGGGCAGATGCGCACGGACTACTATCAGATTCCCTACGACCCGAATGCGAACGACTGGCAGAATCAGCTGTACGACTCTTCCGGTTTACGCGATGGGCAGCACGAGACCGACGGGCTGACGACGTTTTCCTGGATCCACACGCTGAGCGCGAAGTCCCTTTTCGAAATCTCGCCTTTCTACCATTACAACGACGCACACTACGAGCCGCACTCCAGCGATTTACCGACCGCGACCACGGCGCGGCAGACCGGGCAATACACGGGCGCGCAGGCGTATTTCTCGACCTCAGTGGCGCGCAATTCGTTCAAGGCCGGTGTGTACGGCTACGACCAGCATGAGAACGATCTTTTCGGGGCGGTCTTCAACGACGGCAGCGCGGCGAACTTCTCGGAGACCTCGGTGGTCAACGGCGGCGTGGAAGAGGCCTTTGTCGAGGACAACTTCCGGCCGACGTCGTGGCTGACACTGATCGGCGGAGAACGCCAGACGCATTTCGTGGGTGCACTTTCTGAAGACGCGATCTACCCCCGGCTTGGCCTCGCCTTGCAGCTTCCGAAACTGGGCTGGGTGCTGCGGGGCTTCTACGGGCACTTCTACCAGCCGCCGCCGCTGACCAGCGTCGCCGGGCCGGCACTGGCCTTCGCGCAGTCCAGCGACACGAACTTCGTCCCGCTGCGGGGCGAGCGCGACGAGGAGCACCAGTTCGGCATTCAGATCCCTCTACGCGGATGGCTGGTCGATGCCGATACATTCCAGACGCGCGTCAACAATTTTCTCGATCACAGCAATATCGGCGAGTCGAGCATTTTCATCCCGGTGACGATCCAGGGCGCACTGATCCAGGGATGGGAACTGGCCTTGCGCTCGCCGCGTTTGTGGCGCTATGGGCAGGCGCATCTCGCCTATTCGAACCAGATCGCGCAGCAGCGCGGATCCACCACGGGCGGCCTGATCTGCTATCCGGCGGACTCGGCGGCGTGCGCGGTTGAGCCTGGTTATTCGCCTCTCGATCACGACCAGCGCAATACGCTCAACTTTGGGTTCGACGCGAGGCTTCCGCGCCGGACCTGGGCCGCGGTCAACGTCTACTACGGATCGGGATTCTCCAACGGATTCACCGATCCGCCGTCACCGTACACGGGCGCCTATCTGCCGGGACACACGACGTTCGATCTGGCCGCGGGCAAGTCGATTGGGGAGAACTGGTCGGCGAGCGTTAACGCTGTGAATGTATCGAACACACGCGTGCTGCTGGACAACAGCCTGACGTTCGGCGGATTCCACGAAAATGATCCACGCCAGATCTACGGGCAGGTTCGCTACCGTTTTCACTTTTAGAATGGAAGGGTGGCTCTTGTTGCTCCGCTCCCCACAGTCGCTGTCCGGTCCCGCTCACGACTGTGGGGAGTACCCGTCTATTGGCATCTGCTGAGCCTCGATGCTCCGACGGTCGCCGTTCTCTGGGCCTGGAGTTTTGCCCGCGCCGCAGGGATTCGGATTCCTCTGATTGGGATCGCGGTTCTGGGCGTTGGCACCTGGATCATTTATGTAGCGGACCGGATTCTCGACGCCGGTTCCCCGGAGCATCCGGCGCTGCACGAGCGCCATTTTTTCCACGCCCGGCATCGGACTTCTCTGCTGCAAAGCTCAGCGGTTGCCGGAGCGCTGCTGCTGGGCCTGATCTCGATCATGCCGGGGAGACCCCGGCGCGAAGATGCAATTGTGTTTGCGGTTGCGATGCTGTACTTCGCCGGCGTGCATCTGCCTGCGCTGCGGGTGCGCCGCTGGTTTCCGCGGGAGGTTGCGGTCGGGATCGTCTTTGCGCTGGCGACGGCGGTTCCGGCGTGGTCGGGAGCGGCTTCCGGTCGTGCAGAGCTTGGGTGTCTGGTAGTGCTGTTCGCCGGGTTATGCACGCTGAACTGTATCGCGATTGAAACCTGGGAAGGGCCGGCGGCTTTCCCGGGGTCGATCGTTGTCTCGATCTTCGCCCTCTGCGTCGCGGGCGCATCGATTGCTTTCCTGCTGATTCCGGACCTGGGGAGTCGCGGGGATTCCGGTCTGTGCGCGGCATCTCTGCTTTCATCGATGCTGCTGTTGGTGCTCGATCAGTTCTACCGCGGCTTCGTGCGAGGCCCGGCGGATCCGGAAAAGCACGCACGCAGGCTGCTCGGCCTTCGCATTGCGGCGGACGCCGCTCTTCTCACGCCGATTTTCCTCCTCCTGCCATGGCATCTGTAGAACGCGTCGTCGATCTGTCGGAGCTGGGGGAGGGCAGGCGTGTTCCGGCAACGATCGCGCTGCGGCCGGCGCGCTTCGACCGCGTGGCGCGACTGTATCGCGCGATGGAGTATCTTTCGTTCGGCCCGATGCTGGAGCGCTGCCGGTTTCATCACATCCCTGCGGTGAAGGGCGCGCGCCGAGCGCTGGTTGTCGGTGACGGCGATGGGCGCTTTCTGGCGCGTCTGCTGGCTGCCGCGCCTCATCTTCGTGCGGATGCGGTCGATGGCTCGTCGGCGATGCTCCATCTGCTGCGCAGACGGATCGCGCTACAGGGCGATCTGAGGCGGATCACCGCAACGTGCGCCGACGCTCGCATCTTCACGCCATCCTCCGGCGGCTACGATCTTGTGGTCACGCACTTCTTCCTCGATTGCCTCACGGAGAGGGAGACGGAAGGGCTTGTGGCCTGCCTGCGGCCGGGTCTGGTTCCGGGCGCGCGCTGGCTGGTGAGCGAGTTTCAGGTGCCGGAGGGTGGCGGGCTCCGGAAAGGCCTGGCCCGAGCGGTCATCGGGGGACTTTATGCGGCTTTCGGGTGGCTCACCGGACTCAGAGTGCGCCGGATTCCCGAGTGGCGGGTGGTTCTGAAGAGACATGGTTTTGCGCGCCGCGCCGCGCATACCTGGCTCGGGGGACTGCTGGTTTCCGAAGTGTGGGAAGTGGCGGAGCAACCGCGCCCGTTCTGCTGCCCTCCCACTGAGAAGTGAACCTCACCCGCCAACCCGACCTCCTGCTCAGCCCGATCCCGGGCATCGATCCTGGCCCGGAACCCGTTCCGCGGCCCCCGTCCACGCCACGGCCGGACCCTGCTCCTGGACCGCCGCCGGAACCCGATCCGGAGCCTTATCCCGGTCCGATTCCCATGCCGCAGCCGGTGACGCGAGGCCAAGCACGGGTGGGCTCCCAAATCGTCTAATTCCGCGAAAAACCCAGGAAATCCGGGCGTGAAATTAACATTCGAGCGGCCGACCGATTGTTACAATCACGTTAATCGACCTCCCCAAGAGGAGCGCCTTTCCGGCTTTCTTCATGAATCTCTATATCCTTCGCCATGCAAGCGCCGGCACACGCCGCGCGAACCCCGTCGTTGATGTCAAGCGCCCTCTCGACAAGGAGGGCAAGCAGCAATGCATTCTGATTGGGAGCTTCCTCAACGCGCTGAATGTGCAATTCGACCGGGTGGTTTCGAGCCCGCTGAAACGGGCGCTGCAAACGGCGTCTCTGGTGGGCACCGAGGCCGGTTTTGAGGGCAAGATCGACGTCACCGAGGCGCTGTCGCCCCAGGGAAGCGTGGCAAAATTTCAGGACCTGGTGCGAAGCCTGATGAAGTACGACAACGTCCTGGTGGTGGGACATAATCCCAATCTGACGGCGTTCTTCGGGTCGATTCTGGCCCCGTCGGGACGGATGAGCGCACGGCTCCGCAAGGGGGCCATCGCGCGCATCGACTGCACGCGCCTGCCGGGCACGCTGCACTGGCTGGTGGATCCGAGGATTCTGCGCGGCTACGCCAAGGCGACGAAGAGCTCGCGGCCGAAAACTTCGCGGAAGTAAGCCGCTTCTTTGCGCAGCGACCACAGTTCCAGTTCGGCGCCGGTGCGTCCTGGCAGAAGTTCCAGCAGGACGCGCCTGGGATAAACGCGCACGCGCACTTTGAGGACATCGCTGGCCCGGTCCTGATTGAGGGCGACGGCGAGCCGCAGCAGGACCACGGCGCGGCGGACGTGCTCGTACTCCTCGGGAGGAACCTGGCGCATGGTGCGCCCTTCGGGCTCCGGCCGGCTTTTGCCCAGGTAGCGAGCGATGGCCGAGGTGACGACGCGCTGCTGCGGGGTGAAGCCGTACAACTCGGAGT
The DNA here is from genome assembly GCA_046567085.1 of Acidobacteriota bacterium. Taxonomy (GTDB): domain Bacteria; phylum Acidobacteriota; class Terriglobia; order Terriglobales; family Acidobacteriaceae; genus Palsa-343. The sequence continues at coordinate 16,526 of JBKICP010000080.1, forward strand.
TGGCGATGATGTACTGCGCGTGCCGGTGATAGCCCTGGTGGTTGAGGAATTTCCCGATGTCGCGCAGTACGGCCGCGGCTTCGAGCCAGGTCTGATACTCCTCGGGCAGATCGTGGACGGTCTCGAGATCGCGGAACATCTGCAGCGCATGCTGCCGGACCGGCTCAGCCTGGCGAGGGTCGGTGCCGTAGCGGCGGCAGGCCTCTTCGACGGCACGCCAGCGATCGAGCTCGAATTGGCGATGTGCGGAGGTTCGGGCGTCCTGCTCGGCGAGCATCTGCGCGAGGATGCCGTCGCGCAGGCCCATGGGGGAATAACGGAAGCCCGGGAGGGCGAAGGCCTCGAGCACCTCAGACAGGACGTGTGCGCCGGCGACGATGATCTCGGAGCGCCTGGGGCCGATGCCTGGAACGGCCGAGCGCTCGCCGATGCGCATCTTCGTCAGCTTGCCGGCAAGGCGGCGCACCATCGGGGTCGGCACCAGATCTTTGTTGGCGCGGCCCTTGCCGAGGACGCGGCCGGCATCGAAGAGGGCGGCCGCTGTGCCCGAGGTTCCGATGACCAGCCGTACGCGCTCGGGGTGAATGCGACGGGTGGCCCGCCGCATTTCGCGGTTGATGAACCGGCGGAGGCGGCGGATCTCGTCTTTGTCGGGCACTTCGCTCCGGAGGAATTCCTGGGTGAGGCGGACGGCGCCAAGCGGCAGGCTGATGGTTTCGTGGATCCTTTTGTGTTCGGAGAGAGTGATCTCGCAGCTGCCACCGCCGATGTCGACGAGGATGCAGCGGCCACCGGCGCCGGGCTCGTTCTCGGTGACGCCGCGATGGATGAGGCGGCCTTCCTCGAGTCCGGAGATAATCTCCACCTCCCAGCCGGTCTCGTCGCGGACCCAGGCCTGGAAGGCGCGCGAATTGCGCGCGTCGCGCATGGCGGAGGTGGCGACGCAGCGAACTTTGTCAGTGCCGTGCGCCTGCACCGCTTTATAGAAACGCTTGAGGGTGCGGAGGGTTGCGGCCATGGACTCCGGCGAGACGATGCCGGACTCGAAGACGCTCGCGCCCAGGCGCGTGACTTCGCGATCCTCGTGCATGATGCGGAGCCGGTGCTGCACGACGCGGCCGATCTTCAGGCGGCAGGAGTTGGATCCGATATCGATGGCTGCGAAGGTGTGCATGACCGAATAGAACGCTAGTTCTTAGCTCACCAGAGATTCACTCAGCACGATACACGAGTCCGATCAGGAAGCCGCACGGCGCGGTGTCGTCGCAGGTCGGGGCATGGGACGGCTTGCGCGCGCTGCCGGCCGGCGCGCCATCGCGAGCCACTCGCCCATGAGCCGCCCGCGCAGTTTGACGGCGGTCTTCATGGCAGCGACGAAGTGACGCTCGCGCTCGCGTTCGAGCAGTCCGATCAACTCGGTGGCCCGATCGCCGAGCGCGGCATGCGCTTCCTCAGCCAGCACCAGCCAGTCGTGCCAGTCACCGATCTCGTCCTGCAGCTTCTTGAGTGTCTCGCCAACCTGCTTCGCCTGGGCATCGCCCTGGGCGGCGAGCTCGGCGACGTAGCGCGCCTTTTTGGCACCTTTGCGAAAGTCGTGCAGGTTGCTCGCGTCCAGCACCTGCATCTCCGAGGCGAGGCGGGCGAAGGCATCGAGGGCCACGACTCCCGGCGGCTTCTTTCGCGAGCGGCGCGAAGGTTGCGCGCGGAGGATGGCCGCGAGTTCCTGCAGACGCTTGTCGAGTTTGTCGAGGAAATCCGGAGCGAGTGCCCGCAGATCCTCGGACAGGGCGCTACGGCGATGCTTCAGCCATGTGTCGAGATCCTCGGCCTGCTGCGCGAGGCCGGTCACGCGGAGGCCGGCGGCCGGGGTTTCGAGCACATCCGGGGCAGCGATGGCGGACGGGGCTGTTTTGGCGTCGGCTTCGTCGTTCTGGTTGCCGGAGCAGGGTTCGACTGCGCGGCGGACGAGCTTTTCCAGCAGCTTTCGATGGACATCCAGATCCCGCACCGGACCGGCTTCGCGCCGAGTTTTTTTGAGCAGCTTCAGGGTCGCGGCGGCGGTGGCGCGGAGGGTCTCTCCCGACTCGCCGGCTGGACTCTGGCGCACCAGGTCTTCGAGGGTGGCCTGCAAACGGCGGGTTCCTGTGCGCGTGTCGTGCACCGCATCCACGCCAGGGTCGTGCACGCATTTCGCCAAATTTTCGCGCAGCTTCGCTCCAAGGCGCTGCACGTGGATGAGGTCACGATTCATGGCCGCCTGGCCGCTCTCCACCGGCTCTCACTGATATTCTGAACTCTCTGCCGAACTACGACCCAATGACTTATCCACCTTTGTCCAAAGCCCAGCCCGAGAGGCCGACGGTCCAGCCATCGCTCTACTCTACGCCTGCGCGCGCCTGGACCCTGCTGGTTCTTGTCTTTATCGCCGTTTATTTTGCGGCGCTGTTCTCGCCGGCGCTGCTGGACGATGCCGACGCCACCCATGCGCAGGCCGCCCAGCACATCGCCACGACCGGCAACTGGGTAACGATGTATGTGAACGGCATCCGGTATCTGGAAAAGCCGCCTCTTCCCTACTGGATCGTCGCGGTCGACTATCACCTTTTCGGATTCAACGTCTTCGCCACGCATCTGCCGATGGCGCTGGCGGTGCTGGGCTGCGCGTGGATTGTCTGGACGTGGAGCCGCCGCGCGTGGGGAGACCGTGCGGCTTTCTACGCGGGTTTGGCGATGCTGACGTCGGTAGGCGTTTTTCTGTTCACGCGCACGCTGATCCCGGAGTCGCTGCTCACGTTTTTCCTCGTGCTCTCGCTCTACAACTTTCTTACCGGGATTGAAGACCGCAAGCCTGCGCGCTTCTATATCGCCTATGCAGCGCTCGCCCTTGCGCTGCTGGCAAAGGGCCTGATCGCGCCGGTTTTCTTCGTTGCGGCGGTTGTGCCGTATCTGATCGTCACCGGCGACTGGCGACGGTGGCGGCAGTTCCATCTCCTCACGGGATTGCTGCTCTTCCTCGCGATCGGCGCGCCGTGGCATATTCTTGCCGGGCTGCGGAATCCCGATTACGGCAACCCGGTGGGCAACGTGCCCAGCCCGGGACACGTGCACGGGTTCTTCTACTTCTACTTCATCAACGAGCATTTCCTGCGCTTCCTGGGGCTGCGCTTCCCCCACGACTACAATCGGCAGCCTTTCTATGTTTACTGGCTTGGGCAGCTGATCTGGCTCTTTCCGTGGAGTTTGTTCCTGCCGGTTGTGGTGCGGCGGGCGTGGCGGAATCGGCACCTTTTCTACAGCGACCTGCGCTACGACGCGACGAATACGATTCAGTTTCTGGATCCGAAGCTGACGGCGTTCGAGTCTTCGGCGCTGGCGGCGCGGCTGCGCTTCCGGGCGCGGACCAGCCTGCTGCTGTCCCTCTTTGCCGGGTTCATCCTGATCTTCTTCGCCATTTCGACGAACCAGGAGTACTACACCTGGCCGGTGTATCCGGCTGTCCTGATGCTGATCGCGGGCGGCCTTTCGGTGATCGAGGAGTCGCAGAGCGAAGGGCGCAAAGGCTCGTCCGGATGGCTCACCGGCGCGCATGTGTTCTTCCTGGTCGCTGGTTTCGTGGCGGCAGGGTTGCTGGGCTGGGGTCTGTGGCAATCGCGCCACCTTCCTTATATCGCCGATATCGGCACGCTGATGGCGCATCGCGGCGTGGGTGGATACACGCTGTCCATGTCGCACTTTTTCGATCTGACGGGGCCGTCGTTTGCGGCGCTGCGGCTGCCGGCAATCCTGGCGGCAGTGGTTTTCTTTTTGGGGCCGCTGGCCGCGTGGCTGCTCCGGCGCAAGGGGCATGCGTTCGAGGCAACGGTGAGCATCGGCTTCACGATCGCGGTGATTCTGATCGCGGCGCATATCGCCCTGGTGCGATTCCAGCCGATGCTGTCGAGCGAGGCGATCGCGCACACGATCAATCGGATCACGGCCGCACCGGGGGATGCCGACGACGAGCTGATGCTGTACGGCGATCAGGCGGACGGATCGTCAATCCTGTTCTACACGCGTTTCCATACCGAGCGTCCGGCGCTGCTGGTGCACGGAGCGACGAATTATTTCACGCCCGACCCGGGGTCGCATGTCGAGGTATTTGGCTCGTCGATGATCTGGGGATCCGATTACCCGGACGCGCCGCATATCTTTCTGAGCGATGCCGATCTGCTGCGGATGTGGGGAAACGGCCGGCGCAAACTGCTCTTCGTTCCCGGCGATTATCGGGAGCAGGTGGAGCATCTTCTGGGGACGAGGCTCTACCAGATCCAGGAAGTCTCGGACAAGACGCTCTTCACGGACAGGCCACTGTAGAGCGCATCACCAGCGGCGTTGGCTCCGACCCTAACTTAGCGGGCTAAGGCAGCTTCTGCACCGGAATTCCGGGTGGGATTTCGAGCTGGAACGTGGCATCGTCGAGGGGCTCATTCAGCGTGAGCTTCTCGATGGTGATCAGAATCTCCTGCTCCTGCAAGGGCCATTTGATGGTGACGGTACCGGGAAACCGGACGTTGCCGAAGGTCTGGAGGGGGCCGTAGATGGCCTGCGTCTGCACCTGGCCATCGGCTCCGTAGATGTCTTCCTCCACGGGCTGGAGGGTGAGACGGCTGAAATGGATCACTCTCCCGGCCAGCAGGACGTTGCTGCCCCCCTGGCGGGTGAGCACGGTCAGCAGATACTCCGGCTGAAACTCCAGCTTGCGGGTGTTCGGATTGACGACGGTGGGGCTGTCGGAGGTCACGAGCAGGAGGTCTTCCGGGCCGATCTTCCGGATCAGCAGGGAGTCGAAGAAGATGAACGGCCGCATGTTTTCCAGCGCATTGGGCGATGGTTTGGCGATCTGGTTGGTTCCTTCTACAACCTTGTTCTTCGGTGGGATCAGCAGCTTGAAGGTGTTGCCGTCGCTGGCCATGTCGAAGGCGCGGGTGTGCACTACCGGGAGGAATCCGATGACGCGCAGCGACTCGGGTTTGCGCAGGCGGATGTAGCCGTTGAACGAGGTGTAGGTGGTCTGTTTGCCCTTGAGCGTGCCACCCTCGCTGGCGGTAAACGTGACCGTGGCGCTGAGGGTATTGATGGCGTCGTACTGCTTGTTAATCGTTTCCACCAGCCGATCGGGGGGCGCCGACTGGATGTTCGCCGGCATCTTTGCCTGCGGGACTCTGCGCGTATGCCACAAGCAGCCGTTCAGGAGGGGCAGCAACAGCAGCAGGGCGAGCGAAAGGCCGGTTCGCGCGCTGCTGTCGGTTTCCTTCCATCCCTTGCCCCATCGCACTGCACTCATTGCGGCGATCCTGCGTTGCGCACGGCGCGCCGGTAGGCCTGCACGTCTTTCGCGTGCTCTTCCAGAGTCGTCGAGAAGCGCGACTGTCCTGAGGGATCGGCTCCGGCGGCGACAAAGTACAGGTAGTTGGTCTGGGCGGGATGCATGGCCGCCTGCAGCGACTTGACACCGGGATTGCAGATCGGACCCGGGGGCAGCCCTGGGTGGACATAGGTGTTGTAAGCGGATTTCGCCTGCAGATCCGACTCGTAGATCGTTCCGCGGTAGCGGCCTTCGAGGAGGGCCGCGTAGATGACGGAGGGGTCCGTCATGAGCGGCATGTTTTTCTCAAGGCGATTCTCAAAGACGCTGGCGACGAGCGGGCGCTCCGTATCCAGTGGCGTTTCCTTCTCGACCAGGGAGGCCATGGTCACGGTCCGATGATAATTTCCGGTGAGTCCGATGGACTGAGCCTCGTGCCGGAAGCGTTTCACCATGGCTGCCATCATCTCCTGCGGATCGACATGCCGCGCGAACCGGTAGGTGTCCGGAAAGAGATAGCCTTCGAGGCTGGTGGCCTGAGGATCCAGTTCGCTGATGAGCGAGACATCCTGCTTCGCGGCCGCCAGAAAGGCTGCTTTGGATCCCAGGCCTTCGGCTTCCACTTTTGCGGCGATGTCGAACAGGTTCGATCCCTCCGGAATGGTGAAGGCAATGGTGTAGACGTCGCCGCGGCGGATCCGGTCCAGGACCTGACTCATCGGGGCAGGATGATCGAAGCGGTATTCGCCAGCTTTGAGCGAGCCGCCTTTCCACTCGTGCAGGGCGACGAAGACCATCTGGCTGCGGATAATGCCCTGGTTTTTAAGTTCCGCGGCAATCCGGGTACTCGGTGTGCCGGGAAGGATTTCCACGAAGGTCTCCGTATGCGGGCCAGCCGGGACCAGGAGCACATAGGCCACTGCGCCAGCCGCCACCAAAGCTACCAGAAAAAGGAGGAGAAAAAAGCGTCGCACCCGGGAGAGAACCTGTTCCTTCGAGGATGTCCTTTTGATTCCCTAACCCATTCTAAGATGCGGGTATCTGTCTGTGCTCGCGATACCATCAGGGATGTGCAAAGTCGCCTTCTCGGGCTTGATTTCGGCGGCCGCCGCATTGGTGTAGCGGTGTCGGACGAACTGGGCCTGACGGCGCAACCGGTGATGACTCTGGTTCGCCGCAATGAAAAGCAGGACCTGAAGTCGCTGGGGCGTCTGATCCGCAAGTACGGCTGCACGGCCGTCGTGGTGGGGAATCCGCTGTATATGTCCGGCGACGTGAGCCCGCAGGCGGTGAAGAGCCAGGTTTTCGCGGAGTCGCTGCGGGAAGCGTTCGCACTTCCGGTCTATCTGTGGGACGAACGGCTGAGTTCAGCCGAGGCGCATCGCCACCTGGAGGCGGCTGGGCGGCCTGCCTCGGGGCACCGCGAGGTGGTGGACCAGGTGGCTGCCGTATTGATTTTGCAGAGCTTCCTCGACGCGCACCGGCCCGATGGGGCGTCGTATAATGAGGGCTGAGGCAGTACCCCAGCCTTCGGATTCAAGGCACTCCCTTTTCAAGGGTTTTTCACCCCTTTCGCCGCGGCCAGGAAGAAGTTTTCCCCAACCGCGCAGCCATGGCTGTTGTCTAAGGCGACAGGGACCCCAGGGGAAATTCGATTCATGACGGAACAGATTAAGAAGAAACTCCAGGAAGAAATCAGGCAACTTGAGCACGAACTGGCTCACGAATTGCCTGCCGAAATCAAGAAGGCCGTGGCCATGGGCGACCTGAGCGAAAACGCCGAATACCACATGGCCAAGCAGCGCCAGGACTTTGTGAACGCGCGTCTGGGCCAGCTGAAGAAGCGCATGGCGGAACTGGCTCTGGTGAATCTGTCGAACATTCCGCGGGACCGCGCGGCCTTCGGATCGACGGTTCTCGTCTACGACACTTCGAAAGATGAGAAAATCGAATACAAGCTGGTGACCAGCGAGGAATCGGACGTGAGCAAGGGGCTCATTTCCACCACTTCCCCGATCGGCAAGGCGCTGGTGGGAAAACAGGTGGGGGATATGGCCACGGTGGTCACGCCCAACGGCAAGCGGGAACTCGAGGTGCTGAAGCTCGCCACGATTCACGACGGAGCAGCCTCGTAGCCTGAACTGAACGCTTCAAAGAGAAGCAGAAGCCGGGACGCAGTGGAAGAAAAACAACCAATCACCTGGACCCGCGCTTTTGGCGCCGGATGCGCCGTGATTCTGCAGGCCATCGTGAACGGCCTGGCGCTGACGCGTATTTCGCCCAACGCGCTTACGTTCATCGGCCTGATCATCAACACCGCCGCGGCGGTCCTGTTTGGTTTCGGCAACCAGCACAACTACGTCCGGATGTTTCTCTATGCCGCGCTGGTGATCATCGGAGCGGGCATTTTCGATATGGTGGATGGGCGCGTAGCCCGGCAGACCCAGCAGGTGACGGTCTTCGGCGCGTTCTTCGACTCGGTGATCGATCGCTACTCCGACGTGGTGCTGTTCTTCGGACTGCTGGTCTTCTACGCGCGCGGCAATCGCCTGTTCTATGTTTTCCTCGCGGCGTTCGTGATGGTGACGTCGCTGATGGTGAGCTACACGCGCGCGCGGGCGGAGGCGCTGATCGGCAAGTGCAAGGTGGGGTTCATGGAGCGGCCGGAGCGGGTGGTGCTGATCATCATCGGCGCGCTGTTCGAGCGCTGGGATGCGATGGCGCCGGTGCTGTGGATCCTGGCCGTGATCTCGACGATCACGGTGGTGCACCGCATTCTGTACACCTGGCAGCAGACACGCCATCTTGCACCGGTGACCGAGGTTAAGCACGTGGTGCAGCCGGCGGTTCCAGCAGTGGCGGCGGCTCTCCGAGAGGCAGAGTCGCGGCCGGAGCTGCGCGCGTCGAAGACTTCGCAGGCTTAGTCAGGCCTCACTCCTTAAATATCCTTTTGGGGCACATGACGTGGACCCCGACGTTTCCGTCGACCAACTGGGTGATGTCCACGTCGGCAGCGACGCTGGTGAGCATATAAGCGTCGTCGCGAGAGAGATGCTTCTCGGTGACGAGGAAATCGATCATATTGCGCACGGCCATCTCGGTAGCGGTCTTCAGATCGGGGCTGAAGCCCATGCTGATGTAGCTGGTGGGGGTTTCCGCGCGCGGCCACAGGAGATGCTGGTTCTTGTGCACGATGAAGCGGAAGGTCCCGGTGAGAAAGGTTTCCATTGCAGTGATGTCGACCTCGCCGTTGCCCTGGCCTGCGTGCCCGTCGCCGGCCTCAAAGAGCGCACCTTTGACGTGCACGGGGATGAAGAGGCTGGTTCCGGCGACCATTTCTTTGTTGTCGATATTGCCTGCGTGCATCCATGGGGGAGCGCTGTCGTAGCGGCCTGCGGAGGGCGGCGGCGCGTCTCCCATGCTGCCGAAGAAGGGATGCAGCGGGATATCGATGCCTGGCCCGAAGTGCCCGATCATCTTTTCGCGGTCGAGGGGAATGATCTTCGAGCGACCGTACGGAAAATCGTTGGGCAGGAATCCACGGCCGGCACCGAAGCCGTTGCAGGCGAAGGGCGCGTCGATGTCGATCTTCAGGATCTGGACTTCGAGCACGTCGCCCGGCTCGGCCTCTTCAATCGCAACCGGGCCGGTGAGGATGTGGCCGCCGGGCCCCTTGTCTTTCACCTGATCGAAGATGGGCTGGTTGTAGGGGGGGATTTCCGAGGCGGGCACACCTTCGGATTCGAGCCGCTCGTTGGGGCCGCAGGTGGAGAGGGTCTGGATGCGGACGGTGTCGCCGGAGTGCACGGTGAGAACCGGTTTGGCCCTGGACCAGTAGTAGCCCCAGGCGACGGTCGAGGGCGTGGCGTTCAGCACGATCGGCGTTCCCTGCCCACAAGCGATACCACTCAGCAGCAGAGACACACCTGCGAGAGCGAAGAGCTTCATCCCCACCTCCAATGCGTGTTCAGAATTGTGAACTGGATTCGACCTGGAATGCAGTGATCTGACTATCCTAACCGGTTCCGGTATCGTCCATAGCGTATGCTGCGGCGCGCTGTGTTCTTCATGCTGCCCGGAGTTTTTGTGCCACTGCTGACCGTTCTAGTTTTCGTGGAGCGCCGTCCTGGGGTCGAGTCCTGCAGCGCGCCAGGCGGGGAGCCACGAGGCCGCGGCCGCAATCAGGAGGAAGATCACGATCATGCTCGCATAGGTGAGTGGATCGGTGGCTTTGACCCCGACCAGCATTGAGGTCATCACACGTCCCAGTGCAACGGCGGCAATGAACCCCAGCACGATGCCGGCGGCGCTGAGCCGCATGCCCTGGACCACGACGAGACGCAGGATATCGCTGCGCGCGGCCCCCATGGCCATGCGCACGCCGATCTCCGAGGTGCGCTGGCGGACCGCCGTGGCGAGGACACCGTAGAGTCCCACGCCCGCCAGCACGCCGGCGATGACGGCGAATAAGCCGATGAGGAGGAGGGAGAAGCGGGTGCCCGCCTGCGCATCCCGCACGACGATTTCTGCCGGCTCCATGTGCTGGACAAGGTAATCGCGGCTGATGCCGCCGATAGCCGCGCGGACCTGACTCTCGAAGCCAGCTGGATCGCTGCCGGTGCGCAGGGCCCAGGAGCGCACGATACCGCTGCCGAGAAATGCATCCGTGAAATAGATTTGCTCTCTGCCCGGCTCGGCGAGGGACTCCTCGCGCTGATGCCCGACAACACCGATGATCTCGACGGGCTCGGCCTGGGGCGTGCGGATGCGGATCAGGATGCGTTGGCCCACGGCGGACTGGCCGGGGAAGGCCTTCCGCGCCAGGGCCTGATCGACGATGACGTAGTTGCGGCCGGGCTGGTTATCGGCTTCGGTAAAGGTGCGGCCGGCCAGCAGCGGCGTTCGCATGGTTTCGAAATAGCCGGGCAGGACGATCTGAAAGTCGGTGGCCTGGAATTTGCTGGCGTCGCTGGCCGCTTCCTCGGTGCCCCAGCGAATGGGGCTGAATTCGCCCGTCAAGGGAAAAGGGGTGGAGGCGGTGACGCTTTGCACTCCGGGAATGGCGCGTAGTGCATCTTCGATCTGCCGCATCTGCGCGGCTCGCTCCTCCGCCGTGCGGCCGCGTATCTGGTTGCGCAGAACCTGGAATGTGAGCAGATGATGTGCGTCGAAGCCGGGGTCGATGCGCTGGAGGTCGAGGAAGCTGCGGAACATGAGCCCCGAACCGATGAGGAGGACGAAGGAGAGCGCGACTTCTGCCATCACGACGCCGTTCCGGAGGAAAGCTCCGCTGGCGAGGCCCGATGTGCGGCTGGTGCCGCGCAGGACATTCATGAGCGCCGGCTGCGAGGCGCGCCATGCGGGGGCGAGGCCGAAGAGCGCGGCGGCGAGCAGACCGGCGAGCGCGGTAAACAGGAGGACCGTTCCACTGATGCTGACGGCGTCGAGGCGGGGCAGATTGGCGGGCGCGAGGTCGCGCAGTTCCCGGATACCTGCCCAGGCCAGGCCCAGCCCGAGCAGCGTTCCCATGGCCGCAAGCAGACAGGCCTCTGTAAAGAGCGGCGCGATGAGGCGCCGGCGGTTGGCGCCCATCGCCGCTCGGATGGCGAACTCATGCTCGCGCATGGACGCGCGGACGAGGAGCAGGTTGGCCACATTGGCGCAGGCGATGAGGAGCAGAAAGATCACCGAGCCCATGAGCGCGAGGATGGCGGGCCTGACCTCGGCCACCAGATGCTTCCGCATGGGTTCCAGCGAGATGTAGTAGCCGGCGGTGCCGTCGATTGGAAATGTCCGGCGTGCCTCGCTCGCAACCACGTCTGCAGCGCTCTGCGCCTCCTGCAGGGTAGCGCCCTGTTTCAGGCGGGCTACCGGGGTGATGCTGAAGTTGTTGCGCTCGGCTGCGTCGTAGTCGAGGCGATTGGCGATCCAGAGGTCGGGTTTGCTTTCGATGTTGTCTTCGGGTGGGAAATACAGTTCAAAGCCGGGCGCCAGGATACCGACGATGAGCGATCGCGGTCCGCCGTTGGCATTCGCCAGGGGGTGGCCGATGATGTTGGGATTGGCTCCGTAGCGATGCAGGAAATAGTCGTAGCTGAGGATGGCCACCTGCGGCAATGGCGGGGCCGCAGCGGTTCCCTGCGCCTGACCTCCCTGGGTCTGGGGCGGTTGGGGAATTCCATCACTCTGATTGAAGTCGCGACCGTAGAGGATCTTTGCGCCGGTGAGGGCGAAGAAGTTAGTCGTCACAATGGCGGTGTTGATTTGCTCGGGCGTTCCATCCGACTTTTGCGCGACGACCCGGAAGGTGAAGACCCCGGCCATGTCTGCGAACTGCCCGCGGATGCCGTTCTTCAGGTCGATGTAGTCGGCGTTAGAGAAGGGCAGGCCGTGCACGTTGCGTCTGCGAAGATCCATGCCTGCGATGACCAGTTGGCCTGGGTCGCGATAAGGCAGCGGCTGCAGCAGTACGGCGTTGGTCACGCTGAAAATCGCGGTGCTCGCGCCGACGCCCAGCGCGATCGTAAGGACCGCGATCGCGGTAAAGATGGGATTCTTGCGCAGTATGCGGACTGCCAGCAGAACAGTCTTCATCAGGGACCTCGTCCAGGCCGACACGACGTGATATTGTTAGCGGCTCAGAATCCCGGGACGACTCCAGCACATATGAGCGGCTTCGGAACATTATGCGCTGGGGGAGCGGGCACTGTCCGGCGATTGTGACGAATCCACGGCGGAAAAGCGAAGGGGAGCAGCTGAGCTGCTCCCCTTTGAACTCCCTTGGATTGTTCCGCGCAGTGAAGCCGGACGGCTGGGTTTCTACCAGCGTCCCCAGGCGCGGCTAAGATAATCGGTCATCGTCATGGTGATCAGAACGATGAAGGTGAAGAAACCGGCGGCGACGGTCAGCTTGGTGAGGCCGGAACTGTACTTCACATGCATGAAGAACAGGATGACAAGGGTCATCTTGATGCATGCGATGAGGAGAGCCACCACGGCGTTGAAGGCCCCAAGCTCGACATAGGAGACGGCGGTGGTTGTCGCCGTGAGGATGAGGAGGCAGGTGCCGATAATGAGATACACCTTCGGGCTGACGATATGTTCTTCGTGGTGCGTGGGCTCCGACGGCCCATGAGGCAGATGCAGGTGATGCCCGTGTTCCTGTGCCTGATGTTGATCCATGCTCAGCTCCCTAATTCCGTTCCCTGAATCCCGCTTATGGTCATTGATGTCGACTAATCAGATACAACAGTGGGAATAAGAAGATCCACACAATATCGACGAAGTGCCAGTACAAGCCAAAGTTTTCTATGGGGGCCACATGTCCATTCACGTATTTCCCGCCATAGGCCTGGATCAGCAGGATGGTCAGCAGCGAAACGCCGATGATCATGTGAAGCGCGTGCATGCCGGTCATAGCGAAGTAGAGCGAATAGTACAGTTGCGTCTTCTCGGCCATATCCAGGGAGAGCTTGTCGTCGGGATAGGCTTTGCTTCCGTGGAGGAAGCTCTCCGGGCTGAAGTTCAGTCCGGGAACATGGTGTTCAACCCACTCATCGTGCCACTCATAGGCTTTGACGCAGAGGAAGGCGCTGCCCAGGATGATGGTTGCGATCATCCAGCCGATGAGGGCCTTGCGCACCCGTGTCTCAGCCGCGTGTACAGCCATGGCCATGGTGAAGCTGGACATGATGAGGATGGTGGTGTTGAGTGTTCCCGCCCAGATATGGAGCGTATGGCTGCCGGCGACAAACGCCGGGTAGTACCAGTTACGGAAAATCAGATAGGCGCAAAACAGGCCGCCGAAAAACATGATTTCCGTGAGCAGGAAGAGCCACATACCGAATGTGGCCGCCTCGCGCTGTTGCGGCACATTCTCGAAGTGGTGACGCAGAAACGGCGGATGGTCGCTGTGCTCGATATGACCCGTCTCTGCGGTCTGCGCAGCTAGTGTCTGGCTATCCAACGGTGGGCACCTCGCTCGGTTTTTGGCTCTCCAGCCACTCGTAGTCGTAGGCCTCGTGCGTGACGATGGGGGTTTCGGTGAAGTTCTCGGTGAGCGGCGGCGACTGGATTTGCCATTCAAGGCCGGTGGCCTGCCAGGGGTTCGGACCGGCGATCTTACCGTACTTCAGCGACCAGGTGAGATAGAGCAGCGGGAGGAGATAGCCCACACCCAGAACACTGGCGCCGGCGCTGGAGAAGACATTCAGCACCTGGAACTCCGGTGGATATGCCGCGTAACGCCGCGGCATGCCGAGATAGCCGAGGATAAATTGCGGGAAGAACGTGAGGATGAAGCCAACAAAGGTGATCACGGCAGCCAGTTTCGAGATCGATTCGGGATACATGCGGCCAGTCATCTTCGGCCACCAGAAATGCACCCCGGAGAGATAGGCCATGAGCATACCGCCCACCATGACGAAGTGGAAGTGCGCGACGATGAAGTAGGTTTCGGTGAGGTGGATATCCATCCCCATGGTGCCGAGAAATACGCCGGTCAGGCCTCCGATGGTGAACAGGCCGATGAAGCCGAAGGCGTACAGCATGGGCGTCTCGAAGGTAATCGATCCCTTATATAAGGTTGCCGCCCAGTTGAAAATCTTGATCGCCGAGGGGACGGCCACCAGCATCGTCAGAAGCGAAAAGACCAGCGCCGAGTAGTTCGAGATACCCATCACGAACATGTGGTGGGCCCAGACGAAGAACCCGAAGACGGCGATGGCGACCGAGGAGAAGGCCACGGCCGTGTAGCCGAAGACCCGCTTGCGCGAGAAGGTGCTGATGACTTCGGAAATGACACCCATGCCGGGCAAAATCATGATGTAAACGGCGGGGTGCGAGTAGAACCAGAACAGGTGCTGGAAGAGCAGCGGATCGCCGCCGCGGGTGGGGTCGAAGACTCCGATGCCGATGGTGCGCTCGAGAACGACGAGGACCAGGGTGATGGCAAGCACCGGCGTGCCGAGCACCATAAGGATGGAGGCTGCATAGTGTGACCAGACAAAGAGCGGCAGGCGGAACCAGGTCATGCCGGGCGCGCGCATGCGGTGGATCGTAACGATGAAGTTCAGTCCGGTAAAGATAGAACTAAAGCCTGCGACAAAGACGGCTAACCCTGCTGTGACCACATGTGTGTTGAGATAGTGGGTGCTGAGCGGGGTGGTGAAGGTCCAGCCGGTATCGACGCCGCCGAAGGCCAGCACGCCGATCATCATGGTGCCGGCGGCCATGTACAGATACCAGCTGAGCAGATTGATCTTTGGAAAGGCGAGGTCTTTGGCGCCCACCATGATGGGGATGAGGAAGTTGCCGATGGTGGCGGGAACAGACGGCACCAGGAAGAAAAACACCATGATGAGGCCGTGCGCCGTAAACACCTTGTTATAGGTGTCGGCGGCGAGCAGGTCGCTGGGCGGGGTGAGCAACTCCATGCGGATGAGCGCCGCCATGGCGCCGCCGATGAAGAAGAAAAACGTGATCGACATGAGATACAGCATGGCGATCCGTTTGTGGTCACCGGTGAGCAGCCAGCTCTTCAGGCCGTACTCTTTGTTCAGATACGAAACCTTCGGCAGCCGCGCTGTCGACTGATCCGGCAGTGTAACGATTGTGCTCATGGCTTCACCGTCCCTGGGGGAAGCGCCGGAGCGGATGTCCCCGGCGGCGTAGCGCCAGTCTGGATGGGCTGGGCCGCGCTGTTGTCGATCGTCTGCTCAATCCGGTACTGGGTATCCAGCTTTCGGATGTACTCCACAAGGTCGATCAGCCCTTCTTCGCTGACCTGTCCCTGATAAGTCGGCATGATCGGCGCATACCCGGCGATCTCGTGCATCGTCGGGTTAAGGATTGCGTCACGCAGGAAGGCGTCATCCACAGTGACGAATTGCCCATTCTTCAGCTGCAGATGCGCGCCGTAGATCCCCGCGAGGTTCGGCCCGTGCGCGTTGGGCCCACTGTTGTGGCAGGAGTT
>JBKICP010000081.1:0-18299 GCA_046567085.1 Acidobacteriota bacterium
AGGCCGGGTGACCAGGAGGAGATGCCGGGCTCGGCTTTGCCGTAGAGGCCGAAGTGTCGGCCGCGCCAGCCGGCTTTGACGCCGCCGAGGGCGAGGAGTTCGTGGCCGTTGTCGGTGGCGCCGCCGGTTTGGAATCCGGGGAGATAGGCGACGCTGCCTTCGATGGCGAGGCTGGGGGAGAAGTTGAAGGTGTAGCGGCCGAGGGGACCGGCGAAGTCGTGAATCGCGCCGGAGTAGTTCGTGGCGTCGTAGTAGGCGGAGCCGGTTTCAGAGGCGAGGCCGATGCCGATTTCGTGGGGCGAGTATGTCTGCGCGAGGGCCGCGGGGGCGGCGAGGGTGAGGAGTCCCGCACCAAGCGAATACGCCAGACGACGATACTGCACGCGGTCCCATCCCTCAACGCGGGCGTTGCGTTCACCCGGAGCATATCACTTGGTGGTTGCGGAGCGCGCGCGGTTAGAGGGAGACGCCGGGGCCGATCCGGATGGCGTCCATGCGCAGGGCGCCGTTGTCGTTGAACATGACGCCGGTGAAGAGGCCGAGATTGCTGGCGACGCCGGAGCCATTGATCTGGGTATTGGCGTCGGCGTAGACGATGACCTGCTGCGGATTGGTGATGAGGGTGGTTTGTCCGGGCTGGGTGTCGAACTGGGGGAACATGGAGTAGGCGGCGAGCTGGACGGTGTAGGTGGTGAAGCCGCCGGCGGTGGCGGTGGAGAGCACGGTGCCGTTGATGGTCTGCGGCATGAGGGTGACGGTGGTGGCGGGGGTGTTGGGGTAGGGTCCCGGCTGGGTGAGGTGGGTGGTGATGGCGACGTTCTGGCCGGGGACGAAATTGGAGATGGTGAAGGTAGCGGGGAAAGGCAGGCTGGCGAGATTGGTGAGTCCGCCCCAGAGGGCGAGGGTGGCGTTGGAGAAGTTGTACTGGGGCCAGGTTCTCATGAACTGCGATGAGCCTTCGGCGAGCTGATTGACCTGGTTGAGGAGAGGCGCGGAAGCTACCACCTGCATGAGCGGACCGATGTTGACGGTGAGGTTGGTGGTGTCGGGATCGAGAACGGCGACGCGGGTAGCGGCGATGGAGCCGTCGGGCTGGACGGTGCCGTCGATGTCGACCGGCATGCCGGCGGTGAGGCCCGCGGTGTTGCCGATGCCCTGGAAGACGGTGGAGGCGCTGGTCTGGACGAGCCAGGTTTGGTTGGGCGGGACCAGAGTGAGCTGGGAGTCGGCTGCGGAGACGCCGAAGCTGCCGGGTCCAGCAGCGGGACTGACGACCTGGCCTTCGAGGGCCATCAGTTTGGGCAGTGCGGGAAGCGCGGGACGGCCGAGGGGCGCGGTGAGCGCGGTGAGGCTGAAGGTGGGGTTGAGCGAATCGCCGGCGAAGCCCTGGTTATAGCAATTGGAGGGCAGGGTGGCGGACTGACTCACGAGCAGTTCGAGGGAGAGCGTCATGGTGCTGCCGTCGATGACGATGCGATTCGGCATCTGCACGGCGGTCGAGGTGGGCGCGGGATTGGTGTAGTGCGCGGTCATGTTCAAGCCCTGCTGTTGCGCGGAGCAGACGAAGCCGCCGCCATTGGTGGCAACGGTGGCTTTGGTATAGACGCCCTGGGGGACGCTGACGGTGAGGAGAGGCTCGCCGCCGTTGTTGAGGTGGATGAACTCGACCTGCTGGGGAGTGGGGATGAGTGCGGCGGTGGTAGTGCCGTCCTGCGCGGTGAGGGTGAGGCTTTTGAGGGTGAGGAAGAGCTGGACGAGCTGATCGTTGGCGGTGCTGGAGGCGATCAGGGTCACCATGGTGCTCTGGCCCGCGATGGGGCGGGTATTGGCGGTGGAGGAGGATGATGAGCCGCCGCCGCATCCTGCAGCGAGGGCGAGGAGGATAGCTGCGACGGAGACGGTTGCGTGTTTTCGGATGTTGTCAGAAGGGGGATTCGACTGCGAAGACTTCACACCGAGGGCAGAAAGAGCAGACAAAGAGCGATGCATGGTGAGGCCTCATTGCACAAAGACGAACGAGCCAAGGGAGGGTTTCCGGCTCGACGTCGAGTATAGATGGGGACGCTCGGAGGGCGGAGGAGTTCCGGTCATTTTTGATGGGGGCAAAGCGGTGGGGGCGGTGGTATTCCGAAAGGGGAATCGGGGATCGTGATGGTGCCGGGCTGCGCACGTTCGTGTGGGCGTGTGCTGGAACGGTGTTGATCTCTGCGAAGCAAAGGCGTTTGCTTCTTGCTCTCCACCCGAGCAGGCCAAAACCGGGCCTGCTGGGGACCCCGTGTATGGGGTGAACCTGGCCGTCTGGCGTTTGGGGGCGGGGAGCGGGGGCGTTCTCCAACGGAAAAGGCAGGCTTCTCCAACGGGGAAAGCAGGCTTCTCGAATAGGGAAAGCAGGCTTCTTCGCTTCTCCGCGCTTCGGCCGGGAGGATGCGGTGAAGGTCAGCCGTTTTCGACGCGCTCTTTGATGTCGGACCAGGCGGCTTCGATGAGGTGGTGCAGGGCGGCGGTGTTGGTGGGCGCTTCGGGGTGGAGCTTCACGTGGCGCATGCGGCGGCCCGTGCCCTGGAGCAGGCGGGCAGGGTCAGGGAGCGCGGCGCCCTGGAAGAATCCGACATTGACGTGCGCCGTGTAGATCCCGGTATACGCGAAGGGGACGTCGCCGAGGCAGGCGGTGGCACAGCCGTCATGCATGAGTTCGCGGACCTCGTCGCCGCAGTGGCGGAGGACGCTGAACCAGTCGCGTGCGAGGGCGGCGAGCGGGGCGGGGTGGCGGTCAATCCACGCGTCGATGGCGGGATCGCGGGGGACGGCGCCGTTGAATCGCAGGAGGCTGGTTGCGGCGGTGGTTTGGGAGCGGCGGTAGGTCGGCACGCGGTTTTCCTCGCGCAGCGCTCGGCTGCTGCAGAGGATTCTACGCGGAGGTTGCGAGCGCTCGTGGGCCGGATTCCCGAGGCGGGTTAGCGGATGGCTCTGGATTCGAGGCGCGCGAGGACTTTGAGGTAGAGGGCGTGGTCGCCTGAGGCGGACTGGGGAGCGTCGGTTTCGGGTCGGGAGACAAAGGGCATGACGATGGCCTGGCCGGCATAGCGATCGTGGTGATGGACATCGTAGATGAGATAGGTGGGATGACGCTCGACGACAGCGAGGCGGAGGTCGCACCAGCGCCAGTCGAAGGGGCAGAGGCGGTTGATCTGGCGCTCGAGTTCCTGCATGGCGGCGATGGATTCCACCAGGGTGAGAATCTCGTGGCCTTCCTCATCGAACGGATAGCGGTACAGGATGGGCTGCGTCATCGGTCAGAGTGGTTCCGATGTCCATCATGACCGGGAAGTTGTCGGATGGGAGATTGACTTTGGTTCATTTCTGGTAACGGGGTGCTTTCTCTGCAAGGTGTTACCGGGTGGCGGGGGAGGGGTTACGGGTTGCGGGTTACGGGTATCGGATTGCGGTGGCGATGGTGCTGGCGAATGAAGAGATGCGGATGCTGGCGTCGCCGGTGAAGTTTGGGGCGCTGACCGGAATCGCTTTTAGGGGATAGCGGATAGCGGATAGGGGATAGCGGATGGCGGATGGCTGACCGCTCATTGCTCATAGCGGATTGATTCGGTTGCTGCTCTTGTCTCGATCTCTGACGCTTGCGAGGATCGGGTTTCCCATCAGAAGACGGCTGTGGCGAAAGGCTCTGACTGAAGCTTTCGTCTGAGAGACACCACGGCAACGGCCGGCGATGGATTGCCGGCCGCTGCGGCGATCAGGCGAGGTCGAGGTTGGCCAGATCGGTGAGGAGGGTGGGGCCGGTGGGTTTCCAGCCGAGTTCGTGCTGGGTTTTGGCGCTGGAGCCGGTGAGGCTGATTTGCGCGAAGGCGGCGAGAGGGCCGAAGTATTGCGGGGCCTGCTCGGGGGAGATGGAGCGGGCGGGAATATTGAGGCGGCGGCCGATGGTTTCGGCCATGTCGCGGGCGGAGACGCCTTCTTCGGCGACGGCGTGATAGCGGGCGCCGGCGCGGCCTTTCTCGAGCGCGAGGCGATAGAGGCGGGCGGCATCGGAGACGTGGACGGCGGCCCACTGGTTGGCGCCTTCGCCGACGTAAGGCACGACGCCCTGCTGGCGGGCGGTGGCGATGACATAGCTGACGAGGCCCTGTTTGCGGGTGTCGTGGACCTGAGGCAGGCGAACGACGATGGAGCGGACGCCGCGCGGCTCAAAGGCGGCCGCGGTGGCCTCGGAGACGCGGGGCATGTGTTCGGAGCGGGGCGCGGGCGCGTCGTCTTCGGTCGCGGGCCGGCCCTGGGTGAGGGCCGCGAGTCCGCCGGTGACGATGAGGGTGCGGTTGGAGCCGGCGAGCGATTCGCCGAGGGCTTCGATGGCTTTGCCGTCGACGGCGCAGTTTTCGCGGAAGCGGGAGAAGTCGTGGATGAAGGCGAGGTGGATGACGGCGTCGGCTGCGGCGGCTCCGCTGCGGAGGCTGTCGAGGTCTTCGAGATGGCCGCGGTGAACCTGGGCGCCGGCGGCGGTGAGGGCGTGAGCGCCGGCGTCGGTGCGGGCGAGGCCGAGGACCTGATGGCCGGCGGCGATGAGTTCGGGGACGAGGGCCGAGCCGATGAAGCCGGTAGCGCCGGTAACGAAGACACGCATGGGGTGGTTCCTCCTGGTGAGGGCGCGGCATGCGCGCCGGGATGAAGGGCGGGGATTGACAGGTCCGCGCCGCGATCCATAAAACGGAGATAATCTCCGTCTTCATAGATAAACGGAGATATTCTCCGGTTGCAAGAAATTTGTATGACAAAGAAGCGAGCCCAATCGGTACCCAGGAAGCGGGGAAGAAAACCGCGCTCGGATGCGCAGCGAAACCGCGAGCGCATTCTCGAAGTGGCGAAAGAGGCGTTCACGCGAAGTGGGGCGGAGGCGAGCCTGGACGAGATAGCGAAGCAGGCGGAGGTGGGTCCGGGGACGCTGTATCGGCATTTTCCGACGCGGGATGCGCTGATCGAGGCGGTTTTTCGTAGCGAGGTGGAGAAGCTGGCGCAGGCGGCCGAGCGGCTGGGGGAGACGCTGACGCCGGTGGAGGCGCTGCGGGCGTGGATGCTGGTGTTTGTGGATTACATTGCGGCCAAGCATCTGATTGCTCCGGCGCTGAACAGCGTGGGGGGCGGGGCGGAGAAGCTGTACGAGCGGAGCCGGGGCCCGATCCGGGAGGCGATGGAGACGCTGGTGCAGCGGGCGATTGCGGCGGGCGAGGTGCGGCGGGAGGTGCAGCCTTTCGATCTGCTGCGGGCGCTGGTGGGGGTAGCGTATACGGCGTCGGGCGCGGGATGGAGGGAGAGCGCGCGGCGGCTGGTGGAGATTCTGGTGGCGGGGGCGCGGGTTTGAGGGGGAGATGCGGGGGCTGGGCATTCGGTGGGCGTGGGAGGAGGATCGTGGAGACGCGGACGATTTATGAAGCGGCGGGTGGGATGGAGGGGATGCGGCGGCTCGCGGAAGCGTGGCATCGGCGGGTGATGGATGACGAGGTGGTGGCGCACGCGTTCAGCCACGGGTTTCATCCGGAGCACACCGAGCGGCTGGCGGCGTACTGGGCGGAGGCGCTGGGCGGGCCGGCGGCGTACTCGGGTGTGTACGGGGACGAGACGTCGGTGGTGAGGATCCACAGCGGGAACGGGGAACACGAGGAGATGGATCGGCGGGCGATTGCGTGTTTCGACGAGGCGCTGGCGGATGCGGGGTTGGCCGGGGACCCGGTCTTGAGACAGGTGCTGCACGATTATTTTGTGTGGGCAACCACGACGACGATGGCGCGGTATCCCCGGTCGGCGGAGGATGTGCCGGTGGGGATGGGGATTCCGCGGTGGGGTTGGGAGGGGCGGGTGGGGTAGGGGGGATCGTCCCGGATTTGTCAACGGACTGGGGTGAACAGGGCAGGGAAGGGAGGTCGCGGGAGACCTGTTGGTGGGAACCGGCGACGAGACGACAAAAGATGGCGTTGTCGTTGCGCACATCCGGGCAGTTTCTGCGCAGGGGCGGGTCGGTGTTTTGGCTACTTCCGTGTAGCCGGTGACACGGTCAAAATGGCGATTTGAAACAGGCAAGCGGGTAAATCTTCGAAATATCATGCCTGCGCAGCATCTATTCAGCGTTCTCTTTCCGAATTCTCTTCGCTGAATCGAGCGTCACAAATCCAGCATTAGAGCTCGTGGGCGCGAGGCGAACATAGATTGGCGTTGGGCACGGACCGTCATTCCTTGGCAGGATGAACGCAGGTTTCTCTGCTCCATTGCTCTTAGGGTCTGCCTTGTCGACGTAGTCGAAGAGGAAGGTTTCAAAACCCGCTGCCTCGACCTTCATCCAGTGTGGTCCCGTCCCTGGCCCAAAGGACCATCGTCCCGATTGATCGGTCTCGTTGCTCGTGCCGAAATCCATCCACATCGCTGCTACAGTCGCTTTTGAAATCGGCTCACCGGCGAGATCCGTGACGACTCCACAGAGGACGGAGGTCGCGATTTTCGGTCGCTTCTCCTGTGCGCGGAGAGAGGCAGTCAAAATCGAAAAGATCGAAAGCACGAGAATTAGTCTACTTATGATTTTCATTGCTCAACCGCTACGTTAATCCGGTGAACCACGATTCACTCCTTACGCCTGTGCCAGCTTCTGAAGTCCCCCGCGTGGCACAGTAAGCTCCAATTTGACGTTGTGCCATTTTAGCGATCCGATAATTGCCGTGTGGTCGGCCATACTTACCTTTCGCCAGGCAACATTCGCTCGACACGGCCCGCCAGGCTCTGCGACGATCTCGCGGCCAGGTCCCAGCGGCGGGCCCTCCTCAATGGGTTAACTAATTCGCCAATATGGGGAGCTTCTCCCAGCCTTCGATCGAGCAGGATCAGCAACATCCGAGGGGCCTCACCCCCCCTCCTCGGATCATGACTCGCAGCGGCTCTCCCCCACCAATTACCATCGAATCAGCACCTCATCCGGATGACTGCCACCCCAAAAATCTTCCTCTCGGCCGGAGAAGCGAGCGGCGAGTACTACGGCACGCTGCTGATCGGGGCGATCCGCGCGCTGCAGCCGCGGGCCGATTTCTTCGGTCTGGGCGGCCGGCGCATGGAGGCGCTTGGCTTTCGGCCTGTCGTCCGCTCCGAAGACGTCGCTGTCATGGGGATCACCGAGGTCATCCGCCACATGCCGCGGATCTACCGCGAATACCGGCGTCTGCGCGCCTCGATCGCGACCGAAAAGCCGGACGCGGCGATCCTGATCGACTTCCCGGACGTCAACCTGTCGCTGGCCCGCCATCTGAAGCGCCAGGGCGTGCCGGTGATCTATTTTGTGAGCCCGCAGCTGTGGGCGTGGAAGAAGTACCGCATCCGTCATGTACAGCGGTATGTGGATCGGATGCTGACCATTTTTCCCTTCGAAGAGCGCTTTTACCATGACCACGGGGTCGACGCGGAATTCGTGGGGCACCCGCTGGCCGAGCGGGAGCTGCCGACGGTCACCCGCGAGGAGTTTGCCGGACGGACGGGCGCCGATCCCTCGAGGACGTGGATCGGCCTGCTGCCGGGCAGCCGGGGCAAGGAGATCCGCCTCAACCTGCCGGAAATGGTGGAGGCGGCGGCCCTGCTGGCAGGGGAAGCGGACTTCCTGCTGCCGCTGGCTCCGACGCTGACCGGGCCCCAGCGCGACCACATCCGGGCCGTTCTGGCCGGGCTGCTGGCCGCCGTTCCCCGGCCGCCGAAGATTACCGTGGTTGAGGATGCGCGCGCGGTTTTGCACCTGGTGCGGGCCAGCATTGTGGCCAGCGGCACGGCGACGGTCGAGGCGGCGCTGATCGGAAATCCGTTTGTCGTGGTATACCGGATTTCACCGCTGAGTTATGCCGTTGCCCAGCGGGTTGTCGATGTGCCGCATGTGGCTATGGTGAACCTGATCGCAGGCAAACGCATCGTACCCGAGTTGATTCAGGGTGACTTTAGGGCTGCCGATGTCGTCTCACAACTCAGATTGCTGCTGACCGACGGGGAGCCGCGGGCCCGGATGCAGGCCAACCTGCGGCGTGTGGGAGAGATGTTGCGCGGCGAGCGCAGCGCTGTCGACCGCGTCGCCCAGATCGCTTGTCAGATGCTCGAATCCAGATGCATGCCGGAAGAAAGACTGAGCCAGGTTCCATGAGCCATTCCCGACCCACCCACGCCCCGGAGCCCCATGGCTTTCCGCGCCTCCTGATGCTTTGCTGGGCCCTTGTCGCTGCGTTGCTGGCGGCGCTGCCCGCCGCGGCGCAAACGGTTGCCCCCAAACCGACGCTCAACATCACCGGCTACAAGATCGACGTCACGCTTCATCCGGCCGACCATACCCTCGACGCGACGGCTCAGGTGACTTTCACTCCGCTGGACGACCTGCCGACCGTGATCTTCGACCTGCACGGCGCCCTGCTGGTGGACAAGGTCACCGACGCGAGCGGCGCCCAGCTGAACGGCTCCCGCGGACCGGGCGCGACTCTGATCGTCACTCCCGCGGCGCCTCTGCCGAAAGGGCAGTCCCTCACCTGGACGTTTCACTATATGGGCAAGCTGGAATCCGATGCCGGCGGTCCGGTGGAAGGGCTGAAGCTGGCCTACGTGGGCGACCCCATCAGCTACCTGCTGTACGCCGGCCGGTGGTTCCCGATGACCGGTTATATGACGGACCGCTTCACGGCGGACATCCACGTGACGGTCCCAAGCGGCTATCGCGTGATCGGGAGCGGCAGCACGGGACAGCCCGCGCAGGCTGCCGGGGGCGGGGAAGACTGGGAATTCAAATGGGACAAGCCCGGCTTTCCCGGCACGATCATCGTCGGCAAGTATGACGCTCCGGTCTCGGGCGCCGCTCCCAACATCCACGTTTACACGACCGCCGCGCACAAGGCTGCGGCGCTTGACTACGCCGGCACCGCGCTCCGCGAGTTTGCCTATTTCACCAGCACCTTCGGGCTTCCGGAATCGACGCAGCTGAATGTTGTGGAGCTGCCGGACGACACGGTTCCGGTCGCGTGGGCTCCTGAGATTGCAGCCGTGGCGGGTTCCCATATCGGCGGCAAGAACGACTTCCGGCTCCTCGCGAACACCATCTCCCACCAGTGGTGGGGCAGCGAGGTGAGCCCGGCCACGCTGAATGACGCCTGGATCGTGAACGGAATGGCTCGCTACAGCGAGCTGATGTATCTGGAGGACGACGCCGGCCACTCGGCTCTGCAGGCGGCGCTGCCGGATATCTCCGCCAGCGCGCTGGCCTACGACACGATTCCGCTGGCGAGCGCGGGCACGCTCGCGGCTTACTCCCCGCAGTTCCAGTCCATGACGCTCGACAAAGGCGCCATGGTGTTCCACATGCTGCGCTGGGTCGTCGGCGATGACAGCTTTGAGAAGATCCTGCGCGCCACGCTCACCCAGTTCAAGGACAAGGGCATCCGGACGGGCGACTTCGAACGCCTCGCCGAGGAGCAATCGCAGCAGCAGCTCACTCCGTTCTTCTCCGAATGGCTGGACGGCACGGGCGCGCCGCAGTTCACCAACAAATACGCCGTTTATCGGCTTGGCAACAACAAGGGGTTCCGCACCATCGGGGAAGTGCAGGGCGACATGGATCTGTTCAACATGCCGGTGGACCTGCGCATTGAAACCGAAGGCAAGACGGTCGACAAGCGGGTCGACGTGGTCGGTACCGACTCGCAGTATGTCGTGGACACCTTCGGGCGGCCGCGGCGCGTGATTATCGATCCGCAGGACTGGGTGCTCAAGAACACGCCCGACCTCGAGGTGCGTGTTGCGATCCTGCGCGGGCAGCAGCTGGCGGCGCAGGGGGACAGCGCCGGCGCGCTGGCGGAATACCAGAAGGCGCTCAAGGCCAATCCGCAAAGCTCACTGGCCAGCTATCGCATCGGGGAGCTGCTGTTCAGCATGCGCAACTACCAGGCCGCGGTGAACGCTTACCGCGATGCTCTGAACGGCGACGACGATCCGAAGTGGACCGAGGTGTGGAGCCACATCGCGATCGGCAAGATCTTCGATTTGACCGGGCAGAGGGATCGCGCCATCTCCGAATACCGCCAGGCGCTGCAGACCAACGACAACACAGCGGGGGCGCTGAACGAGGCGCGGCACTGGATCCAGACGCCTTATAAGAGGCCGGACGCGCCGTAGGCGCATCGACCGCTCCGGAATGATGATCTCGGATATACTGATGTGGACGTATATCCGGAGGCTCCATGCGCGTCGCAAAATGGGGAAATAGTCTCGCCGTCCGCTTACCGGCGGCCGTGACCGAAGCCCTCGATCTCCGGCAGGGCGACCAGATCGAGATTCATGTGGTGGGGGCCAGACAATTTGAAATAACGCGGGATCGGAGCCGGCAAAAAGCGATCGAACGCCTGCGCAAGCTCCGCCGACCCGTCCCGCCCGGGTTCAGGTTTGACCGCGAAGAAGCCAATGCCCGCTGACGCCTTCTTCGACACTTCTGTTCTGGTGTATCTCGTTGCCGGAGATCCCCGGCGCTCGCCGATTGCGGAAGATCTCCTGGAGTCAGGCGGCTGCGTCAGCGTTCACGTCCTGAACGAGCTTGTAGCGGTCATGCGCCGCAAACTCCGCATGCCATGGAATCTCGTACTGGAGACGACGGGCTTAATTCGCGCTCTTTGTGAACCGCCTGTTCCCATTACGGTCGAAATGCATGACAAGGCAGTCGCGATTGCGCAGCGATTCAAATTTCACATTTACGATTCGCTGGTTATCGCCGCCGCTCTCGCGTGCCGTTGTTCGGTTCTCTATTCAGAAGATATGCAGGACGGCCAAAAGGTCGAGACGCTGCGGATTCGGAATCCGTTTCGATCGGTTTGATCCCCCCTAAACCCCCTTGTAGCTGCCCCCGTCCACCAGGATTGTCTGACCGGTAATGCTGGCCGCCGCCTCTGAAGACAGCCACACGATCGTCTCTCCCACTTCTTCGGGCGTCGCCATGCGCCCGATGGGAATCTCGCGCTCCAGCTCGCTCTTCACCTGCTCGAAGGGGACATTGCGGCTCTTCGCGCGCGACTCCAGCAAAGTGCGGGAGCGGTCCGTGGCCGTGAATCCGGGGCCGACGTTGTTCACCGTGATGCCGTCTTTCCCGAGCTGGCCGGCGAGCGAGCGCACCAGCCCCATCATCCCGGCGCGGATCGTGTTCGACAGCACGAGCTCCGGCACCGGCTGCTTGACGGTGTAGGAGGTCAGGGTGACGATGCGGCCCCAGCGCTGCTTCTGCATGTGCGGGATCACGGCCTGGGCAAAGACGATGGCGCTGCGCAGATTGAGCTGCCAGGTGCGCTCCCACTCCTCGAGGGTCGTATCGAGAAACGGTTTGGCTGGCGGGCCGCCCGCGTTTGGAACGCAGATATCGACGCGCCCGAACCTGGCCTGCGTCGCGGCGACAAAGCTGCGGACCGCTGCCGGATCGCCGACATCGAAGGCCTGAGTGAAGGTCTCCACGCCGAAGCGGTTGTGTGCTTCGGCCGCCACGTGATCCAGCTCAGTCTGCCGCCGCGCGCACAGCGCCAGATGGGCTCCTTCGGCCGCAAACGCCAGCGCGGTGGCCTTGCCGATGCCCGCGCTCGACCCGGCCACGATGGCAACTCTGCCTTTCAGTCCTGTGTCCATGCGCCCTATGATAGTCGAGTCGAACAGGCCCGCAGCGCATTCCACATCCCCGGAGAAACCTGACTTGCCCGACCTTAAGAGCCTGCAGCATATCGGTCTCGACACATTGCCCGTCGAACACCTCAACCCGCTGATCGATCGCCAGTTTGTGCACGGCGAACGCACCATGCTGGCGCGCATCGTTCTGCGCAAAGGCGCCATCGTGCCCCGCCACAGCCACGAAAACGAGCAGATCACGTACATCCTCGAAGGCGCTCTGCGCTTTACGCTGGATGACGGCCGAGTCCTGACGGTGAGCGCCGGCGAGGCTCTGGTGATCCCCTCGAACCTGCCGCATCAGGCCGAGGCGCTGGAGGACACGCTCGACCTCGATGTCTTCGCGCCACCGCGCGCGGACTGGATCGCCGGTACCGACGCTTATCTGCGGAAGTGAAAGACGGATGGCGCAGGAGGTATTGGAAGGTAAGTATGGCCGATTACACCGAAGTTGCCAGTCGGCTGGAGCTCAGAGTCTGAGGGACGGTCCTCTTTTAGCGCGAACAAGGCCACCCCGGCGAAACGATGTTTCGCCAGGACCCGGCCTCCCACCCTCGTGCCCTGGCGTTTCCTCGTTTGCGAGGAAGCGCCACCGGGTTGCATCGGAGCTCTTTTCGGCACGAGTGAAGTCTTACCCCTTCACTTTTCCGTGCCCGGTTTCGAGCAGCGTCCCTGGTTAAGGTTGGGTCATCGGCTACACGTAAGTTGACTTAAGACAAGAAGTAACCGCAGGTCTCTCCGCTGCGCTTCGGGATGGCAACGTGAGGGGTGAAGTTGCTGTAACACTGGCTTTGCGGACGTTGAGCCAGCCGGCGCACCAATGCTAGTTCGCTGCGGCCGAATCCGGCGGCAGCGCGAGCCGGCAGCGGTTGCGGCCGTCTGCCTTGGCGGCATAGAGCGCTACGTCCGCTTCGCGCAGGACATCCTCGCGCCGCGGATAACCCCACTCCCGCGCACAGAGGACCCCGATGCTGATGGTCAGAGAAATGGGGCCGCAGGCCGTTTCGATGGGCGACTCTTCGATGCTGGCGCGCAGCTGATCGGCGCGGCCCAGGGCTTCCTGCGCCGCGCAGCCACCCAGGATGACCAGAAACTCCTCGCCGCCAAGGCGTCCTACCAGGTCGTAACCGCGGACGGCCCGCAGGAAGCGGCGCGCCGTCTCGCGCAGCACCTCGTCGCCGATGGGATGGCCGAAGCGGTCGTTGACGCCCTTGAAGTGATCCAGATCCGCCAGGAGGATCGATGTCGAAGTTTTTTCTCTCGCGCTGCGCGCAATCTCGCGGCCCAGCATGTCGAGGATTGCTTCGCGATTCAGCAGGGAAGTGAGCGAGTCATGGGTGGCCTTGAAGTGCAGATTCTCCCGCGCCCGTTTCAGCTCGGCTTCGGTCTCTTTCAGATTCGTGATATTGCGCCCGATGCCGATGATGCCCAGCGTTTTTCCATCGCCGTCGCGGAACGGCACCTTGGTGGTCAGGAGCCAGCGGACCCGGCCATCGCTTTCCCGGATATGCTCGTCCTGGCTCACCAGCGGCACGCCCGTCTCAATGACCTTCTGTTCGTCCTGGTAAAAGGCGGCGGCCGTATCTGTGGTGTAGTAATCGAAGTCCGATTTGCCGCGCAGTTCGGCGCTGTCGCTTTCGCCCATGACATCCGCGGTTCCCTTGTTGGCGTAGAGAAAGCGGCTGCGGAGATCTTTGACGTAGATCAGATCCGGGACGCTGGCCATGATGGCCCGCAGCATCTCCAGTTCGCCCGCAAACTGCTCTGTCGGGCCGTGGATCCTGGTCCTGACATAGCGCCATACCAAAACAAAGCCGCCCCCCACCACGACCACGGCAAAGGCGGCCAGGATTCCGCCATGGAGGAAGGGAGGAGAAAAGGACAAGGCTGCTGCGGAGCAGGGCAGAGCGCCCACGGTTCCTCGATGCAGCGCGAGAGCTGGTTGGATCAGTGGCTTCATCGCTCTCCAGGCCGGCCCGGCGAGCTGGGAGTCAACGAGGGGGACCTTCGAGAGACAGCCGGCAGTTGCGCCGGATATCTGAAGCGGTTGGAGTCACCTGCAGATCGCCGAGAGGCATTCTAATATACCTGCGACCCGTCTTTGGGGAATAGAAAAGCGCACACCTTTCGCAGGACGCGAAACGCGACACAGGGTCCCCGTGGTTTTGCTGGCAGCGGACGTACCTGCTGATTCCTTACCCCTGAGGGGGAAATCCCGTTCGAGGGGAGGAGTCAGGAGTCGATCGGCCCGCTGCCCGGAGCCCGATGCTACTTCTTCGCGGTCTGTGCTGCCTTCTGCTTGGCCCAGCGGCGCTTCTGCGCAGCTGCGATACGAGCGCGGGCTTCGGCGCTCAGGATTCTCTTCTTACGGGGCTTATTACCAAAGGAAGACGATGCAATGCCAGATCCCCCAGTGCTGAGGAGCAATGCACGTACTTTTTCGAGGCGGCTGATTTCTTCATCCACTGCAGCTACAAGTTGTTCGCGTGTCATGATTTTTCTCTCGTTTTAATTGAATTGCCAGTTATCCAGGGAACGGATCCAACACCGCCTACCATAACAAATTAAGAGCCTTGTTACAAAAAAAAGCCTCAGGGCGTGCCATCCCAGGTCACCTCCCCCCCTCCCTGACCGCAACGTCCCGTTAACTTACAATTCGCGACCTTTTCTTGCCGCTGTAAGCATCCTTTTTCGTTGGTTGCGCAGGATGAGGCTGTGCACACTCTAGAATCCTTAGTCGTCCCGCGCCGGCCTGGGTCGAGCGTGGCTGCTTCCGGCGAGCTTGTATCGGGGAGTAAGGTTCCTTTTGCGGAAGCCGTCCACCGTCCGGCTCCGCCGATTGCGCTGCAAGCGGGAAAGTACGAAATTCGCCGGGCGGAAAGCCTTGCCGAGCGCGAGGCGGCCTGCCGTCTGCGCTTTAGAGTCTTCAACATCGAGTTGGGAGAAGGGTTGGAGTCGTCTTACCAGACCGGGCTCGATCAGGACGAGTTCGACTTATTCTGCGACCATCTCATCGTCGAAGACCGGTCGCGGCGCGAGATTGTGGGCACCTACCGTATGCAGTCGGGGAGTACCGCCGCGCAGAAACTGGGTTACTACAGTGAACGGGAGTTCGATTTTTCACCCTACGAAAGCATCCGCGGCAAGGTCCTGGAACTTGGACGCGCATCGATCGACAGAAACCATCGGACCAGCGAAGTACTCTCGCTCTTATGGCGGGGCATCGCTCACTATGCCCGCTTCTATGGGCTCCGCTACCTGATCGGTTGTTCGTCGCTGAATTCCCGGGAGCCGGCCGAGGGCTGGTCGATGGTGCGCCAGATGGAAGGCTTTCTGGTGGAGGATGCATTCCGCACCCGTCCCACGCCGGCTTACCAGCTTCCGGAGATAGCGCCGGAGCAGAGCTGCGAGGTGAAGGTGCCGAAACTTCTGAAGACGTATATTGCAGTGGGAGCCAGAATCTGCGGGGCGCCGGCATGGGATCGCGAATTCGGAACGATCGACTTTCTCACCCTCCTCGATCTGGCGCAGTTGTCGCCGGCGGCACGCAACCGCTTCATGCCCGAGATGGCCTCGTCGCAGGCCTCTTCCGAGCCGCGCTGCGCTTCCTGATTCTGCTGCTGACCCTTGCCGAAGTGGCTTTCCGTTATCTGCTGCTTCGCCTCCGTCATGGAGGAGCGCTGGAGCTTTGGCAGCGAGCGCAGTGGCTGCATTCTTCCTGTAAGGTCATCCTTCGGCGGCTGAGGATCAACCTTGAATGCCGTGGCTTGCGGCCGGCGCAGGGACTCATCTGCTCGAACCATCTCAGCTATCTCGACATCCTCGTCTATGCGGCGGCGAATCCGTGCGTGTTTGTCTCCAAACACGAAGTTCGTCACTGGCCGGCGTTTGGTTTCTTTGCGCGCTGCGGAGGAACCATCTTTCTCGACCGGCAGAGCCGCGCCAGCGCAGAAACGGTCGCTCGGCAGATGCAGTCGGTGCTCGAGCGCAGCGTTGCTGTGCTGCTGTTTCCCGAAGGCACCAGCACCGACGGGAGCGAGGTCCGGCGCTTCCACCCCACGCTGCTGGAACCGGCGATTCAGCTCAAGGTGGACATCACCGGCGCCGCCATCGCCTATCGCGCGGGCGGCGTCGAGGAGCGGGATCTCTGTTGGTTCGGGGACGCGTCGTTCTTCCCGCACCTGCTGCGAACCCTGACGCGCAGCCATCTCGCGAGCGAAGTCGAGTTCTATCCCGACCGGGGCAGTTATCCCGATCGCAGATCGGCCGGCATCGAGTTGCGCGATCGGGTCGAGGCGATGCGTACGAGGATGAAGAGGGGCGGGGGGAAGGGTTAGGGGAGCGGTGGCGAGGCCACGGGGCTGGAGTAATCCGGGCCTGAAGGCCGGGGCTTCTACCGTCGTGCTGCTGCGCAGCACCGCTTCGCGAAAAGGCCACGGGGCTCATTCGGGACAACAGAAGTTAAGGCGATTCTGAAGCGGGACATTAGCGGCTCCCGGCTTGCGGCTCCCGGCTTGCGGCTCCCGGTTCGGGCTATTCGCTTGGGTTACTCCTTTTCCCTGACCGCCATCTCTTCCAGCTGCTTGCGCCAGTCGAGCGACTCCACGAAGACCCGCGAATCGCGCCAGTGCTCTCGCACCAGGACACGGAGTTCGAGATAGACGCGGGTGCCCAGCAGCGCCTCGATCTCTTTGCGCGCGCCGGTGCCGATCTCGCGCAGCTTGCTGCCGCCTTTGCCGATCAGGATGGCTTTTTGTCCTTCGCGCTCGCAGTAGATCGCCGCGGAGATGCGGGTGACCGGGGGTTTGCTGCCCGGGCGGCGCTTTCCCTGCGGCTCCGGCGGGGGCTCTTCGAAGCGCTCCACGATGACCGCCGAGGCGTAGGGGACTTCTTCGCCGGTTTCGAGGAGGATCCGTTCGCGGATCAGCTCCGCGGCCAGGAAGCGCTCCGGCTGATCGGTGAACTGTTCCTTCGGAAACCAGCGCTGGCCCTCCGGCAGATAGTCGGCGATCTTGTGCAGCAGGACCTTGAGGCCGTCGCCTTTTCTTGCGGAGACAGGGATGACCTCGGCGAACTTGTGCAGGGTGCTCAGCCCTTCGATCAGAGGCAGCAGGGCTTCCTTCGGCACCAGGTCGATTTTCGTGACGACCAGAAAGACCGGGCAATCGATCCCCTGAATCATCTGGAAGGCGAGGGCCTCTTCGCTCGCGCGGTCGAGTTTCAGGATTCCATCCTCGACGCGATGGGCCTGCTTGCGCACCGCATCCACGACCAGCAGGACGACGTCGCGCGTGGTCAGGGCCTCGTGGATCTCGTGCATCATGGTGCGATCCAGCTGCGAGGCCGGGCGATGGATGCCGGGCGTATCCACGAACACCACCTGCGCGACCGGATGCCGGCCCTTGCGCTCCGGCACCTCGGCGATCCCGTGAATTCGCGTGCGCGTCGTCTGCGGCTTCGCCGTGACAATCGCCACCTTCTCGCCGATCAGCGCATTCAACAGCGTCGACTTGCCCGCGTTGGGCCGTCCGACAATCGATACAAATCCCGACCGCATCTTCATAGGCATAGGCTAACTGGCCGCGGCCAACCGCGATACCCGCAGGCGATTGACCTTCCGGTCCGTCGAGGCCAGAATCTCGAAGCGCAGGCCATATCCCTCCACGACTTCGCCCGATTGCGGGATGCGCCCGGCGGTCTCGCTCACGAGGCCGCCCACGCTGGTGGCTTCCACATCCTCGGGCAATTCCACGTCGCCGAGCATCTCCTCCACCTGCGCGATCTCCAGCGTACCCGGCACCACCCAGGTCCCGCCCGGCTCGCGAATGACCGCAGTATTGTCTTCGTCGTCGTGCTCGTCGCGGATGGCGCCGACCAGCTCCTCCAGCAGGTCCTCGATGGTCACCAGTCCGGCGACGCCGCCGTATTCGTCGATGACGATCCGCATGTGCTGCTTCTCGCGCTGCATCTCGCGGAGCAACTCGTTGACCTTCTTGGTCTCGGGCACGAAGGCGGCCGGGCGCTGGATGGAGGCAACGGTTTTCGAGCGCGCCTCGGCATCGGAGATCTGCAGAAGGTCATGCGTGAAGGCGATCCCGGTGACGTTGTCGAGGGTCTCTTTGTAGACCGGGACGCGTGAAAACGCCTGGGCCCGGATCAGATCCAGGAATTGCTCCAGGGTGATGGTCCCGGGCACGGCAAACATGGCCGGCCGGGGCGTCATCACTTCCCGCACGACTTTGTCGCCGAACTCGACCGCGGAGCGCACCAGCTCGCGGTCGCTCTCCTCGATGATGCCTTCTTCTTCGCCGGCCTCAATGAGCGCCTCGACCGCCTCGGCCGCGGTCGTCTCGCCGCCGGTGCCCGCGGGCTCCTCGGCCAGGGCGGCAATGGAGGACAGGAACTGCACGAAGAGCGTGATGGGCAGCACCAGCCAGAGCAGGAGCCGCAGGAACCACCGCCAGCGCACGATCCACGATCCCCGCGTGCGCGCGAAGAAGGCGTAGGGCAGCAGGCGGTTGCAGAGCACGATCACCAGCACGATGCCGAGCACCACCTGCGCGATTTCCGGCAGGGTGGCCTGGTCCCCGGCGCGC
>JBKICP010000082.1:0-29339 GCA_046567085.1 Acidobacteriota bacterium
CAAGTTCCTCGGGGCACACGATAGGCTGGACCCGCGTAAGCGCTGGAGAGTTTGGGCGTCGCTCAGTCGCCGATCCGGCGAATGACTCGTGCCGGATTGCCTCCGACGAGGGTGTTCGGGGGAATGTCTTTCGTGACGACCGAACCTGCCGCAACAACGGAATTCTCGCCCACAGTCACACCTCCGATGACGGTGGCGCCGGCGGCGATCCATACATTTCGCTCCAGCACGATGGGCCTGGCGACGACGCAGGCACGCCGCTGCGAAGGCTCCAGGGGATGGCCTGAGGTGATGAGGCTGACATTCGGTCCGATCATGGCATCGTCGGCGATGTCGAGGCCGCCGAGATCGTAAAAGGTGCAGTTCTGATTGATAAAGACGTTGCGCCCGACACGGAGGTCGGTGCCGCCGGTGGCATAGAAGGGCGGGATGAGCGTGAAGCTGTCATCCACTTTGGCGCCGATGAGTTCGCTGAAGATGGCGCGGATCTCTTCGGCATCGTTGAAGGTGAGGCGGTTCATGCGAGCGGTGATCGACATCGCTCGCTGAAGGCTGGCCAACATGGCCGCCGACTCGGGCGTTCTCCTGGAAATGATTGTGGTGCGACGGTCCTGCGACATAGGTTTTCCAGAAGCCGGTGCGGCGGATCGCGGAACGCAGCTCTTCTGTGAGCTGGGCCGTTCTTACTTGCCGCCCTTGCCGAGCCCCAGAGTCGCTTCCTCGCTGCTGGCGAGTTGCTGCTCGGTTTCGCGGAGATAACGGTACGGATTGACCGGCGTATTGTGGATGCGCACTTCGTAGTGCAGGTTTGGCCCGGTGGTGCGGCCGCTGAGGCCGACGTAGCCGATTACCTGCCCGATTTTGACCTGCTGCCCGGGCGTCACGGTAAAGCCGGAAAGGTGAGCGTACAGCGTCTCGATGCCATTGCCGTGATTGAGGATGACCTCGCGTCCATAGCCGCTGGCCATGCCCGCGGCTGTGACAACACCGTCGGCCGTAGCGTGGACCGGGCTTCCAAACTCGACGCCGATATCCACGCCTGCGTGGAATTCACCTTCGCCCATGTTCAGCGGATCTTCGCGCTCTCCGAAGGAGCTGGTGATGGGGCCCATGACCGGCCACAGCGATGGCGCACCTGCAAGGTTGACCCAATCCGCGGGAACATTCCCGGCCATGCCGGAGGTGAACGTGCGCAGGCTGCCGGAGAGCGCACTGGTCCGGAGCGAGGCGAGCTGATTCAGAGACTGGGTGTAGGCCTGCTCCGTGAAGGGAGCCGAAACCGGATCCTCGCTGCCGGGCGCGATTGGGGCGGCGGCTGCAAATTTCGCCGCCAGGCTCTTGCGCAGACCGTAGAGCGCGCTCACTTCGCTGGCGAGCGAACCCAGCGAGGCCGCCTGGATGTCCTTTTCGTGCGCTACGCGCTGCAGCTGGTTAAAGTCCTTGCGCAGGGCTTCCTGCTGCCGTCGCACCTGATTGAAGTTGGCTGTCTTGAGGAGCATGCGCGTGTAGGAACCGGCCATCCCGGTGATGGTGAAGGCTCCTACGACTGCCGCGGCGATAAAGACACCGGCGTAGTGGAGGGGAATCGGGATCTTGCGAAGCCGTCCGTCCTTCTCACGTGCAACGAAAATGATGTAGTAACGCGTGCGCAATGCAGTTTTTTCCGGACAATCCCGGATAACCCCTCAATCGGTCTTTCGAAGCCAGGGCAGGCAGCGGATATTGCTGTCTGGTAAGGCTTGAAAAGTACCAACAGACTCGTTTTCGGTCAACCGACCGTTCGGGGGATCAAGTACTCAGGTAATCGTTCGTGGTGGAACCGATGCAGAGCAAACTTCCCAGGCTGCGCTGCGCCTTTACAATCCGATACTTAGCGAGTGTAACAAAACCATCCATCGGAGGCGATTCCCTTTCCCTCCGGCTGCCTGTCGTAACGGCGCCCCTTTTGGAATCCGGGGCTGACCGGCAGCAATCGCAGGAGAATCAGGATCGCGTGACCCAATGAAAAAGGGATCGTTTCAAACGATCCCGTAAACAATTGTCCCGCACGGCTGGCCGATTGTGCAACAGAAATTTTGCAATCTGGTTACGTTTGTACCGGTACCTCGCGGGGGCAGCGCACGCCCATCGTCATCGCGCCCGCGAATGCAGCATCGCCGTCGCCATCCCGATGCCCTGCATAATCCCCCGCAGTGCCAGTTTCAGGAGCCCGGCGATGGCCAGGACCAGCAATTCTCCCAGCAGCGCGCCCGCCACAGCGCACAGGAATCCCACAGCCACGCCGCCGGTCGCTGAGCCGATAGGACACCCGATGCACGCTCCCAGTACCGCGGCCGCGATCAGAAGTCCGTCGGGCATCCGGCGCGCCCAGCCGTCCCCGTATGCCAGGCTGGCGGGCTCGATTTCGGTCGCCGCAGGCGATCGAGGCTGCTCGTCCTCCAGCGGGACAAAGAACGGCTGCTGGTCTCGTCTTTGGGATTCGATCCAGGCGATGAAGTCGTGTTCGCGCTGCACCGGATTACTGACCATGCGGTCTCCCCCCGGAAGCGCACACCGCCAGCGCTTCTCTTTGTGGATCGGGTGAGGTCTTTGCGCGACTTCACTGGGCGCCGCGCGCTGTGATTCGTGATTTTACCCACCCTTGTGCTACGCCACTATCCCAAGTCCGTAATGCGGAGCGCGTGACCCGTAACCGCCGCTTTCGGGCTTCTCTGTTGCCTCTCGCTGTTGGACGCTCGATTGCGGTGCGGTGCCGTAACCGGATGACGGTAATCTTTCCGGGGCCGTACGTGTGTACTGCATGCAGTGCCCTGCTGGCTGTACCCTGTAGCCTGCATGCGACTCAACGCTCTTCTTCTTCGCAGCACGCTGGTCGGCGCGCTGGGCGGACTTCTGTTCGGCTTCGACACGGCCGTGATCGCGGGCACCACCCAGCAACTGACCCAGGTCTTTCACCTCAGTGCCGCAGCTCTTGGCCTGACCGTGTCGATTGCGCTTTGGGGGACGGTAGCGGGCGCCATCGGGGCGGGTCCGCTGGGACAAAAGATCGGCGGCCGTGAAGCGCTGCGGATCATGGCGCTGCTGTACCTCGTTTCTTCGGCCGGTTGCGCGCTGGCGTGGAACTGGCCTTCGCTGCTGGCGTTTCGGCTGATCGGCGGACTGGGCATCGGGGGCTCCTCGGTGCTGGGCCCGGTTTATCTGGCCGAACTGGCTCCGGCGCGATTGCGCGGACGGCTTGTCGGCCTCTTCCAGATCAATATCGTAGCCGGCATTCTGCTTGCTTACGCTTCCAACTACGGCGTGGCGCGCCTGATTGACACGGGTGCTGCGTGGCGCTGGCAGTTCGGGGTGGCGACCATTCCAGCGGGGCTTTTCGCCCTGTTCCTCTTCGGCATCCCACGGAGCTCACGCTGGCTGGTGACGCAGAACCGCATCGACGAAGCGCGCCAGGTGCTGCAGATGATGGGGACACCCGACACGGAGGCCGAACTGAAGGAGATCATCGACTCGATCCATCTCGAGCGCACCTCCAAAAGCGAGCATCTCTTCCAGCGCCGCTACCGACTGCCGATCTTTCTGGCCGTGACCATCGGGATGTTCAATCAGCTGGCCGGCATCAATGCGATTCTCTATTATGCCAACGACATCTTCGGCTACGCCGGCTTCTCCTCGATCTCCGGGGACAAGCAGGCGGTGCTGCTCGGGGCCATGAACTTCTGCGCGACGGTGCTCGCCATGACCCTCATCGACAAGTTGGGCCGCAAGTCGCTGCTGCTCATCGGGTCGGTCGGCACAGCGGCTTGTCTGGCCGGTGTCGCCGGCATCTTCGCCTCCGGGTCACACCAGTCCGATCTGGTATGGCTGCTGGTCGGTTTTATCTTCTTCTTTTCGATCTCGCAGGGCGCGGTCATCTGGGTGTACATCTCGGAGGTCTTCCCCACGCGGGTTCGGTCCAAAGGCCAGAGTCTCGGCAGCAGCTCACACTGGATCATGAACGCCTTCATCTCGGGTCTGTTTCCCTGGGTTGCGGCCCACTCCAAGGCTGCGCCTTTCGGATTTTTTGCCGCGATGATGGTGCTGCAGTTCTTTGTGGTTCTGTTCATCTACCCTGAGACGAAAGGCGTGAGCCTCGAACAACTGCAACATCAGCTCGGCATCGATTAGCCGCCGGCCAACCATCCGCAGGGAGCCTGCTCTTCGCTCATGAACAGACGGCAACTTCTCCAACTCGGCGGTGCAACGGCCATCGGCTTCGCCACGGGAGCGGCGCGAGCCAGCCAGGCTGCACCGGTCCTCGACACTCACATTCACCTGTTCGATCCGCGCCGCCCCGGTGGCGTGCCCTGGCCGGAGCCGAACGACCCGATCTATAAGCCCGCGCTACCCCGACGTTATGCGCGCATCGCGGAGCCGTTCGGCATTGTCGGCGCCATCGCGATCGAGGCTTCTCCGCTCCCGAAGGACAACGACTGGGTGCTGCGTCTGATCGAAAACGAGCCGATCATTGTTGGATTCATCGGGGATCTTGTGCCGGGCGATGCTTCTTTTGCGCAGGATCTGGAGCGTCTGCACCAGAACCCGCGGTTCCTTGGGATCCGCTGCGGCAACCTGTGGAATCGCGACTTCACGAAGGATGCCGCTAATCCCGCGTTCATCGACGGGCTCCGCCGTCTCGCATCCGCCGGGCTGACGATGGACAGCGCGAACCCCGATCCGGCACTGATCGCCGCCGTGCTGCGCATCTCCCAGCAGGTTCCCGAGCTGCGCATCGTCATCGATCACCTGCCCCACGCGACGCTACCGACGGAGCCAGACGCGCTGCGAAGCTACCAGGCGAACCTGCGGGCTCTCGGCGCCAATCCGCGAGTGTATGTGAAGCTCTCGGAGATCCCGGTGCGGATCGACGGGCGCGTGGTCACGGACGTGGGGCACTACCGCGAGAATCTGGATGCGCTGTGGGAGATCTTCGGTGAGGATCGCGTGCTCTTCGGAAGCGACTGGCCCAACAGCGATCACGTTGCGACGTATGCGGAGACTTTTCACCTCGCGGAGCGCTACGTCGACGGCAAGGGCGCGAAGGCGGCGAGCCGATATTTCTGGCGCAATTCGATTGCGGCGTATCGCTGGCGCCCCCGTACATCGGCGCAGCAGGCTTTGGAGTCCAGAGGCTAAGAGCGACGGGGCAGGCGGATTCAGAACCAGTCGGTGAGTCTGGCGGCCAGGAGCGCCGCGGTCAGGGTTGAAAGCATATTGACGGCGTCGTTATTGAGCCAGCCCTGCCGCTCCGGCACCGCACCCAGGAGCGAGTCGACGAGGGTCCCGGCGATGCCGGCCACCAGCGCCAGGAGCGCATCCCGACGTGGGAACTGCGGGAGTGCCAACCACGCGACTCCCACCAGCAGTGCCGCTGCCAGCGCTCCCGCCAGCGTTCCCGCGAGCGAAATGGCGCCGTCGGTCCCTGCAACCACCCTGCGCAGGGTCGTGATCATCCGCGGCGTCCCGCCCAGCACCTGGCCGAGTTCCGAAGAGACGGTGTCCGCGGCGGCCTCGGCCATGGCCGCTACCATGGCCGCCATGGCGGCGCGGCCTCCAAAGGCTACCGGGGTGAAGACATGAGCGGCGGAGAGGGGGATTCCGGCGAGCGCGGCCACCCCCAGATTGGCAGCAACCTGCGAAGCGGTGCGACCGCGGCGCGCTTCCGCGATTCCCAGAGCCTCCTTGCGGCGGCGGCCGAAGCGCGTGGCCGAGAAGGTGAGCACCAGGAGGGCCAGCAGTGGCCACAACGCGCTGTGGAGGCCGGGAGTCTGCAGCCAGAGCGCGGCGGCGATGACGGCCCCGGTAAGGGCTGCGCCCGGCGTGGCCGCGCGAGTAAAGAAAACGACGGCCGCCAGCAGGAGGCAAAGGCCGGCGCCGAACCACAGGGAGGGGTCTCCGGCATACCAGAGTTGTCCCGCCTCGAGGGTGACCCAGACGGCAATGACGGGCAGGAGCAGGAGGAGCACGGCCTGGGATTGCCAGCGAAGGCGGTCCTGGTGCGGGCGTCCGGTTTGGGGTGCGGATGACATCCAGGTGACGGTTTGAATATACCTGGTCCGGATAACGGGACAGATCCTCGATTCGAGGCACGCGCATGCCGTTACGCCAGCTACCATGTGGGACGGAGACCAGGAAGATGCCACAGCGTACTGTCACACGGCGCAGATTTCTTGCAACGGCTGCCATGGCCGCAGGAGCAACGCAATTGCCCGCCCAGCGAAAGAGCGGGGTTCAGGTCAAGCTGGAGATTTCAGGAGCAGCCGAGGGACCGCACATGCCCGAGGACTTTATCGGGCTCTCGTATGAGGTGCAGCAGCTCGCCGACCCTGACTTTTTCTCATCGAAGAATACCGGTCTGATCCGCGCGTTCCGTGAAATCTCTTCGCACGGCGTGCTGCGGCTGGGCGGCAACACGAGTGAGTTTGCCTGGTGGAAGCCGACACCCGGTTCGACGCAGCCCGCGCACCGGCCCGTACGCGAGGTAGTCGGAGAGCCGAAGGCTCAGTTCTATCCCGTGAGCACCGAGGCTGTGCAGAATCTGGCAGAGTTTCTGAACGCGACCGGCTGGACGGTGCTCTACGGCATCGGCATGGGGACCAACACGCCGGAGCGCGCCGCGGAAGAAGCCGCCGCTGTGGCCCGGATTCTCGGTCACCGGCTGCAGTATTTCCAGATCGGCAACGAAGTGGATATGTTCGATCGGCATCTGCGCGATCCGGAGACGTGGTCTGCGAAGACCTATCTCCAGGAATGGCTCGGTATGGCGCGAGCGGTTGCGGCGCGTGTGCCGGGTGCGAAGTTCGGCATGCCGGACGTGGCGGCCCGGGTGGACTGGCTGACCGAGATCGCGGCGCAGTGGCCGTCCATCACCGATCCACCGCACGTCACCACTCTCACGCACCACTACTATTTCGGGGGCCCGGCGACCAATCCGGCGGTGAACATCCCGAACCTGCTGATGCCGGCGACGATGGCAAAAGTGCAGAAGACTGCAAACACGGCGACCGCTGCGGCGGAATCCATGCATGCACGCGTGCGCATGACCGAGGGCAATACGTGCTATCGAGGAGGCAAGCCAGGTGTCTCCGATGTTTTTGCGGCTGCGCTGTGGTCGGCGGATTACTCGCTGCTGCTGGCCCGGAACAACTACTCCGGCGTGAACCTGCACGGAGGCACGGGCAAGTCCGTCGCGAACTCGGTGGGCGGTTCCCTGCCCGGCGATACGCTGCTGGAACAGCAGGGCGCCACGCCGGCGCAGATTGCGTCGCACCCGCATCCCTTCTACACGCCGATTGCTACGTTCGGCGACGACTATGTGCTGGAGCCGGTGGCGCGGGGCCTGCAGTTTGCAGGATCGCTGAGCGGAGGACGCCTGTTCACCAGCGACCTGACCGCGAGTCTTCAGGCGGCGGGAGTGAATGCCACCGCGTATGCCGCGGAACTGCCGGGCGGAAAACGGTCGGTCGTGGTGCTCAACAAGGATGCCGAGAAGGATCTGGATCTGACGCTGGAGTTCGGTCATGGCGGCGCTGTCGCCGTGGAAACCCTGCGGGCTCCGGCGCTCGACAGCCGGGATGCGAGCCTTGCTCCGTCGTCGTCCTCGAAACTCGACGGGCAAGGCCGCTGCCACCTCACGGTTCCGGCTGGCTCCGGCGCGCGGATCACGGTGGAATAGCGGAAGAGCTGACGAAACTCGCGGCCCTGGCACAAAGGGCCGTGACGTTTGCAGGAGAATCTCGTCCATTCAGGGACTGCAGGCAGCGAGACTGGTTCGCATCGCGGCAGGACCGCACCAGAACTGGCTCAGGCAGGATTTTCCGGTCTGGGATCAATCGTTTATGATGAGGGGCAGGCAACAATCAACCTTTTTGTCACCAGCAGGTTTGAAGCCCCGCGCGGAATCGGAGAGCGAAGGTGAAGATTCCGGGCTGGCTGAGGAGTCAGGTATTGCGATTGCGTAGTCAGGCATCTGTTCTGCGCCGGCGGGCAGCCGGGATTCTTTCCCAACGAGTTTTGACCTCCGGGCTGGCGGCCGCGGCGCTGGTGGGCGTCTCCGCAGGGCTGGTGACGCTGGCGATCGGCTGCGGCAACCAGTACCGGCCTGTCGTCACGCCGATTAATCCGACGGGGCCGGCAGCCTTGCCCTCGGCCTACGTTACGGTGGTTTCGCAACCCGGGTTTGCTCCGCTGGCCGCGGGGCAGCCGGGGCCCTGCGCCGGCACGGCTTTCGGGACGCCT
Source organism: Acidobacteriota bacterium (assembly GCA_046567085.1). GTDB lineage: Bacteria > Acidobacteriota > Terriglobia > Terriglobales > Acidobacteriaceae > Palsa-343. Next base: position 8,275 of record JBKICP010000082.1, read on the forward strand.
GCCATCTACACGCTGCTGAATTTTTCGGGAGATGCGGTGGTGGCCCAGGGCAATGGCGGCCTGGGACCGCTCACGTTTTCGCTGGACTCGGGCGGCTCGACGGTTTACGCGCCGAACTGCGACGGGTCTCTGACCTCAGCAACGGCAACGTCGACCTCCCTGCAAACGAAGAACGTGCTGACCAGCACGCTGCTGCCCGGCTCGCAGCCGACGAATACGCTGCTGGCCAACGGCGAGCTGTACGTCACCGAAGTGGGGCTGCACGGTCCGGATTGCCTGACCACCAACTGCATTGCGCAGATGACGGGGGCGCCGCCGGCACTGAAGCAGGAAATTCCCGTAGCGCCTTCGGTGATCAATCTGGCGGGTTACAGCACCTCGGAACGCATGTACGTGATCAGCCAGGGACACACAGGCACGGGCGGAAACCTGACCTGGGGAGCCTGCGCCACGCCTGGCAGTGTAACCACGACGGGTGAAGCGGACGCGATCGAGACGACGACCAATACGATTTCGGCACGGCTGCCGCTGGGAGTCTGCCCGGTGTACGGCTTCATGACCCAGGACGCGCAGCGCACCTTCATCATGAACCGTGGCAGCGGAACGGTGACGGTGATCAATTCGCAGCTGAATGCTCTCGATACCCAGTTTTCTCCGACTGCCACCATCACGGTGGGTGCGGGCCCGGTTTACGCCGATTACTACCGCAACGGACAGTTGCTGGTGACGGCGAATTACGACGCGGGCACGATCAGCATTATCGATGCCAGCCTGGATGTTTACGGCAACGACAGCTCGACGTTCGGAAAAGTCATTGCGACGGTGACGGTGGGACTGCATCCGGTCGCCGTTGCGGTGTTGCAGGATGGGAGCCGTGTGTACGTGGCGAACCAGGGCGACATCAATGCTGGAACCAATCCGGATGGAAGCCCGGTGTCGCCAGGCAGCATCTCGGTGGTTGACCTGAGAAACTTCACGGTGCAGAAGACGATTCCGCTGACGGCGAATCCGCACGCAATCGGCGCGGTCTACAACTACCCTATCGGCAAGGTCTACGTGGCGTCGCAGAACAGCTCGTATCTGACGATCATCCGCACGGATACGGATATTGTGAGCGATCTGGTGGAATTCGAAGGGAACATCGTGGACATGCACATCAACGCGCAGTATCCGGGGCAGGCGGCCCAGGGCGCTTTGAATTACCAGACGGAGAGCCGCTCTGTGGGCAGCGGAGCGCCGTAACTCTCGGGTGTTCGCAGGCAAACACGAAGTCCCGGCGATTCTCGCCGGGACTTCGTGTTTACGCCTAAGACCGGTACGGAACCCGTTTGGCACACGGAGCTGGTTCCGCGAACAGAAGCCGATGTTGCGCAAGCTTGTGTCGATGGTGCGCAGCGGCTCGGGAAGGCGGGATCAACCCCGGGGCAGGGGCAGGCGCAACAGCATGCCGCGGGGTCCTGTTTTCAGCGCCGCCAGACGCTCCGTTGTACACAGTCCCACCGCGGCGGCAGCAAGTTCACAGGGGCAGGGGTCGTTACGAACCGCTGCGACTTCCCTGCCCTACGGGGTGACTCCCATCTCATAGTTGAGCGTGGAGAGAGCCAGCCGGTACTGATAGCGGGCGCTGGTGTCCTGGATTTGCGCGCTGGTCTGCTGCAGCTGTGCCTGGCTGAGTTCAACGATGGAACTGAGACCCAGCTTGTAGCGCGTCGACGCGAGATCCATGGCCAGGTTGGCTTCTTTCACCAGCTGAGCCGTGACGGCCATCCGCTGCCAGTTGTTGTTGGCCTGCAGCCAGGAGGTGCGCACATCGCGCACGATTCGATCGCGGAGGTCGCGCGCATTCTCCGAGGCGGCCTGGGCGCGATACTTCGCCTCTTTCGCCTGAGCGTTGTAGAGAAAGCCGGTGAAGACGGGAATATTGAGGTTGGCTCCGACCCCGCCCCACCAGTTGCTGGTGTAGTAGCTGTCGGTTCGAACGGGAACGGTCCCCACAGTTCCGGCGGCGGTGAGGCTGGGCAGAAGCTGGTCCCACTGGGCGCGGGCGTATTTCTGCGCCGACTGCGTATCGTAGGTGAGCGCCTGCAGGTCCGGACGCTGCTGCAGTGCGGTCTGGACGAGTCCGTCGACGGATGCCGGCGGCGGAGCCGGCGAGGCGCTGTCCTCCATCAGCCGGTAGCGGACCTCGTGGTCCAGACCCAGCACGGAGTCGAGAACTGCCATGGCGGAATCGTCGTTGTTCTGTGCGTCGAGCTGGAGGAGTTGCGCCTGAGAAAGGTCGACGTCGGCAAAGCTCTGATCGAGAGTGGATTTGAGTTTATTGCGGGTCATCTGCGTGACCTGCGTGTCGGTGGTCTGGCGGGTGCTGACGGTCTGCTTCGCGATATCCAGTTCCGCCTGCGCGATCAAGGCGTTATAGAAGGCCTGATCGGTGGTGAGAACGATCTCTTCCGTCGTCGCGAGAGCGTTGGCGTTGGACGCCTTCTCCGCAAGCTTGCGGGAGAGGACCATATTGTGGGTGTGGCCGAAGTCGTAGATCAGCTGGGTAACATTGACGCCGGCGCCTGCGTGCTGCAACAGGCGAGAAGAGGTGAGCGATCCGGCGGAGAGGCGGCCCGCCTCCTCGGCGTCGACGCCGGTGGCCGCAATGGTGGCGCTCGGCAGTTCCGCGGAGCGGGCTTCGCGGGTGACCTGGTGCTCGGCCAGAGCCTCCAGTTTGCCCACCGTGACCCGGGGATTATTGCGGATGGCGAGTTGTTCGGCCTGCACCAGCGTGAGAGTCGGCATATTGCCGCCGGCGGCGGCGGATTGCGTCGCCCCGGACTGCTGCGGCGGCATGGTTGCCGGCTGCTGGAGCGAGGAGAGCAACTGCGGGCCGGGGGCGACCGGCAGTTTCGACTGGGCGGAAACGACTCCGCAGAAGGCGAGAGCGGCGAAAGACGTAAGAAGGGTCTTCATTTTTCCAGAGCTTGTGTTGGAGGGAGAGAGGGATGGATGCCATCCCTCCGAGCTGAAAAGCGATTGGACCGGAGATTGTTGCTGGCGTCGGCTCATGCTTCGGCTCCGCGGCGCTCGTTGTCCCGATGCTGCTTGCGGGAGTGAATGGCGAGGTAAACGGCCGGGACCAGGAAGACTGTGACGATGACGGAGACGGCCAGTCCGCCGATGACCGCTCGGGCCAGGGGCGCGTACTGCTCGGAGCCCGTTTCGACTCCGAGGGCCATGGGAATCATACCGAGCAGTGTCGCCAGCGAGGTCATCAGGATGGGGCGCAGACGGACTTTGCAGGCCTCGACCGTGGCATCGAGCAGCGACATGCCCTGCTCATGCAGGATGCCGGAGAACTCAACGATGAGGATGGAGTTGGAGACGACGATACCGGTCATCATGATGACGCCCATCAGGGACATGATGTTCAGCGTGCTGCCGGTGACAAGCAGGGTGAGAACCACGCCGGCCAACCCGGGCGGGATCGCCATCAGGATGATGAAGGGATCGAGGAAGGAGGTGAACTGCGCCATCAGGATCAGGTAGACGAGGACGATCGACATGATCAGTCCGAGCCCGAACTCCTCGAAGGACTGGTTCATGCTGATCACAGCGCCCCGCATGTGCAGCAGGGTGTTGTGGGGCGGGTGCGTGTCGTTCAGGAGCTTCTGGACGTGGGCGCCGACTCCCTGCAGAGCCTCGGTTTTGGTGGCGACATAGATGTCGATGACGGGGCGGATCTGGTAGTGGTCGACTTCGGTTGGGGTGTTGATCAGGCGGACGGAGGCGACCGAACTGAGAGGCGTGTAGCCGATACGGTGGTCGCCGATCCACTGGCTGGGGTTGTTATCGGAATAGGCGAGGGCCTGATCGAGAGGGGTGAAGCCGACCGGGCGCACGCCGCGCAGGGGGATGTTCTGGAAATCCTCCATCGACATGTGATTGATCCATCGGTTCGCGTACTGGACCGTCACCATGTAGTTGTTGCCGCTCTTGGGATCGATCCAGTAACTGGGGGCGATCATGCCGTCGGAGGTCAGCGCGGTGATGACGTTGTCGACGACGTCTTTCGCACTGAGTCCGATGAGGGAGGCCTTTTCGCGGTCGATGTTGAGCTGAATGCCGGGGTAGTTCACGTCCTGCGGGATATACGTGCCACTGACGTTCGGGAATGTGCGAATCTTCGCCGCCAGCTGCTCGGCAAGATCGTAGGCTCCATTGATGTCCTGGGAGCTGACCTGGACATCGATGGGCGCCGGCAGTCCCTGATTGATGACACCATCCACCAGGCCACCGGCCTGGAAGTAGGTGGTCAACTCGGGCATTTCGCGAGAGAGCCGCGTCCGCACACGACGCATGTATTCGTAGCTGCCCACGGAATGGTCTTCCTTCAGACTGGCCTGGACGAAGGCGGTATCCATGGAGGCGTTGGAGGTGAAGATGGCGGAGAGATCTGGATACACGCCGATGTTCGACACAATCATGCCAAGATCGTCGGGCTTAACGGTCTGGCGGATGATCTGCTCGACACGGGCGATGTACTGGTTGCTGACCTCAAGGCGCGTGCCGGAGGGCATGCGGACGTTAATCACGAACTGGCCGGGATCGGTACGCGGGAAGTAGGCACGGCCGAGGAAGGGGAAGAGTCCCACCAGAATGACGGCCACTCCTCCGAGGATGACGACCGCGGTGAAGGTCGGGCGCACCAGGGCGCGGCGAGCCAGAGCTTCGTAGCTGTCGAGCATCCTGCGGAAGTGGAAGTTAAAGCGATCGATGAGCCGCTGGAACCAGGACGGACGGCCGGTGTCGCCGTGCTCGTCGTCGCCGGCCGGATGATGGAGCCGGACGAACATCGAACAGAAGAGCGGAACCACGGTCATCGCGAAGAAGTATGAGGCGAAGATCGAGATCACGACGCCCAGGGCCAGCGGGGTAAAGATGTATTTGCTGATGCCGCTGAGAAACGTCACGGGGAAGAAAACGATGGAGGTTGTCGAGGTAGCGGCGAGGACGGCGAGGGAGACTTCCATGCCGCCCTTCTCTGCTGCGATGCGCGGCGGCTCGCCCATTTCCATGTAGCGGAAGATGTTCTCCAGCACGACCACCGAGTCGTCGATGAGCCGGGAGAAGGCGAGCGCCAGGCCACCCAGGATCATCGTGTTGATGGTGCCGCCCATGGCATGCGTGACCAGCAGACACACCAGTGCCGAGAGGGGGATGGACAACATCACGGCGAAGGTGGCTCGCGGACTGCCGAGGAAGATGAGAATCATGATTCCGGTGAGCACCAGGCCGATGGTGGCTTCCTTCACCAGATTCTTGATGGCGAGTTTGACGAAGATGGACTGATCGAAGACGACGGCGGTCTTCAGCTGGCTGGGAATGTCGACGAGGTGTTTGATCGCCGCCTTCATGCCGTCGACGATGTCGATGGTATTGCTGTTGCCGCCTTGCTTGAAGACGGGCACATAGACCGAGCGCTGGCCGTCGATGCGCACGATGTTGTACTGGAGGGCGCCGGAGTCTTCGGCATGCCCGATATCGGCGACCAGCACTGAACCGTTGCCGACCGACTTGAGCGGCATCTGGTTCATCGACTTGGCGTCGGGAAACTGGCTGTTCGCGTAAATATTGAAGTCTTTACTCCCGATACGGACGTCGCCGGCGGGGAGAATGAGGTTGGAGCTGTTCACCGCCTTGACGACGTCGTTCAGCGAGAGATTGCGGGCCTCCATCTTCAGCGGATCGACGTAGACCTGAATCTGGCGGTAGGTGCCGCCGTAAGGCTGGGGGACCGAGGCGCCCACGACGTTGGAGATCTGGTTGCGCACCTGGAACTGCGCGTAGTCTTTGAGCTGCGTCTCCGAAAGGCCTTTGCCTTCCAGGGTCACGAGACAGACGGGTTGGCTGGATGCGGTCAGACCAAGGACGACGGGCGGCAGGGTGCCGGGGGGCAGACGGCGGAGATCCGCCATGGCGAGGTTGGCGACGTTGCTCAGCGCGGCATTGGGGTCGGTGCCGGGCTTGAAGTAAATCTTGATGAGGCTGACGCCGGTGAGCGAACGGGACTCGCTGTGGTCCACGTTGGCGGCCAGCGTGAAGAAGCGCTCGAAGGTGTCGGTGATATCGGCTTCGATCTGCTGCGGCGGCATGCCGTTGTAGAAGGTGGCGACGACTACCACAGGCATGTCGATGTCGGGGAACAGATCCACCGGCATGCTGTAGATGTTCACGATGCCCACCAGCGCCACCATGAGGCACAGCATGATGATGAAAAAGGGATACCTCAGGGCAAACTTTGGCATTACCGCGCCTCCTCGGTGGGACGATGCCCGCGTTCGGCGCGAGCGTGAATCATCAAATAGACAGCCGGCACCAGGAACATGGTGAGAACAACGGAAACCCCGAGGCCGCCGATAATGGCGCGGGCCAGTGGGGCGTACTGTTCGCTGCCGGCTTCAAAGCCGAGAGCCATGGGGATCATGCCAAGCAGAGTAGCCAGAGAGGTCATCAGGATCGGACGAAGGCGCATTTTGCAGGATTCGATGGTGGCTTCCAGGAGGGGCCGCCCCTGGGCACGGAGGATGTTGGAAAAGTCCACAATGAGGATCGAATTGGAAACCACGATGCCGGTCATCATGATGGTGCCCATCAGCGACATGATGTTCAGCGTGCTTCCGGTAATGAGCAGAAAGACGATCACGCCGGCGAGGCCGGGCGGGATGGCCATGAGGATGATGAAGGGATCGATGAACGAGGTGAACTGCGACATGAGCACCAGGTAGACAAGAGCGATGGCGATCAGGAGCCCGAGGCCGAAGTCCCGGAAGGCATCGTTCATGTTGACCACAGCGCCGCGGAGCGTCAGGCGGGTGTTGCGATCGGTATGCGTGTTGTTCAGCAGTGCGCGGATGCGATCGCCGGTCTGGCCGAGGGCCTCGGATTTGGTAGCGACGTAAATGTCAATGACGGGCCGGATCTGATAGTGGTCGACTTCCGTCGGGGTGTTGATCAGGCGGATATCCGCAACCGAATGGAGCGGCGTGTAACCGGTGCGGTGGGATCCGACCCAGATGTTGTTCTTCAGGTCGGCTGCGCCATGGGCTTCCTCGATGGGGCTGTATCCGTGCGGCTGCATGCCGCGCAGGGGGATGTTCTCGAAGTCCTCCATCGACATGTGATCGATCCAGCGATTCGCGTACTGCACGGTCACCATGTAGTTGTTGCCGGTCTTCGGATCGATCCAGTAGCTGGGGGCGATCATGCCGTCGGAAGTCAGAGCGGTGATGACGTCATCGACCACATCCTGGGTGGAAAGGCCGATGAGCGAGGCTTTCTCGCGGTCGATGTTGAGCTGAATGCCGGGATAGTTGACGTCCTGCGGGATGTAGGTGCCGCTCACATTGGGGAATGTGCGGATTTTGGCGGCCAGCTGGCTTGCAAGGTTGTACGCGCCGTTCAGGTTCATCGAACTTACCTGTACGTCGATGGGCGCGGGCAGGCCCTGATTCACGACGCCATCGATCAGGCCGCCGGCCTGAAACCAGGTCGTCAGCTCAGGCATTTCGCGGGAGAGCCGCTCGCGGACACGGCGCATGTATTCATAGCTGCCGATGGAATGGCCTTCCTTCAGGCTGGTCTGGACGAAGGCGGTATCCATGGAGGCGTTGGAGGTGAAGATCGCCGAGAGATCGGGATAGACGCCGATGTTGGAAACGATCATGTCGAGGTCTTTGGGGCGCACTTCCTGACGAATGATCTTTTCCACGCGGGCGATGTACTGATTACTGACCTCCAGGCGTGTGCCTGAGGGCATGCGCACGTTGATGACAAACTGGCCCGGATCGGTGCGCGGGAAGTAGGCCTTGCCGAGAAACGGGAAGGTGGCCACCAGCACCAAGGCCACCGAACCGAGGATGATGGTCGTGGTCCATCCGGGACGATTGAGAGCCCGGCGTGCAAGGCGCTCGTAAGCGTCGACCATCCGCGTGAAGGCGCGGTTGAATCCGTCGACCATCGTCTGGAAACTGAACCGGCGCCGGGGAGGAGCGGCATGGCCATCGTGTGGCGCGCCGGGCTGCGCGTGGGAAGCATGGGAGCGGATGAACAGAGAGCAGAAGAGGGGCACGACCGTCATCGCAAACGCGTACGACGCGAACATCGAAAGGACGACGCCGAGCGCCAGGGGCGTAAACAGATATTTGCTGACCCCGGAGAGCGCCGCGACCGGGAGGAAGACGATCGAGGTGGTAACCGTGGCAGCGAGAACCGCAAGCGAGACTTCCGTGCCGCCCTTTTCCGCGGCGACCTGGGGGGACTCGCCGCCCTCCATGTAGCGGAAGATGTTTTCGAGGACCACGACGCCGTTATCAATGAGCCGGGAGAAGGCGAGGGCGAGGCCACCGAGGATCATCGTATTGATCGATCCGCCCATCCAGTTGGTGAGGATGAGACAGGCGATGGCGGATAACGGCACCGAGAGCATGACTGCGATGGTGGCCCGCGGACTGCCCAGGAACAGCAGAATCATGAGGCCGGTGAGGACCAGGCCGATGCCCGCCTCCTTGGCGACGTTGGCAATGGCGAGCTTCACGAAGACCGACTGATCGAAGACGACGGCGGTCTTCAACTGGCTGGGGATATCGACCAGGTGCCTGATCGAAGCCTTCATGCCATTGACGATGTCGATGGTGTTGCTTTTGCCACCCTGCTTGAAGATGGGCACGTAGACCGAGCGCTGGCCGTCGATGCGCACGATGTTGTACTGGAGCGCACCGGAGTCTTCGGCATGCCCGATATCGGCGACCAGAACCGAACCGTTGCCAACCGATGTGAGGGGCATCTGGTTCATCGACTTGGCGTCGGGAAACTGGCTGTTCGCGTAAATATTGAAGTCTTTGGTGCCGATGCGAACGTCGCCGGCGGGCAGGATGAGGTTGGAGTCGTTGACCGCCTTCACGACATCTTCAAGGCTGAGGTTACGAGCCTCCATCTTGAGCGGATCGACGTAAACCTGAATCTGGCGGTAGGTGCCGCCGTAGGGCTGCGGGACTGAAGCGCCCACCACGTTGGAGATCTGGTTGCGCACCTGGAACTGCGCGTAATCTTTGAGCTGCGTTTCGTTGAGCCCCTTGCCTTCGAGAGTGACGAGGCAGACCGGCTGGGTCGAGGCCGTCAGTCCGAGGACGACGGGCGGCAGGGTGCCGGGGGGCAGACGGCGGAGGTCCGCCATGGCGAGGTTGGCAACGTTGCTCAGCGCGGCATTGGGATCGGTGCCGGGCTTGAAGTAAATCTTGATCAGGCTGACGCCGGTGAGCGAGCGCGACTCGCTGTGGTCCACGTTGGCGGCCAGCGTGAAGAAGCGCTCGAAGGTATCGGTGATATCGGCTTCGATCTGCTGCGGCGGCATGCCGCTGTAGAACGTTGCGACGACCACCACAGGCATGTCGATGTCGGGGAACAAATCCACCGGCATGCTGTAGATGTTCACGATCCCGACAATCGAGACCATGAGACACAGCATCAGGATGAAATACGGAAACCTGAGGGCGAACTTCGGCATTTAGTCCTGCGCCTCACTGTTGGCGGCGGCAGCGGCTTCGGCATTCATGTCGATGGTGCCCCCGGTCTGAGGAGCGGTTTCCGAGGCAGGAGTCTTTTCCACCACGGGGGTGACGGCTTCGCCGTCGCCATACTTCGACTGGGCGGCGGTGACGACCCGATCGCCGGCGTTCACGCCGCTCTTGATTTCAACCAGCCGGCTGCCACGGATTCCGAGTTCGACGGCGTGCGCGTGCACATGATTGTCGCTGTCGAGGACATCCACGAACTGCTGGTTGCCGCGCAGGATGACGGCCCCAACCGGTACGGTCACCACGTTGTCGGAGTGGGCGAGGCGCATCAGGGCGTTCGCATACATTCCCGAATCGATGGCGAGGCCGGGGTTCTCCAGATCGACTTCGGTTTCCATGGTGCGGGTCTCAAAGTTGAGTTCGCGGGTGAAGCGCACGACCTTGCCGGTAAACGAGCGACCGAGAGCATCCACGCGGAGCTGGACCGGATCGCCGAGGTGCACATAGCGGACATAGGATTCGGGCACGGGCAGGCGCAGACGGAGGACGTCCACCTGGGCGAGTTTCACGATGGGCAGATCCTGGCTGTTGGAGCTGATTCCAGGCTGAATGAGGGCGCCGGTGTCGGCATAGCGCCAGATGATGACGCCGGTCAGGGGCGCGACGACCTTGGTGTAGTCCTCGATGGCGCTGACACGCTGATTGTCGGCCTGGGAAACCTGCATTCCCTTTTGCGCGGCGGCCAGCGCGGCCTTGGCGGCGTCGACATCGGCGGCCGACGAGAGGTCTTTCGCCTGGGCGTCGTCGAGTTCCTGCTGGGCCACCAGGCCCGGCTGTGCCTTCGACGTATCGAGGAGGCGCTGGTAGTCGGCGTGCAATGCAGCGTGCATGGATTCGGCCCGCTTGACTTCATGCTGGGCGCGAACAATCTCATCGCTGCTGCGCGCGACTTCCGACACGGTTCCCGCCAGCTGCGCCTTGAGTTCGGGGACTTCGAGGATGGCGAGGGTCTGGCCCTGCTTCACGCGGTCGCCGATGTCGACATAGATGTTGCGGATGAATCCGGACACTTTCGGATGGACGTCCACGACCTGGTAAGGCTGGAACTGTCCGGCCAGCGTGAGCACCTGGAGAATATTGCCGCGATGGGCCACGGCGACCTGGGCGGCGGGAGGGCCAGGAGCGGCTTCGACGGTGTCCGAGCGGCGACGTCCGTGTAAGGCGACAACGACGATGACCACGAGGATGGCGACGAGGGCAGAAACAATGATCCAAAGGCGCTTGCGCATATCCGGAGCGATACCTTCCTGGGAGTGAGACTCTGACCGAGCGGAGTTAGACCAGGGAGAAACCCAGCGGCGCACATCCAGCCGCAGCCCAGTTACAGCAACGGCGAAAGGCCCTGACCCTGGTCCAGAGAAAGACTAGCGAAAACGCGGGGGCGGCCGGATGAATATTGCCGCACTGGGTACCACGATGGGCACCGGAACGCGAAATGCCGGCGTCAGGAAAGACGCGAAAGCGAGGGAGATCCGAAATTGCCGGAGAGCCAGGAACGAGAAGGCCAGCGCCGTGACGAAGGCCAGCGCGCTGAAGTCCCGGATGGGGCGCAGATCCGTGGCTGGAACGGCGCGGCGCTCGTTGGCCGTGATCAGCTTGGCGACCTGGACGTGGTGCACAACACCGCGGGATGCATCGTACAAGGAGAGCTTGTACCGAAGTCCCCACGCAAAAACACAGATGCCCAGGACGGCCAGTCCGATGGCTAGAGCGCGCAGTGCTGGTCGTTGGCTGTTCAATCGTGTGGGTTGCGGGATCGTCACCACTTGCTCAGATGATGATGCCACAGGGCTTGGACGTTTTCCAAACGCCGGGTGTGAGCAGGAACACGGAAATAACCGGCGAAGGGCAATTTACAATCGCGGCATGCAGGCTGGCGAACTGGCGCGCCTTCTCGAAGCGGAGTTGCATGGGGCGCCCGAAACAGAGATTACCGGCGTCGCGGGCATTGAAGAAGCTGAGCCCGGGCAGATTACGTTTGTGGCGAATCCGAAGTACGCGGTTCTGGCCCAGACCACCCGCGCCAGCGCGATTCTCGTGGAGCCCAACTTTCCCGAAGTGCCTGCAGTCACCCTGCGTCTGAAGAATCCCTACCTGGCCTTCGCGCGTGCCGTCGAGCTGTTCTACCAGCCGCCGCCGTGCCCGGCGGGGATCCACCCGACGGCCGTGATCGATGCGACCGCCACCGTGGGAAAGAATGCCCGCATCGGCGCCTATGCCGTCATCGGCGAGAACGCGGTCGTGGGCGATGACGCGGTGATTCTGCCCCATGTGGTCCTCTACCCCGGGGTGCGCGTTGGGAACCGCTTTTTCGCGCACGCGCACGCGGTGGTGCGGGAGAACTGCCAGCTGGGCGACGATGTGGTTCTGCAGAACGGGGTGGTGGTGGGATCGGACGGATTTGGCTTTGCCAAAGATGAGCAGGGGCACTGGCACAAAATCCCGCAATCGGGACCGACCATTCTGGGGGACCGCGTGGAGGTGCAGGCCAACGCCTGTATCGACCGCGCCAGCGTGGGGGCCACGCGCATCGGCAATGGAGTGAAGATCGACAATCTGGCGCAGGTGGGGCACGGCTCTTCGGTGGACGAGAATACTCTGCTTTGCGCCCAGGTGGGGCTGGCCGGATCGACGCATGTGGGCAAGAACGTGATCCTCGCCGGCCAGGTCGGCGTGGCCGGGCACTGCAGGATCGGAGACAACGTCATCGCCATTGCGCAGGCGGGGCTGCATGGCGATGTTCCGGCGGGATCGATGCTCGCCGGGTCGCCGGCCTTCGATCACAAGCAGTGGCTGCGAGCGTCTGCGCTCTTCAGCCGGTTACCGCAGTTGCTGCGACAATTTCAGCGCAAACCGAAGAGCGAAGAGTAGAGTAATACGCAATACCTCAAATTTCGCGCCGGCTAAAACAGCACACCTGCCTTCAACTGCATCAAAACATTCCTTATGCCCACGAACGACCAGGAATCCACGTTGTCGCTGGTGCAGCCCTCCACCGCGCCCATTCGGGTGCTGCTGCTCGACGATCATCCGGACAATCTGCTGCTGCGGTCGACGATTCTGCGCAAGTACGGATATGTGACGGAGACTGCGGGGACCGTGGAGGAGGCCGAGGCGCTGCTCGACCAGATCGATATCGCGGTGCTGGACTATCACCTGGGCGCGGGAAAATTCGGCACCGACGTGGCATCGCATCTGCGCGCGCGCCACCCACAGGTGCCCATTATTATTTTGTCGGCGACGCTGGAACGCCGCTTCGGCGGTGTCGAGGACATGCACCTGCTGAAGGGCTACAGCTCCATCGACGACCTGGTGACTGCCCTGCGCTCGTTTGAAGCCAAGCGCCGCGGCAAGCCGGTGGTGGTGGATGCGCGCGACTTTTTCTATTCGCGGATCAACATGGCCATGGGCGACGACGTGGTACTGGAGATCCTCGACGGCGACGGAACCTGGCAGTACGTGAACGAGACCTGCGCACGGGTGCTGGAAAAGCCGCGCGACTGGTTTCCGGGCCGCAACATGTTCGAGGAGATGCCCGAACTGGCTGTGGACTGGGCGGACATCCTGAGTACCGTCGCCGAAACCCGCGAGACCTATATCGACCGCACGTTCCGCGGAGTGCTCAACCTGCCCAGCAAGGGCGATCGGTGGGTATGGAATGTGCTGGCGTTCCCCATTACCCTGCACACGCGCGATACGGGCGTGGTTCTGACGGCGCGGGCGCTTGAACGCAAGCCGCTGATCTGAAAACAGGCAGCGGGCGGTAAGCCGGAGTGGGCATTGAGCCCTGCCTCTCTCCCGGAACTTTCATCCGCTGCGCTCAACGGCTCGAGAGCACAAACATGTTGCCGTCCGGATCTTTGAAGACAGCGGACGTGCCCCAGTGCTCCTTCTTCGGCTCCTGCGCGAAGAGAACCCCCTTCTTCTTCATTGCATCGGCTGTCGCGAAAACATCGTCGGACCAGAAAGAGATCGACTGGAACTGACCGATGCGGCTCTCATGCCCGTCCGGGGTAAAAAGCGAGATGCCGGTGTCGGCGCCGGGAACCTTCAACTCAATCCAGCGCTGCCTTTCGTTGAACGGCTGGTCGGTGGCGACCATCAGTCCCACAGCATCGGTCCAAAATTTGAGTGCTCGGTCCTGATCGGTGACAGGAATCCCGACAAACTTGATGCCTCGAATCATGCAGTCTCTCCTCGACTCCGGAGCATAACGAGCGCGCCGGTACAGCGCAATCATCCACGGATCGCTATAGTAACAATTGGTATAGACAATGGCGACCATCGATGACTACGTCGTGGACGTATTGATGCGGGATCTGGTCGGACACGACCGCAGGCCTGTCAGCTTTCTGGTCTACCTGTGGCTGGCGGCGCAGGCCCGCGGCGGCAAAGACGTCCAGGTGAGCTTTCAGGAGATGGCTGAGTGCATCGGCGTCTCGAAAAGTGCGGCACAGGCCGCGGTACGGTGGCTGGTGAGGAGAAAATTGCTCCACGCCACGAAAGCGAACGCGACAGCAATTCCCTGCTACAAAGTGATGATGCCCTGGAAAGATGGCGCGCGGCGGGGACGCGGGTGATAGTCTGGCAGCGGATGATGCGAGCAATCGATTGGCCGAAGGTGCGGCGAGCCGCAGGGTACGGAGTTGCACTTTGTCTGATCGTTTTACTGGCGGGTTGCCAATCGCCCTGGATCGCATGCACGATCGTCAATCATCAAACAACACCGGTTTCGCTGGTCGAGGTGAGCTATCCGGGCGGATCGTTCGGCGTACAGGCGATCGCACCGGGCGCGAGCTTCCGCTACCGCTTTCATGCGCTGGGCACCGATGGGACGAGCATCGACTTCACCGACGCAGCGCATAAGAACCACACGGTGAAGGGTCCCGAACTGCAACTCGGCCAGGAAGGAACGCTCCAGATCGCGATCGAGGCGGACAGTCACGTGACCTGGACGCCCCAATTGAGGAAAGCCAAATAACGGACTGAGCGTCCTGGGAGCCGGTCTTTCTCGAACTGAACCCCTTGCTTTCCCGGATCGAGCAGCCCCGCCGAGCGATGCTGTTCCGAGCCCGGCGGATGCTGGATTTTCGGTCGTCCCATTGATCCCAAATCGATAGCCACCGGTTGCCCTTTCTGGCACACTGGAGAGATTGTCCCCAACCACAACCTTGCCCTTCGGAGACGTTTACCGTGATTCGCGTAGAGAATCTGACGAAGACGTTTGGTGAATTTACTGCCGTCAAAGACATTACCTTCCAGGTCGATACCGGGGAGATCTTTGCCTTCCTCGGACCGAACGGCGCGGGCAAGACGACCACGATCAAAATGCTCACGACCCTCCTGCGACCCACCTCGGGCCGCATTCATCTGGACGGCTTCGATCCCTGGGTGAAGCAGCGCGATGCACGCCAGCGTTTCGGCATCGTTTTCCAGGACCCGAGCCTCGACGGGGAGCAAACCGCTTACGAAAACATGGAACTGCACGGAATCCTGTATCACGTGCCGCACAAGGTTCGCACGGAACGGATCGAGAGCCTGCTGAAGCTCTTCGAGCTATGGGAACGGCGCAAGGACCTCGTGAAGACCTTCTCCGGCGGCATGAAGCGGCGGCTTGAGATCGCCCGCGGCTTTCTGCATACGCCGAGGATCCTCTTTCTCGACGAACCGACGCTGGGTCTCGATCCGCAGAGCCGCAACCAGCTGTGGACCCACGTGAAGGCGCTCAATGAGAAGGAGAAAACGACGGTCTTCCTGACGACGCATTACATGGACGAGGCCGACCGCGTCGCGCACCGGATCGCCGTCATGGATCACGGCTCGATCGTGGCCATCGGCACGTCGGCGGAACTGAAGGCGAAGACCAATACCGACTCGCTGGAAAATGCGTTTCTGGCGCTGACCGGGACGTCGATCCGCGACGAAGCGGCGAATTCCGCAGATGCAATGCGGCGCTTTGCGCAGATGTGGCAGCAACGGCGCTAGAGGCACGCGAACAGCACCCAACTCAGAGGAGAACTTAAAGATGGGCGCAATCTACATCATGTGGCTGCGCGAACTGAAGCGGTATTTCCGCTCCAGGGCGCAGATCATCGTATCGCTGGGTCAGCCGACGCTCTATCTGCTGGCGCTGGGCTTCGGCTTCGGGCCGGTGTTTGCGAAGGCGGGGGCGGGCAACTACATCCAGTTCATCGCCCCGGGCGTCATCGGCATGACGGTACTTTTCAGCTCGGTCTTTTCCGGCATGGCCATGCTGTGGGACCGGCAGTTCGGTTTCCTGAAGGAGACGCTGGTGGCGCCGGTGCCGCGCATCCAGATCATCTTCGGGCGCACGCTGGGCGGGGCGACGGTGGCGAGCCTGCAGGGGCTGCTGATGCTGATCGTCTGCCTGATCGCCGGCTTCCGCCCTCTGCATCAGAACGGCACCGGACATAACTGGCTGGCGCTTCCTGCGGCGGGCATCTTTATCGGCCTGATCGCCCTGGTCTTCGCGGCCCTGGGCGCGTCGTTCGGATCGACCATCAAGGACATGCAGGGCTTCCAGATGCTGATGAATTTCCTGGTGATGCCCCTGTTTTTCCTGTCCGGGGCGCTGTTTCCGCTGAAGAACCTTGGCAGGGTTCTGACGTGGATCACGCATTTCGACCCGCTGACTTACGGGATCGACGGCCTGCGCGGCGTCCTGATCGGCAGCTGGCAGTTCAGCTTCAACTGGCAGTTCAACTTCCTGCTCGACCTTTTCCTGCTGAGCGCCCTGGCGGCCATCTTTCTGGGGACGAGCGCCTGGCTCTTCTCCCGGATCGAGGTGTAACGGAACAGGTTCCTGGGTCCGGCGTGCAACCCCACGCCGGATTCCTGCTTCTGGTAACGTGAAAGCAGGCAATGATAAGTCTCATTACCGCATTTCTCTTTTTTCAGGATGCGAACGCCGTCGCGCCCCCGCCGGTGAACAACGGCAGCGCGATCGTGGAAATGCTCCGGAACAGCGGCCCTGTCGCCATGACGGTGCTCGGCGTGCTGCTGGTCGGGAGTCTTTTTTCATGGGCCATCATTCTCGGCAAGTGGGCCGCGTTTCGCCGTGCGCGCACGCAAAGCCGCCGTTTTCTGCGCGCCTTCCGCAAGGCCAACCGGCTGCAGGAAATTGCAACCGTGAGCGAACAGTTCAAACCCAGCCCCCTGGTCAACGTGTTCGATGAGGTCTACGAGACCTATCGCCGCCAGACGGGTGGATTCGGGCCCCCGCGCAACATCACAGCCCTGGAACGCGCCGGGCAGACGGCGGCCAGCGAATCTCTTACGGCCATGGAGCAACGGCTCACATGGCTGGCCAGCATCGGCGCGATCGCTCCGTTTGTTGGGCTCTTCGGCACCATCATGGGCATCGTCGACGCCTTCCACGGCCTCGGCACCGAAGGCACTGCGACGCTGCGTGCCGTCGCCCCAGGCGTCTCGGAAGCGCTGATCACGACCGCCGCGGGCCTGCTGGTGGCCATCCCTGCTGTGATCGCCTACAACCAGTTCACCGCACGGTGCCGCGACTTTGCGGCGCGCATGGACGACTTTGCGCGCGAACTGCTGAACAGCATGGAAGAAGCAGCGCTCAAGCCTGATATGGATGCGCTGGAGACGGCCCGTGGCATTCACAAGTAGAAGCGGACACACCCAGACGGCGCTGGCCGAGATCAACATCACGCCGCTGGTCGACGTGGTGCTGGTGCTGCTCGTGATCTTCATGCTCACAGCGCCGGTGCTGCAGTCCGGCATCCAGGTCAACGTGCCGAAGACGAAGACCGTGCGCGAGATCACCGAGCAACGGACGGTAGTCACGATCGACAAGGATCAGCAGGTCTTTCTCAACGACAAGCTGGTGAACCTGAACGATCTGCCGAATATTCTGCGGTCGCAGAGTTCCGATACGACAAAGCAGGTGATCTACCTGCGCGCCGACCAGAGTGTGTCTTTTGGCGCCTTTGCGACGCTGATGGACGCCGTGAAGCAGGCAGGCATCACGAACGTGAGTATCGTGACTCAACCCGCCGAAGCCTCGAAGAAGTAACGGCTGCCACTTCCCTTTCTTCACGCTTCCCCGGTCACCGCAGTCAATCTCCGCTGGTGATTATCCGCACGTAGTCATACCAGAACTGCACGCCCTTCCAGTACGACGCCTCCGGCAGGCGCTCATCTTTGCCATGCGCGCGGACGTCATTGACTTCCAGTTCGATGGCAGACCAGTTGTAGGTGGGAATGCCGGCGGCGTTCGTGTAGATGCTGTCCGAAGCTCCGTCCGCCATATCGGCGATCACGGGCGTACCGGGCCAGTAGGCGGCCACCAGCTTCTCCAGAGGCTCCATGACTTCCGGCTTGAGCGCTACCGGTGGCAGGCCCTTCGTATCGGGCGCGGTGGCATAGACGGTGCCGGCATCGTCAACGTAGCTGACGGCGATCTTCGGATCGTTGAATACACGGATCAGATCCTGCCGAACCTCTTCGCGCGAGTGGCCGGGCAGGATGCGGCAATTCACATTCGCCTGGGCCATCTGTGGCAGCGCATTGTTGGCGTGTCCAGCCAGCAGCCGGGTCGCCACACATGTGGTGTGCATGGTCGAGTTCCATTCCGGTGAGACGGAGAGACGCCTGATCGCCGCCGGATCCGGAGGCGTCGCGAGCATGGCACGCATATCGGCCGCGGTCGCGGCGGGCTCCAGCGTAGCGAGCTTCTCGAAGTAGGCCCGGGTAATCGCGTTCAACTCGAAGGGGAAGGTGTAGTTCTGCAGGCGCTCGAGCGCGTCGGCGATATGGTAGATCGCGTTGTCCGGTACCGGAAGCGAGCTGTGGCCGCCTGGATTCGTGCTCAGCAGCCGATAGTCGGCGTATAGCTTCTCGCTGGCATCCACATCGGCGGAGATGGCCTTGCCGTTCTGCAATTCAACGCCGCCGCCATCGGGATTGAAGGCGAACGCTGCTTTGATCAGCTCCGGATGATTTTTCAGGAGCCAGTCGACGCCGTTCGATTTGCCACCCTCCTCATCGGCCGTAAGCGCGAGGATCAGATCGCGGTCCGGCTTGAACCCCTCTTTGTGGAGGCGCAGGAAGGTCGTCACGAGAATTGCATCGTTCTCCTTCATGTCCTGCGTACCGCGCCCGTAGAAGTAGCCATCTTTCTCGACGAACTGGAAGGGATCGGTGGTCCAGTCTTCGCGCCGGGCTTCGACCACGTCTTCATGCCCAATGAAGAGGATCGGCGGCTGCGGGCCGGTTCCCCGATAACGGACGACGAGGTTCTCCTTGCGGTCGTTCGGTCCGCCGAGGAAGATGTCGCCGGCGGGAAAACCTGCGTCGAGGAAACGCTGCTGCATGGCTTTGGATGCGGCGGTGACGCTCCCGACGGAGTCCGTAGTGTTGATCTCGATCAGTTGCCGGAAGATGCCGCGCGCCAGTTCCTTCGTGGCAGCATCGGGAGGTGTGTAGGCGGGCGCCGACTGAGCCAGCGCGGAGGAAGCAGCGAGAACGGAGACGACAATCAGACCTGCGAATCGGTTTCGCACGCGGTGAGCTCCTGTTGCGGGTGAAAAAACAAGGTAACAGATCGAGGGGCACTCTCTCTCGGTGCGGTTATCACTCTGGAATTGCTGCACAGCTTTGCGTAAGCTGAACGCGGAGCACGGAGAGAATCGCAGATGGATCGAAGCAGGTGGATGCGTACGGTGATGAGTGGTGTGGTGACCGCAGCGATAGCAACCGGAGCCGCAATGGCACAGCCAGGGGGCGCGCCGCAGCGCGTGTTTGTGAATACGCTGATGCCCCAGCCCTCGCAATTGACGATGGGCCAGGGCCTGCTGCCGATCACTGCTGGATTCAGTGTCGGATTCGATAAGACGCATGACGAACGTCTGGAAAGCGCGGTGGACCGGGCGATGGATCGTCTGAAGTTCCAGACCGGCGTTATCCCACAACATGCATCGGCCGGGACGCTGGTGGTTTCGGTCGACGGCCCCGGCGAGGCCATCCAGGGCATGGGCGAGGACGAATCCTATTCTCTGGACGTGACTTCACAGGGCGCTCATCTGCACGCCGCCACCGATGTCGGCGCGATCCGCGGTCTCGAGACGCTGCTGCAACTGGTGCAGGGCGACGCCCGCGGCTTCTGGATCCCGTCTGTTTCCATTCAGGATCAGCCTCGCTTCCGCTGGCGCGGCCTCATGATCGACGTCGGACGCCACTTCGAGCCAGTCAGCGTGATCGAGCGTACGCTCGACGGCATGGCTCAGGTGAAGATGAACGTCTTCCACTGGCATCTCAGCGACGACCAGGGTTTCCGCATCGAAAGCAAGATCTATCCGAAGCTGACCGGCATGGGTTCGGACGGCCAGTACTACACGCAGGAACAGGCCCGGGAAGTGGTGGCGTACGCTCGCGCGCGCGGCATCCGCGTGGTTCCGGAATTCGACATCCCCGGCCACAGCACCTCGTGGGTGGTCGGCTATCCCGAACTCGCCAGCGGACCGGGGCCGTTCTCCATCGAGCGCAGATTCGGAGTCTTCGATCCGGTGCTCGACCCAACGCGCGAGAGCACCTACGAGTTCCTCGACAAGTTCATCGGCGAGATGTCGGACATTTTCCCGGACGCGTATATGCACATCGGCGGCGACGAGAACAACGGCGTCGAATGGAAGCACAATGCGAAGATTCAGGCCTTCGCGGCCGCGCACAATCTGAAGGGCACCGCGGCCATCCAGGCGTATTTCAACCAGCGTCTGTTACCCATTCTGACGAAGCACGGCAAGAAGATGATCGGGTGGGATGAGGTCCTCACACCGGGGCTGCCCAAAGACGTTGTAGTGCAGTCGTGGCGGGGCTTTGACTCCCTCGCCGCCGGCGCGAAGCAGGGCTACAGCGGCATCCTCTCCGCCGGCTATTACCTCGACCACATGGATCCCGCCTCCCAGCACTATCGCGTCGATCCGCTGCCCGATCACAGCGACCTGACGCCGGAAGAGGCAGCACGGATTCTCGGCGGCGAGGCCTGCATGTGGAGCGAATATGTCTCGCCGGTCACGATCGATTCGCGTATCTGGCCGCGCACGGCGGCCATCGCCGAGCGCCTGTGGTCACCCCGCACCGTGACCAACGAAGACGATATGTACCGGCGACTCGCGGTCGAATCGCTGCGCCTGGAGGGACTGGGCCTGACGCAAATGACGCAGGAGTGGGCCAGCCTGCGCGCCCTGGCGGGGACTCAGGAGACCGATGCGCTGCGCCCACTCATGGCCGTGCTCGAACCTGTCAACTTCGACACACGCGGGAACTGGTCCGAGCACCACGGGATCACCACGCTCAGTCCCATGGACAACCTGGTCGACGCGCTCCCTCCCGATCCGCCATCGCGGCATGACTTCGCCAATCTGATGAGCACGTATGTGCAGGATCCGGTGGGCCATGCAGGCG
>JBKICP010000083.1:0-13267 GCA_046567085.1 Acidobacteriota bacterium
TGCTTATCGAGCTGTGCGTAGAAGTAGCGGTTGAAGCTGTTGTAGCCGCCGCCGCCGGTGTTGGGCATGTAGACGTAGGCAACTTTGCCGCCGGAGAGCTCGTCGACCTTGTGGCGGTTGGCCTCGACCCAGTCGATATTGCGCAGGCCATCTTCATCCGCGATGGGGACGACGGTGACGTCGCGGGCGTCTTTGCCGTCAGGGGTTGGGCCGACGTGGAGGACAGTCTGCTGGCCGGCGGTGCCGTCGAAGGCCTGGTAGAGGTTGTCGGTGGCGTGGAGGTCGCGTCCGTTGACGGCGAGCACGTACTCGCCCTGCTTGACGTAGACGCCGGGCAGGGTGAGCGGCGAGGCCAGGCCGGGGGTCCAGTTCTGGCCGCCGAGGATCTTGGCGATGCGATAGCGGCCGTTGTCGATGGAGTAATCCACGCCGAGCAGGCCGGTCTTCGGGTCATGATCGTGGGGGCGCGGACCACCGACGAACATGTGGCCGATGGTGATTTCGCCGAGCATTTCGGTGTTGAGGTAAGTGAACTCGTCGCGCGAGGCGAGGCCGGTGAGGTAGGGGCTGTAGCGGGCCTTGATTTTGGGGATGGAGAGGCCGTGGGTATTGGGGTCGTAGAGGAAGTCGCGCTCGATGCGCCAGGTTTCGTTGAACATCTGATGCCACTCGGCGCGGAGGTCGATGGTGGTCTTCATGCCGGCGAGGCTGAGCGGCTTGCCGGGATTGTCGCTGCCGGGCTTGAGGTCGTCGGCGGGAGCGATGGTCCAGGTGTCGTGACGCGCGTAGATGATCTTGGAGCCGTTGGCGGAGACGCGGAAGTGGTCAACATCGCTGAGGACCAGTTCGGGCTTGCGTTTTTCGAGCGTGAAGCGCCAGACGCCGCGGATTTCTGACTCCCCGTCTTCTTCGGAAGGCCGGCCGAAGGGTGAGCCCTCTTCGAGATAGAGGACGCCTGCCTTGCCCGCGTCGAGAGATTTATAGTTTCGCGGGGGAATGGGCAGCGAGAGGATGCGGTTGCCGATGTTTTCAAGATCGACGGTGACGGTGACGGGCTTTTCCTTGTCTTTGTCCTTTGCGCTTTCGCCGGTGGCTTTCTCGTCGGCGGACTTGGCCTCGTCCTTTGCGGTGTCGGATTTCTTTTGATCGTCGGTGGACTTCTCGGCGTCAGGCTTCTTTTCGTCTTTCACTTTTTCGTCATCGCTCTCGGGCGGGGTGGGCGAGGCGCCATCTTTGGCGAGTACGACGACGTAGGGAGCGCTGGTCTGGGAGCGATCGAGCGCGGAGAGGTCGATGCCGGCCTGCGAGGGACCGTCATTGGTGGATGAGAGGAAGTAGACGTATTTTCCGTTGGCATCGAAGACGGGGCTGGTGGCGTCGCTCATGCCGTCGGTGACTTGCGTGGATTTATGGGTGTCGAGCGCGTAGAGGAAGATGGCGTGGAGCTGGTTGTTCAGGTCACGCTCGTAGGCGATCCATTTGGAGTCAGGCGACCAGGCGGGGTTGAAGCCTACGCCGAAGCTGCCGTAGATGCCGGTGTCCACGAGGACGGGCTTGCCGGAGGGGACATCGACGACCCACAGATGGAGATGCTTGTCCATGTAGGCAATATGCTTGGAGTCGGGCGACCAGGTGGGGTGATAGAAGTAGCTGGGATTGGGCCCGAGGTCGATGACGGTGGGGGCCTTGAAGCCAGTCTGGTCGTGGAGGAAGAGCTGGTATTCGCCGGAAACGTCGGAGAAATAGGCGATGGTCTTTCCGTCTGGCGACCAGGAGGGGTTGCGTTCGGCGGCACCGGGGGTCTGGGTGAGGTTGCGGGTGTCGCCTTTTTCGGCGGGGATGGTGAAGATTTCGCCGTGCGCCTCGAAGGCCGCGCGTGCGCCGGTGGGAGAGATGGCGAAGTTGCGGATTTCGTCGGGGCGAACGCTGGCGAGGTGGGGCACGAGGTTGGGCAGCTCGCCGTGAATCTGGATTGGTACGACTTTATCGGCGTTGGTGGCGGTGTCTACAAAGTGGATGGAACCGAACTGCTCGTAGACGAGGCCGCCGGGCCCGGCCTGGAAGGTCTTCAGATCGAAGCTGTGGTTGGGCTCGACTTGCGTGACCTGTTTCGACGGGACGTCATAGCGGAAGAGCGAGACGGGGCCGTTGCGATCGGAGAGGAAGTAGACGGAGTTGCCGACCCAGACGGGGTTCGAGTCATTGGAATTCTCGCGAGGTACTTTGACGAGGTCGAGCGTCTTGAGGTTGACGAGCCAGATGGGCGTGGTTTGGCCGCCGACGTAGCGCTTCCATGCCTCCTCCCATTTGCTGATGGGCTGGTAGGCGATGGATTGGCCATCAGGCGAGTAGGAGCCCTCAAATCCGGCGGGCAGCGGCAGGGGTTCGGGCATGCCGGAGCCATCGGCGCGGACGGTGAAGAGGCGGAGGAAGTGGCGATAGCTGGCGGCCATGCTGGCGATGAGCACGCTCTTGCTGTCGGGTGACCAGCCGACCACGGAGCTGCCGGCAGGGTGCCAGGTGATGCGGCGCGGGATTCCGCCCTTGGCAGGGATGATGTAGACGTCGAGGTTGCCGTGGAGACGCGCGGAGTATGCGATGGACAGGCCGTCGGGCGAGTAGTAAGGGCCTGCGGAGACGCTGCCGTTGGAGGTGAGCCGCTCGGCTTCGCCGCCGTCACGAGCGACGGTCCAGACGTCGCCCGCGTAGAGAAAGGCGATGTGGTCGCGCGAGAGGGATGGATGGCGCAGAAGAAGCGGCGCCTGAGCGGCGGGGTCGTTTCCGATGGGCTGAGCGGGAGCAGCGAAGGGGAAAAGGGACGCGAGCGCAAACAGAAGGAGCGACAAACGAGAGAATGCGCGGTGCATTGAACCTCCGAGGAGATGGAGTGGGCCTGCAGACGTGTGGCAGGCGAGGCGAGATCACATTGCAGAGTATGCTACGACGCGCGAGCGGGTTTTGTTCAACGAAATGAGGAGGATGGTCAATTTGCGAGCCCATGAACAATGACATAGGGACGCGGAACTGGCGGGCCTCGTGGGGCGTATCGCAGTTTGAAGATGACGCGGCGTGCAGGCTGGGTTGATTGCGGCCCGGCGAGGAGGTTGCACGTCCAACAAATGCCGGAGCGATATCGCATCTCATGTGACCTTCCGCATCGGTGGGCGGGCTTTGGCCTTTCCCGGCGCGTACCTGACGCGCCGGGCGCCCATTTTGCCGCGTGGATGCGATGGAAAAGACGCCGTGCTGCGGCGCTGTTTTTGCGTACACTGGGTGAATCAGCCGACGGCTGCCTGCCGCATGCGGGAGCGCCGGAGAGCCAGCGGAGAAAGCGGCTCAGACAGGAAAGCCTGACGTTATGGAACTGATCGAAGGCGTGAAACTGGCGCTGCAGGCGCTGTGGGCGAACAAGATGCGGAGCATCCTGACGCTGATCGGCGTGGTGATCGGTGTGGCGTCCGTGATCACGGTGGTGACGCTGACGAATGGCGCAAAGGCGTTCGTGACGTCGAAGATCAACACCTATGGCGCGAGCGTGGTGACGATCAGCAAGATGCCGCAGACGTTCATCACGATTGAGGAATGGCTGGAGTTCCAGAAGCGGCGCGATGTGACGGTCGACGACTACCGGGCAATCCTGGCGGACTGCAAGCTGTGCGTCTCAGTGGGTGCGGCGCAGACGAAGACGGGCGGCGTGGTGTATGGGAAGCAGTCGACGACCGACTCAGAGGTGCGCGGGTGGACGTGGACGATGCCTGCAATTTCCAATCTGAACATCGAGCTGGGGCGCGGGTTTACCGAGAGCGAAGACACGCACAGCGCGCGGGTGGCCATCGTGGGGTCCGACATTGTGGACAACATGCTGGGACCAGGCGATCCGCTGGGCAAGGAGATCCGCGTGGACGGCACGCCGTACCGGATTATCGGCGTGGGCGAGCCGCAGGGGAAGATGTTCGGGCGGAGCATGGACAACTGGGTTGCGATTCCGCTGACGGCATATCTCTCGAGCTATGGCGCGCATGGCTCGGTGACGATCTATGCGGATGCAGGCGGCGGCGGCGCGGTGATGGACGCAGCGCAGGATGAGCTGCGGGTGCTGATGCGCGTGCGACGGCACCTGGCGCCGGATGCGGCGGACACCTTTACGGTGGACACGAGCGCGACCTTCCAGAATCTGCTGGGACGCATCCTGAACAACTTTGGCGCGGTGGTGGTGGCGATTGCCGGGATTTCGCTGGTGGTCGGCGGCATCGTCATCATGAACATCATGCTGGTGAGCGTGACGGAGCGGACGCGCGAAATTGGAGTGCGCAAGGCGCTGGGAGCGCGGCGGAAGGATATTCTGCTGCAGTTTCTGGTGGAGTCCGCAACGATGTCGCTGATTGGCGGGGTGATTGGTGTGCTGGGTGGGATTGCGGTGGCAAAGGCCATTACGCTGATTGTGGCGTTCCCATCGGTGGTGCAGATCTGGTCCATTCTGGTGAGTCTGTTTGTGGCGACGGCGGTGGGCTTGTTCTTCGGGGTGTATCCGGCACACAAGGCGGCGCAGCTGGATCCAATCGTGGCATTGCGGGCGGAGCTTTAACGATGCGACTGAGCGACTCAAAAGAATCGGTGAAGCTGGCGCTGGACACGCTGCGCAAGAACAAGCTGCGCTCGGCGCTGACGATTCTAGGCATATCCATCGGCATTTCGACGGTGATTCTGATTTCGTCGGCCATCAACGGCCTGAATACGAACATCGCACAGTTTGTGAATTCGCTGGGCACGAACGATCTGTGGGTGTTCCGGTTTGAGCCGTTCGGCAAGCGTCCCACAACCGAAGAACTGAATCGCAAGCAACTGACTTTTGAGGACGGCGTGGCGATGCGCGCACTGCCACACGTGGTGGCGGTGGACCCGGAGCTGACCTCGCAGAACTTCCAGACGGGCCTGGGCGATGTGTCGATGCGACGGAGCAAATACAGGATTCACAACACCATCCTGAATGGAACCACCTCGCAGGTGAAGGACGTGGTAGACATCGAGCTGACCCAGGGGCGCATGTGGACGGAGGATGAAGAAAGACGCGCGGCGAACGTGGTGGTGCTGGGATATGATGCGGCGGATGATCTGTTTCCCAACGAGTCGCCGCTGGGGCAGGACGTGGAGTGCCGCGGGGACATCTTCACGGTGATTGGCGTGCTGGATAAGCAGCCGCAGCCGTTTGGCAGCGGACGGAACACGCAGGACAACTCGGCCTACTTTCCACTGTCGACGTTTCACAAGATCCATCCTGAGATCAAGGACTACTGGATTGTGGTGAAGTATGACCACCAGGAGAACAAGGCGCTGGTGGTGGAAGAGATTCGAGAACTGCTGCGGGTGCGGCGCGGGTTACACGCGAACCAGGACGACAATTTTGCGATCTTCGGGCCGGACTCGCTGACGCGGTTGTGGAACCAGCTGACGGGCGGGCTGTTTCTGTTCATGGTGGCGGTGTCGTCGGTGGGCCTGATGGTGGGTGGCGTGGGTGTGATGAACATCATGCTGGTGAGCGTGACAGAGCGGACGCGCGAGATTGGCGTGCGGAAGGCGATTGGAGCGACGAAGAAGAACATCCTGCTGCAGTTCACGCTGGAGGCAGTGACGCTCTGCATGGTGGGCGGGATTGTCGGCATTCTTGCAGGGGCCCTGTTCACGGTGATTCTGCATTATGCAGTGTCGTTCCTTCATGCGGCGCTTTCCGCGACATGGGTGATCGTCGCCTTTGCGGTGGCGTGTCTGGTGGGGCTGGTGTTCGGGATTTATCCGGCGTGGAAGGCGGCCTCGATGGACCCGATCGAGGCGCTGCGCTACGAGTGACCGCGCGAACGCAGACGGCAGGAGCTTGAGCAGCAAGGGCGGGGTCTGTTAGGAATGAGTGGTCTGGAAAGGGACTCATTGCTGATGGAATCCTCGATGCATCGACGCACATTCCTTCGCAGCGTCGCACTCGCGGCTGCGGCCACTGCTGTACCTGCTTTCCCCGCGCAGCCACGCGCGGAGAGCGGCGGCGTGCCACCGATCCGGCTGGGACTGGCGAGCTACACGTTTCGCGAGTTCATGCGCACACAACTGATCGCGGACATGCACGACTTGCGCATCACGGGGCTGAATGCGAAGGATGTGAAAGACCATCTGCCGATGGACGCGGACGACGAGGCGCGGGCGCTCTACGACTACAGGACAAACGGGATTCACGTGCATGCGGTGGGAGCCGTGTACTTCCCGAAGAACGAGGATGCGGATATCCGGGCGAAGTTCGAGTATGCGCGGAGGGCGGGAGCGAAGGTGATTGTGGCGGGCGATCCGCTGCCGGAGGCGCTGCCGCGGATTGAGAAGTTTGTGCGTGAGTACGATATTCAGTTCGCGATTCACAATCACGGGCCAGAAGACAAGATCTACCACTCGCCGCTGGACGTGCTGAAGCTGGTGGAGCGCATGGATCGGCGGATGGGCTGCTGCATCGATGTGGGGCACTGCGTGCGCGCGGGAACGGATGTGGTGGAGGCGATTCACGCGGCGGGGCCACGGCTGTTTAACGTGCACATGAAGGACCTGAGCGACCTGAAGGTGAAAGAGAGCCAGGTGGCGGTGGGCGAGGGCAAGCTGCCGATCCGCGAGATTTTTCAGGCGCTGATTGCGATTAAGTATCCGGGGTGGGTGGATCTGGAGTATGAGATTCACGGCGAGGACCCGATGCCGGGCGTGACGGAGAGTTTTGCATACATGCGCGGCGTGCTGACGGGGATGGGTTACGCGGCGAACGGGTGAGGCAGCGCGATCGAGGCAGGCCGGCGGTGGTCTGTTGGAGTGACTCAGGCCAGCACGGGCTCTGCAGCTGCTGCGCGTGCGACGGAGATGATGCTGATGTCGTCTTCCTGGCCGAAGTTTTGCGCGGCAGCGGCGACTTCAGCAGCGGTCCTGGATGCGCGGAGCAGTTCGCGGACGCGCTCGAAGCCGAAGAGATTGCCGGTGGCGTCCGTAGCCTCTGCGATGCCGTCCGAGACGAGCACGAGCTTGTCATTGGACTTGAGCTTAAAGTCCATGACGGAGGGCTCCGCGCTTTCGATGATGCCGAGGGGCAGCGCGCCCTCTATCGCGAGAGGCTCGCCGTTGAGATACGGCGGCAGATGCCCCGCATTGGCAAGGGTGACGCCGCCGTCGCGGTCGATGCGTAGCGCGAGGCATGTGGCTTGAGAATTGCCGCGGCCGAGAAGACGGCGGTTAAGGGCATGCAGAATAGTGAGCGGGTCGCGTGTCCAGTCTGCTGTGGAGCGAATGGCTCCGACGAGCAGCGCGACGAGCATGCCGGCCTTGAGGCCCTTGCCGGTGACGTCGCCAGCGACGATGAGCAGACTTCCGTCGCCTTCATGGGGGATGATCTGGAAGAAGTCGCCGCCGACTTCGCGGGCGGGGCGGTACTCGCTTTCGATGACGAGTCCGGGAAATTGCATGCGCTGCTGGGGCAGGATGACCTGCTGGACCTCCTGTGCCTGCTTGACGTCGAGGGCCATCTGACGCTGGCGCTGCAGGGAGAGCAGCAACCGGCGCAGCATCAGAATGCTGAGGACGAACACGAGAAACGGATCAGTCAAATCCCAAATCAGGATATTCATCCCGTGCCAGCGTCCCAGAACTTCAACCCCGAAAGCTGGGGCCAGCAACTCAACAGCCATCGCTACCACCACGGGAAGAGCCAGCCACCCCTCCTTGCCTTGCTCGCGAATGCCTGCTGTGACGACCAGAGCGAGCACCAGAACGAAGGCGATCCTCGTCAGGCTGCTGCTCCAACCGAACGCACCGGACAGCCAGGCGCCTTGTCCATGCGGAAGAGCGACGCCGAAATTGGCGAGCAGCGTCTGCATACTCAGGGAAACCGCATAGGCGACAGTAAGGAGGGCGACAACCCTGGGTGCCCATGCAGGCCGGCGCAGTCGGAACCAAACCCACCACACCATCACCCATCCGCCCGTTTGCAGGGGGTCTGAGAAGAGATCGAGCAGGATGTCTCTGTACCGGGTGTCGAGCCAATCTGTACTGGCGCAGAGGATATGCCCCAGATAACCCAGTGGCGAGATGAAAAGTGTGGCTGCCACCCACAGATAGACCGGGTCCGAACGGTCGAACAGAAACAGGCTCGCGGACAAGAGTGCGAGCAGCCAAAAAACAATCGTGTAGGTTGCCTCGTCCGCCCTGGACAGGAGCGCCTCCTGCCAATCGAGGCGTGATTGCGCCTGCATGGCCGATTTCGCGACCAGCAGCGGCGCGTAGTTCAACCCGCCCGAGCCAGGGTCCGCAAGACTGCCGGGCCCCATCCAGACGCGAAAGGCCAACGTCTCACTCATGGCGCCGTTCTTGACGGGTTCGGCGGGCGGTACCGGAAACATCAGCGGCCGGGTAGCGTAGATCCGCTGCACCTCTCCCTGGCTGCCGAACTTGCCAAAGCTGCCTAACAATTGCCCGTTGGCAAACAGTTGCCAGGCGTCGCCTGAATCGGTCGGCCCATCGATCGCCACCCCTTCTGCTGGTTGCGCCTCAACCCTTACAGACAGGCGATACCAGGCCCAGCCCCAGTAGCCTTTGTGTCCCCTTGCCTGCCAGCCCTGTACCCAGCGTGGATCGCCGGCCCAGGGATCCGTCTGGCCGGACACGGGTGTCAGGTCCACGGTCTCCCAGCTTGCATCGTCGAAGCCGGGTTCGGCCCAGAGCGGCTTGCCGGTCTCAGGGTCAACGGGAGAATCCCCAAGGGTGAACTTCCACGGGCCGTAGAGCGGAATGGCGGCCTGGCCGAGCGTGATGGTGGACGCGCTGGCGGGCCGGGTAGAGAGAAGTGCAGCTTGCGCAGACGCAAGGCTGGGGCACACGAAGAGCGCGAACAGCATGAACGTGAGAGGAATGGGGCGCGCCATGGGAAAACCTCGCGGGCCAGGGATGCCGCTGCACGCACTATAAACAATGACCGCAGCACGTGAACGATTTTTCTGGATTTGCGGGGTTGGGGCGCGGCGCATAGTCTGCGCGGGCAGTGCGGTGGCGCGTCAGAGAATTTTGACGCGGAGATGACCGATCTGTCCAAAGATTGATACGAGGCTTTGTGGGAGCTTTGCGGCGAATACCGGGAGGATTCCGAGCCGGAAGAAGGGTGCACCCTCCCGCGCGATGGTTGGGTCGCGGGGAGGGTGCGGGATGTCAGAAGCTCCGCGAGAAGCCGATCGTGACGGAGTTTTCCGACATCTTGCTGGTGACGCTGGTGCCGGGGACAGGGCCCTGCGCCGAAATCCAGGGACCGGTGATGGAGTTCTGGAATGCGTGGTAGTAGGCCACGTTGAGGTCCCAACTGTGGATGTGCTGCACGAGACCGGACGTGATGTGGTGCTGGACGATGCCGGGCGCGGGCGTGTTGAAGAAGGTCAGGCTGTTCGGAATGGGGTTCTGCGAGAAGTTGTAGCCGCCGATGACCTTGGTGGATTTGGTGATCTGCTGCTGAACGCCGCCGCCGACGGCCCAGATGCTGCGCCAGCCGAAGCCGACGACCGCGCCGTTGTTGTTGTAGCCGGATTTGTCGAAGCCGGTGGTGTGAGAGTAGTCGAACCAGCGCCCGTCGACGCCGATCTGGGTGCGCTCCGTCGGCTTGATGCCGATGCCCATGGAGAACACCTGGGGCAGATCCATCTCAAACTCGATGGGGTGCTTGACGCCGGTGAGATCGGCGGCTTCCCACTTGAAGTCGCGGAACCAGATGGGCGAGTGGTAGGAGAAGCCGGCGCTGACGACGTCATTGATCTTGTAGTGCACACCGGCCTGCGCGCCCACGCCGAAGGCCCAAGCGCTGTTGGAGGCCGAGAGGTAGTAAGACATCGTGCTGCCTGCGCTTACGGGCGTGGCGAAGGGCGCGGGAACGACCTTAAGCATGGAGAAGGCGGGCACGATGGAGATGCCTGCGGAGAGGCGATCCGAGAACTGGTGCGAGGCGCCGATGGGCATGGTCAGCAGCGCGTAGTTGGAGCGAAGGCTGCCGAAGCCGAAGCCGTTGGGTGGCTGCGGGGTAAGGATCGGATTGGAGAAGTCCTTGCTTTCGTCGTAGTCAACGCCGAAGCCGCTGACGGCGAGCATGGCGAAGTGGTACGAGTTCCGGCTGTCCGGCGCGTGGTAGACGAAGGCAAGGCCAGGCATGAAGGCCGTGTTCGTGTGGCTGACGGTGGTGCCGCTGAGGGTGGCGGGGGGTACGCCTGGGCCGAAGGCGTTGGCGTTGACGGTGCTGGAGAGCGAGCGCCAGGGGATAAAGATCGTTCCATGGAACTCGAAGCGGCGGCCCTTGAAGAGCGCAGTGCAGGCGGGGTTCCAGGCGACAGAGCCTGTGGCGTCGAGGCAGAGGCCGGTGTCGGCGCCGCCCATGGCTTCATTGACGGGTCCAGCGCCGTGGAGGAAGTGGCCATCGGTGGCGTGGAGGGCTAGAGGGAACAGCAGCGTGAGGAGTGCCGCGAAAAGACGCGGTACGAGTGCATTCAATCGGCGATGCAGTTTCATGGTATCGGCTTCCCTGCGGGACCGGCCCTTGGTCGCCGCTTGGCCTTGGTTGTGGCCTGCGGTGGGGCGGAGTCCCGACATCAGGTATAGGCACGTGGTGTGCCACATTGGGCTCAGCGGCAGCGTGTAAGAAATGGGGGATTTGTGAAGGCACAGCCGGGAAACATGCGGGCCGTGGGACGCTGCGTTGCAACGATGCGTTTCAGGATGAAACGGGTTGTTGCGATGAGGGGGCCGGACCCTGCGTGCGGCTGGCGGGGCGGGGATGGTGGTTTCCCATTCATCCAGGATGAAGCCGTGGATGAATGGGGCAACCGGCGGTCCCCCGGAGGTTCACGAGAAACAGGTGGGCTGTTGAGAATGCGCCGCGCGTGAGCGCACAATGCATGGTACCGAGGACGGCGATGGTTCGCGGCGGAAGCAAGGAGACTGGGATGAAGGCAGCTTTCGCGATTCTGTTGGCAGCAGTGGTGGGCGTGGGGGCTCTGGCGCAGGGCCAGGTTGCGGGAGGCCCGACTTCCGGACGCGGCTCCGACCAGAACCGGCTGATCGGCGCGTGGCATCTTGTCTCCATGCAGGAGCCGGGTCCAGATGGGAAACTCCACACCGTGACAGACAGGAAAGGCACGCTGATCTACACGCGGGATGGACACATGTCGGTGCAGATCATGTACCCGGCCTCGGAATCCACGGTCACGAATGACTATGTGCGGAATGGCTATGAGGCTTCGTTTGGCAGCTACGATGTGAACGAAGCCGCACACACGGTGACGCATGACGTGGAGGGGTCGATTACGAGCGGGCTGGTGGGAAAACATCTGACGCGGGTGTATCGCATCTCGGGCCGGCGGCTGATCATCCGCTCGGTCCATCCAGAGGAGCGATGGGAAGTGACCTGGGAGCATGACTGACGGGCACTGCGCACAGAAGGGGGTTGCACGATGGCCAAATGGCCGAGGAACGAGCTGCGCAAGATTGCGGAAACGGATGACCTGCACATCGCGCCGTTTCGCGAGGATGGAAAGACGTATGGCACGCTGACCTGGATCTGGTCCGTGGTGGTCGAGGACGGACTGTACGCAAGGGCATACAACGGGCAGAAGTCGCGGTGGTATCAGGCAGCGGTGCGGCAGAAGGCGGGAAGGATTGTTGCGGCCGACATGACGAAAGAGGTTGCGTTTGAGCCGGTCGAAGGTGCGATCCAGGAGCGCATCGACGATGCGTACCGTGCGAAGTACAAGAGCAGTCCGTTTCTAGAGCCGATGGTCAGCGAACGTGCGCGCGCGGCGACGGTGAAGATTGTGCCGCGGTCGACGTGAAGGGATTGCGCGCGTGCAAGTCCTATCCCGCCCAAGCAGAGCTAGGACGGGGTATCCGGCTTCTTCGCACCACGGAGCACATTCACTAACAGAAGGATCATGACGAAGTCGAAGAGAACCCTAAATAAACTGAAAGCATTCAGGCCCCCATTGAAGGATCGGAGAGCGTAGTGATTGTAGCTGTACCACCAGATTCCTGCAGACAACAGGCAGAGGCAACCTGCCAGCAGGGCCCTTTTGGATTGAAATCGTGTGATGTGGTGTTGAGTGGTCAGAGAGCCGATCAGGAGGAGTAATCCACCGATGACCTGAACTGCGGTGAGAGCGAGTTGGGTAGTCGTCATTCCCAACCAAACGATGCCGAGTGTCTTACGCGCATAAGAGTCGCCCTGTTCGGCAGCCTTATGGAACCATTGATTTGCGTCCAAGCGATTCTCCGGCGTGCCAATTCCGTAGAATTCCATGAACGCTAAACTGGATTCCGCCGCTGCATCTCCCTGAACGGCGGCCTTTCGATACCAATTTACGGCCTGAACATCATCCTGAGAGATCCCGTATCCCTTTTGGTACAGGTAGCCTATTTCACTCTCTGCTCGCGGATAGCCCTGGTCGGCCGATTTGCGTATCCAAATGGCTGCCTGCCGATCATCCTGCTGAATGCCCAGTCCGTGGCGATACATGTATCCAAGGCCGTACTCGCCCTGTGCGTCTCCCTTGGTCGCCGCAGAGGTATACCAGCGAAATGCTTCGCTGTAATCCTGTGGGACCCCGAGGCCGTGGTAGTACCAAGAACCAATCGCGGAGTCAGCCATGGCGAACCCATGGTCTGCTGCCATACGGGCCCAGCGAAGCGCCACCGCATAGTCCTGCTTAACTCCTGTGCCGTAGAAATACATCTTGCTGAGTTCAAACTCAGCCCCGGCGTCCCCTTGCTCTGCTTTGAGTCGGTAGGCCGCCGCCGCAAGCGCGAGACGTTGAGAGCTGGTCCACATGCGGTACCTTTGCCATCCTGTAAGCCCGCAGATGAGTCCCGCACAGCAAATGGATACTCCTACCTTCCAGGTAAATCTCATCGCCTGTCTTCCTCCGCGATTTGCGTGGATCGCCTGATTCTACTAGCAGGCATGATTCGCGTCGTCGAATGGGTGACGAACGGACCGGATCAAGCGAAGAGCAACCGCAGATCTTTCGACTCCGCTGCGCTCCGCTCAAGATGACGCGTCGAGTTGTGGCAGGGCGGAGAGCGGTGTGTTGCGCGGGATCGGCCGCCTTCAGGCTAGCTTGAGTTCGCGCATGCGGCGCCAGAGCGTGGAGCGGCTGAGGCCGAGGGCTTTGGCGGTTTCCGCTTTTTTCCAGTGATGGGAGTCGAGGGCTGCGCGAAGGCGCTCCTGCTCAGA
>JBKICP010000084.1:0-3826 GCA_046567085.1 Acidobacteriota bacterium
CGGCGGAGTTCCTCGACGGCGGCGGGCCGGCGGGCATCGCAGGCCAGCTGGTAGCCGCCTAGTCCTTTCCAGGCAACGATGGCGCCGGAGCGGAGCAGGTCGGCGACGCGGGTGAGAATCTCGCGGGAGCCCGTGGCCGGTAGCCGGTAGCCGGTAGCATTCTTCGAGCCCGAGCCCGAGCCCGAGCCCGAGCCCGAGCCCGAGCCCGAGCCAGGAGACTGAGCTGGGATCTGGAGGCTGGGGTTATCGGATTGTGCCGGCTCGATGAGTTCCAGTTGCGGGCCGCAGGTGGGGCAGGCGTTGGGCTGGGCGTGGAAGCGTCGGTTCTCGGGATCCTTGTATTCGCGGAGGCAGTCGGGGCACATGGCGAAATCCGCCATGGTGGTCATGGGGCGGTCGTAGGGGACGTCGAGGATGATGGAGTAGCGCGGGCCGCAGTTGGTGCAGTTGGTGAAGGGGTAATCGTAGCGGCGGTTGGTGGGGTCGCGCGTGTCGGCGAGGCAGGATTCGCAGACGCAGATGTCCGGGGGAACGAGGGCGAAGGCGGAGCCGGCGGCGTCACTCTCGTGGATGGCAAAGGCGGTGTCGCCGTTGACGGGGATGGCGGTGCGGAGGATCTGGGCGATGCGGACCAGGGGTGGGGCTTCGGCGTGCAGGGCGGCGATGAAGGCTTCCACGGTGGGGGGATCGCCCTGGATCTCGATGAAAACGCCACGGGAGGAGTTGAGAACGAAGCCGGCGAGGGCGTGACGGCGGGCGAGGTTATAGACCCAGGGGCGGAAGCCGACGCCCTGGACGACGCCGCGAATCTGTAACTGCAGCCGAATTGGCTGGCTGTCGGGAATCGCCGGTGGACCTCAGACGATCATCCTTTCACAGGCGATTCCCGTTGGGGTATGCGGAACGTCACAGACGCCGGTGGTCAGGCGGCCTGGACGAATTCGAGCTCGAGAGTGATGTGGACCTCTTCGCTGACGAGGACGCCACCGGTTTCCAGCGCCGCATTGAAGGTGAGGCCGAAGTCGCGCCGGTCGATCTTTGTGGTGGCGTTGATGCCGATGCGGGTGTTGCCCCAGGGGTCTTTGACGGGCGGGGTCGGGCCTTCGACTTCGAACTCCACTTCTTTCGTCGTGCCGTGGATGGTGAGCGGGCCGGAGACGGCGAGGGAGCCGCTGGAGTGGCGGGTGACTTTGGACGAGCGGAAGGTCATGGTGGGGAACTTCTCGACGTCAAAGAAGTCGGGGCTCTTGAGGTGGGTATCGCGCTGGGGATCGCGGGTGTCGATGGTGGCGATGTCGATCGAGGCTTCGACCTGGGAATTCTTGACGTCGGCGGGGTTGTAGGCGAGCTTGCCGGTGACGCCGGTGAAGCGGCCGCGGACGTTCGAGATCATCATGTGCTTGACGCGGAACTCGGCATTGGAGTGGACCGGGTCGATGTTCCAGGTGGTGGTGACAGCGGGTGTCGTAGTGGTTGCGCTCATGGGCGAATCTCCTCCTGTGGGAATGGATGCCGGAGAGGGATATTCGTTGCAACAAATGTTTGTGGGAAAGCGGGGAGCCGGGAGCCGGAGCCAGAGCCGGGAGCCTGGAGGTCGGGGGCTGGGCGCGAGCTGCCTTCCACGTTACACCGCTTTGCGGGCGGCGAGCAGCAGGCGGGAGAACTGACGCAGCTGCGCCGGAGTGAGGTGGCCGAGCTGGCTGCGGTGGAGGGCGCAGACGGGCGGGTCCAGGGCGGCGAGCAGAGCCAGTCCAGCCGGGGTGATGCGGACGAGGACTTTGCGGCGGTCAGGATTCTCGCGGCAGCGGCCGATGAGGCCGCGTTGTTCCAGGCGATCGAGGAGGCGGGTGATGTCGGGATCGCGGGAGATCATGCGGTCGGCGATGGCGCCGCAGAGCAGACCCTCGGGAGCGCCGCGCAGGATGCGGAGGACGTTGTACTGGTTCGAGGAGAGATCGTGGTGTTTGAGGAGGTCAGCGGGCGCGCGGGCGAGAAGGTCCGCGGTGCGCATGAGGTCGACGAAGACGGTTTCTTCGGGGCAGGGTGTGGGTCTGGCGGAGGGGGCCGGCGTTCGGGACATATCTACCAAGATGGTTGTTGGAACGAAGAAGTGTCAAAAGCGGCTTTGAGCCTGTGGCCTGTAGCCGGTGGCTGGTAGCTCGAGATGGGAGCCCGAGCCTGAGCCTGCGGAGAAGCGAGCGGAAAAACGAGTGGAGAAACGAGCGGAGAACGAGTGGAGGGGCGATAGGTAAAGAGAGTGGTGAGCTACCGGCTACAGGCTACCGGCAACGGGCTCGCAGTTAATTGGAGAGCGCCAGCTGGTCGCCGGGCTCGATGTTGAAGCGGCGGACCTGACCGGGGGCGAGTTCGAGAACGCTGTGGGTTTTGAAGCTGACCGGGGTGACGCGCCAGGGTGGGAGGCGGTGCCAGGTCTTCAGGACGCGCAGCTCTTTATCGAGAGCGACGACGTCGATGGCGAAGCGCATCCACATGGTGTGGACGCCGGAGGAGGGGCGGATGAGGAGGCCGGCGCCGTCCTCCAGCGAGGATTTTCCGAGAAGGCCGATCAGCCGGGTCAGGAATGAATCGGCAAGGCCGATCCGCGATCCGACGGTGATGGCCTTCTTCGGAATAGTGACCGTGAGATATTGCATATTCGCCGCTCTTCCGCCAGTGGTTGGGCGGTCTGCAGGGTTGGCACAAGGCGAGCTGTCCGGTGCAAACCGGGGATGGGCTCGCGGTGGGGAATTGCGCTGGGCAGAGTACCGGTCCGGTTCCGGAAAGACAGCTCCGGGGAGACGGGCCGAGGATGAGAGGACCTGACGAATCAGGCCGTTCTCTTTCTGCGCAGGATAATCACGCCGAAGACCAGAACCGCCAGAGCACCGGCGACCGCACGAATCATCATGGCTTGCTCCTTTCCCGGCTTATCGCCGTAGTGAGGCAGGGAGACCCGCAAAGCGCGAGCTTAGGCAGACTTCTGCTTCCTTCTGCGCAGGATGATGATGCCGACGACGAGGACGGCGAGACCAAGAGCGACG
The DNA here is from genome assembly GCA_046567085.1 of Acidobacteriota bacterium. Lineage (GTDB taxonomy): Bacteria > Acidobacteriota > Terriglobia > Terriglobales > Acidobacteriaceae > Palsa-343. The sequence continues at coordinate 3,042 of JBKICP010000084.1, forward strand.
ACGCGAACAATCATGGTGGACTCCATGGTGAAATCTCCTTTCCGGCGCGACGGGCGAGGCCGGCGCACGCAGTTTCAGCGAACTCAGTGTCCTCCCAGGTTGGCGCTCAGGGTGAGGATGGCCGGAGCCAGCAGCACGATGAACAGGCAGGGGAAGATAAAAAAGACGAGAGGAAACAGAATCTTGATTTTGGTTTTGGCCGCGGCCTCTTCGGCGCGCTGGCGCCGCGCGGTACGAATCTCCTCCGAATAACGGCTGAGAGCGCGGACGATGGGCGTACCGAAGCGGTCGGTTTGCTGCAGCATGGTGACCAGGGAGTTGAACTCTTCGAGCTTGGTGCGTTCGGCGAGGCTCTGCCACGCATCGAGGCGGGGCTTTCCGGCACGCTGCTCGAGGTTGACCTGGTTGAACTCCTCGTTGAGCTCGGGATAGCTGACGGCGATCTCCTGTCCGATGCGGAGGAGGGCCTGGTCGAGGCCGAGGCCGGCTTCCACGCAGATGACGAGGAGGTCGATGGCGTCGGGAATGCCTTTCTGGATCTTCTTCTGCCGCTTCTTGACGGCGCGGGTGAGCCAGATATCGGGAAGCAGGTAGCCGACCGCGGCCAGAGCCAGGCACCAGAAAGCGGTATTGGAGTGGATGAAGCTGCCGCCCAGCAGCCCGGCTGCGGGACCCATGAATCGGGCGGTGAAGTAGAGGTCCAGCTGGCTGCCGCCCTTGAGGCCGGCGCTGACGAAGCGCTGGCGGAGCTTTTCGTCTTCGGAGAGGCCGAGGCGGGCGCGGAA
>JBKICP010000085.1:0-799 GCA_046567085.1 Acidobacteriota bacterium
CGCCGCTGCTCAGCGCGCCAAACATCTCGCCGCAACCCTCGAGCAGGAATACTACCTGCCCGGCCAGGACTTCTACGCTTTCAGCCACAACCTCACCGGCCCCGACGACGACACCCCCACCATCTACCCCTCGGTCGCCTGGTGGGATGGCACCTTCGAGCTCCAGCATCCCGCGTCCATGCTCGCGCGTTGGGCCTCTGACGAATTCTCCACCGACTGGGGCACCCGCGACGTCGGCGGCCACGTCAGCTTCTTCGACCCCATCAGCTATCACGAGGGCTCCGTCTGGCCGCTCTTCACCGGCTGGGCCTCGCTCGCCGAATACCGCGCCGGCCATCCCCTCGCCGGCTACGCCCACCTCATGCAGAACGCCGACCTCACCTGGGCGCAGGATCTCGGCGACGTCACCGAGCTGCTCTCCGGCCAGTACTTCCAGGACCTGGGACGCAGCACCGCTCACCAGCTCTGGTCCTCCGCCATGGTCATCTCGCCCGCACTGCGCGGCATGTTTGGCCTCGAATGGAACGCCCCCGCCAGCACCCTCACCGTCACCCCGCGCCTCCCCGCCGGCTGGACCACTGCCGCCATTCATCACCTTCCGCTGGGTAATTCATCCCTCGATCTCACCTTCACCCGCCAGGGCTCCGAGTGGCTCGTCACCGCTACCGGCACAAATGTCCATCTCGCTTCCCACGCCGCGGGGGCGCGCGTCACCGGCAACACCCTCCACATCCCCACGCCCGCCGTCGAAGTCGCCGTCCCCGTCACTCTCCCCGCACCCGGCGCTCAAACCGAAGAG
>JBKICP010000085.1:809-2814 GCA_046567085.1 Acidobacteriota bacterium
ATGAAAGTCCTCAACCAGCAGATCACCCCTCGCTCGCTCATCCTCACCCTCTCCGCCCCCGGCTCCTCCACGCAGACCTTCACCGTCCGCGAAAACGCCCCCCGCCTGCACCTCACCGCCGACCACGCCACCATCGCCCCCGCGCAGAACGGCCTCCGCCCTGTCACGGTCCACTTCCCCGCCGGAAATGGATACGTAACCCAAACCGTCACCTTTTCCTGGTAGACGGATTCCAGAGATGCGAAAGCCTGGGTGCCCCACCCTTCTCGCCGCTTTTGGCGAGAGGGTGGAAGCCAATGGCCCCGACCGGCCGATTTCGAAACAGCGCACGCCTCATTTCCCCAGCTTTGAGGATCGGAAACCAACGCAGCGCGGGTGCTCCATCGTTCACGCCCGCAATCGCTTCGTAACACGGCACGATCTCAGTCGTGCCGATAGCACCCCAAAAAGGACGGGGCTTCGGTTCCCGCGCGCCAGCAATCCCGCGCCAACGGAATGACACAGGAAGCCACGAGCTAATCCCCCCGCGCCAGCAATCCCGCGCCAGCGGGATGACGGAGAAAGCCACGGGCTTCAGTGTGTGCGTGAGAACGCGGTTGGATGGCCGCATTGGAACGGCATTGAGTGGAGTCCGCTGACCGGATTTGGAGCTGGGGTAGGTGGCGTGGTGTGCGATCAGGCCGCCAGCAGGGTGTGCAGGCGGGTGATGTTGAAGGCCATGGCGGCCAGGGTGAACTCGCTGGAGACCCGATCCAGGCCGCGGGTACGGAACTGGCGCATGCTGCGCTGCTGTTTCAGAACTCCGAAGACCGGCTCGACCACCGCCTTGCGCCGCGCGTACATCGCCTGCCCGCCGGGAGAGCGCAGCCGTGCCCGCATGCGGCGATGAACCGCCGCGCAGGCCCGGGTGCGGCAGCGCGTTCCCAGGTTCAGCGCGCAGGCCAGATTCGAATCCGGCAAGTAACCTTCCACGTTGTGTTCTTCCAGATGTTCCAGGTTAGCAATGGAGAAGAAGCCGCTGTCGGCCAGAGCGGCAGCCGGCAGCGCACCGCAGCGCTGCCGAACCTGTTCCAGCATCGGGGGCAGCGATGCGTTGTCGGTCGGGTTCTGCGTCACACGCTGGGCCACGATCAGATGATCGTCCGACACGGCGATCTCGGCTGAGTAGCCGAGCGCGAACACCCCGCCCCGTTCTCTGAGGAATCGCGCGTCGGCATCGGTGCGCGACAGCTTCGCCAGCCCGCTCTTCTTCAGCTTCTCCAGCCTCGGACTCAGTGCGCCGATCGCTCCCTCCAGATCGGCAATGGCGACCTCCAGTCCACCCGGTTCCTCGTCGTCGCGGTCGGCCGCCTGCTGCCAGCTGCGCACCTGCCGGCGCAGCTGGGCCCGTGTGTCGCGCAGCGCCTGCTCGGTGTCGATGCGATCCCGGCTGGCGCTGGCCCGGATGCGCGTCGAATCGATCGCCACCCGCCCCAGCTTCACCATGCCCTGGGACTGTGCCCACTCCAGCACCTGGGTGAAGGCATCGTTGAGCGCCTTGCGATGCCGGCGGCGAAACGCGCTCAGCGCCCAGTTATCCACCCGCTCGCCGGCCCCGAGATAGCGGAAGGCCAGATCCTCGACCAGCCGCCGCGCCACCTGCCGCGCGCTGGTGATGCCCAGCGCATACGCGTAGAGCCACACGCCCAGCATCAGCTCCGGAGCGTACAGGGCCCCGCCTTCCTCGCTGTAGCTCTGCTCAAAACTGCGCAGGTCCAGCCGCTCCACCACTCCCCGCACGAAGAAGCACAGATGGCTGCTGCCCAGCTCATCCCTCACGCTCGGCGGCAGCAGGTACGCCTGCTCCGGACAATACGCCCTGAATCGCGACATGCTCTCTTGTCGCTCACACCACCTGTGCAGAACAAGTCTCTCCCCTGGTTCTCACGCACACACTCAAGCCCGAGTTCAAAGTGGCGCTGATCGGCATGACTGAAGTCATGCCCTGATACAAAAACTCAGCGGC
>JBKICP010000086.1:0-2909 GCA_046567085.1 Acidobacteriota bacterium
ACTCCCCGCCATCCGGCATCAGCCTCGCCGCACCACCGCCGGACTTCCAGCCCTCAGGCTCGCGCTCACCGGCCACCTGGGCTCAGATCAGCTTTGAGATCGCCAGGCTCAACGTCGTTCGCGGCATACACTATCAGCTCGCCAGTCCGCAGGGGCGTCTCGTCGGAGTCGTCCACGGCAAAGCGCTCCACATCGCCGTCGATCTGCGCCGCAGCTCCTCCTGGTTCGGCATGTATCTGGCGCAGGTGCTCACCGCCGAAAAGGGAGAAATGCTCTGGATCCCCGAGGGCTTCGGCCATGCGTGGATGGCGCTGACCCGTTGTGTCGCCGTTGTCTGCGGAGCCACCAGTTCCGACTGCAGTGCCGCACGCCGCACCATTGCCTGGAACGATCCCGATCTCTCCATCCCCTGGCCCTCTGCCCCGCAAAACGCCATCCTCTGCGACGACGATCGTCGCGGCGCTTCCTTTCGTCACGCCGAAGTTTTCCCGTAAGCCACCCAGTACCAGCCAGCCGATCTTCTTTTCGCAGATCAGAAAGAGATATCCATGAACCCGGTACCCGATCCAGCGCTCGAAAGCATCGCCAGCCGAACCCTCTCTCGCATTCACTCCCGCGCCGCTCGCATCGGCATCGTCGGCATGGGATACGTCGGCCTCCCCCTCGCTCTGCTCTTCAGCGAGGAAGGCTTTCCGGTCGTCGGCTTCGACATCGACGAATCGAAAATCCTCAAGCTCAACTCCGGCGAAAGCTACATCGCCCATCTGCCGGGCACTGAGGTGCAGGCAGCGCAGCGCCGCGGCTTTGCCGCCACCGCCGACTATGCATTCATCCAGGCGATGGACGCCGTCGTCATCTGCGTTCCCACCCCGCTCGACGAATTCCAGCAGCCGGACATCAGCTTCATCACTCGCACAGCCGCCGCCATTGCCCCGCACCTGCGGCCCGGCCAGCTGATCGTTCTCGAAAGCACCACCTGGCCCGGTACCACTGAAGAGGTTCTCATCCCGCTGCTTGAATCCGGCAATCGCGAAGGCCTGCGCGTCGAACGCAGCGAACCCGCATCCGGCCCCACGGCCCAGGCTGCTCCGCCGCTCTATGTCGCCTTCTCCCCTGAGCGAGAAGATCCCGGCAACAACACCGTCGCCCGGCGCGATGTTCCCAAAGTCGTCGGCGGAATCGGCCCTCGCTCGCGCGAACTGGCCTGCGCCCTCTACAGCTCCATCTTCAGCCGCACCGTTCCGGTTTCCTCACCGGCTGCGGCGGAGATGACCAAGCTCCTCGAAAACATCTACCGCTGCGTCAACATCGCTCTGGTCAACGAGCTCAAGCAACTCTGCATCCGCATGGGCCTCGACATCTTCGAGGTGATCGACGCGGCCAAAACCAAGCCCTTCGGCTTCCAGCCCTTCTATCCCGGTCCCGGACTCGGCGGCCACTGCATTCCCATCGATCCGTTCTATCTGTCCTGGAAGGCGAAGCAGTTCGACTTCCGCACTCGCTTCATCGAGCTTGCCGGCGAGGTGAATATGCAAATGCCCTATTACGTCATCGAAAAAACCATCGAAGCGCTCAACGCCCGCCGCACCTCCATGAACGGCTCGCGCATCCTCGTTCTCGGCGTCGCCTACAAGAAAGACATCGACGACCTCCGCGAATCCCCCGCGCTCACCATCATCGAGCTGCTCCGCCGCCGCGGCGCCGAGGTCGCCTACAACGATCCCTACTTCCCCTACGTCGGCCACGGCCGCCATTACGACCTCAACCTGGCCTGCGCCCCGCTCGATCACCTTGAGCGCTACGACTGCGTCCTCATCGTCACCGATCACTCCGCCTACGACTATCAGCGCATCGTTTCCGAAGCCCGGCTCGTGATCGACACGCGCAACGCTACCCATGGCATCGCCTCGCCCCGCATCGTTCGTTGCTGATCTTTCCGCAGCAGCCTCCGCAGAACCAGAGAGCCCGGCGAATCTGCCGGGCTTTCTTTTTTAGCGGAGTTTTTCAGGTGGCCCGCCACGACCTCCCCTCGTCCCTTTCCCGCATCCATTCCTGCATGGCGCCTTATCCCCCGTGGCTGCACATCCTGGCCTGGGCCTACATAGCCCTGTGCCTAGCCTGCGCGCTCGGCCTCGCCATTCACACCCTCCTGCGTCCACAGAAAATGTGGATCATGGGCGTGGTGTGGCCGGTCACTGCGCTCTACATGGGGCCTTTTGCTGTGTATATGTACGCACTGTCGCTGCCGGTGCTGGAAAGAAAGCCGGTGTCGCCAGGAATGAAGGCTGCCATAAAGCGCTACGAGGACGCGCCACCTACGCTCTTCCAGAAAAGCATCGCCGTCTTCCACTGCGGTGCCGGATGCAGCCTTGGGGACCTCGCCGCCGAATCCATTGCTCCCAGTCTCGGCCTCATCTTCATCGGCGAATTCGGCTCAAAGCTCGTCCTCGACTTCGTCTTCGCCTACATCCTCGGCATCGCCTTTCAGTACTTCACCATTGCGCCCATGCGCGGCCTCTCGCTCGGCAAAGGCCTCATCGCCGCCGCCCGCGCCGACACGCTTTCGATCATTGTGTTTGAAATCGGCATGTTCGGCTGGATGGCCATCTCCTGGTATCTGCTCTTTCCCTCGCCCCATCTCGATCCCGGCGAGGCGGTCTTCTGGTTCATGATGCAGATTGCCATGATTGCCGGCTTTTTCACCGCGCTCCCCGCCAATGCCTGGCTCATCCGGCACGGCTGGAAGGAGAAGATGCCCATCATCGACCCCGTCCAGATGAGGGCTTCAGAGGATTCCGGAGAGGGGTACTCATCGGCCGCCTGATGCAGCCTGGGGGTTATCCTGTGATTTCAGTCACAGCCAGCGCGGTCTCCTCCGCCGCAATCTGATAGCGAAGCAGAAATGCAGA
>JBKICP010000087.1:0-16803 GCA_046567085.1 Acidobacteriota bacterium
TGTCGCGACGAGAACGTTACTACCAGAACGGTCGCGGGGCTGGCGCAGGCAACGCCATCCCTCAGCGGCTCAAGCCGCAGTCTGCCGGCAGCTGAGCGGCACGACTGAAGTCGTGCCCTTTCAAATCCGGACGGCCATGATTGCATCATCTGCCCGACCGGCGGCCAGTGCGTGACGTTGACCAATCAGCAATATCTTGCTGCCCTCAGCCGCAACAATCCGGGCATCATCGCAGATTCACAAATCCGCCGTCCAGCGGATAGTTCGCGCCGGTCACAAAGCTCGATTCGTCCGAGCACAGCCACACCGCGAGGCTCGCCACCTCTTCCGGTTTCGCCATGCGCCCGATCGGCTGGGACTGGCCCAGCTTCTCCATCATCTCGGCCTCGCGTCCCGGGTAGTTCTTCGCCACGAAGCCGTCCACGAAGGGCGTGTGCACGCGCGCCGGCGAGATGGCGTTGCACCGAATTTTGTCGTTGAGGTAGTCGCGCGCCACCGAGTACGTCATCGCCAGCACTGCGCCCTTGCTGGTGGAATAGGCAAAGCGGTCGGGCAACCCGGCCATGGCCGCAATGGAGGCCATATTCAGAATCACGCCGCCGCCCTGCTGCTGCATGTGTTCCAGAACCGCCTGGGTGCAGAGAAAAATGCCGCGCACGTTGATGCGCATGATCCGGTCGAAGTCCTCTTCGCTCGTGCTCAGCGCGGTACCCACATGCGCGATCCCGGCGCAGTTCACGAGAATGTCCACGCGCCCGCGCTGGAACGCGCGGTCGAACGCGGCGCGCACGCTTTTTCCGTCGGAGACATCGCAGGGGAGCGCCTCGGCCCGGCCGCCCGCGCCGGCCATGCTCAGCGCCGCCTCGGCCGCGCCGCGCTCGTTCTGGTCCACGACAAACACCGTGGCGCCGTGTTGGGTAAAGGCCCGCGCAATCGCCAGTCCGATGCCGCTGGCGCCACCGGTGATCACGGCCGTCTTGCCACTCAAAGCCTGTTGTGTTTGCATTTCTTCAACACCTGTCGACGACGAAACTTCACAACCTCAACCCAGAATTGTAGTGCTCCACGACCCAGGCCTCACCACAATGCGGGACAGCGTCCCGCCTGGTATCGATATGCTCAAAGGACTCGACACTCGTGACTGATCTCCGCATAACCGCTGTGCAGGTGATTGACCTTCGCTTCCCGACCTCGCGGGAAAGCATCGGCTCGGACGCGATCAATAAGGATCCCGACTACTCCGCGGCCTACTGCATCCTCGAAACCGACGCGGGGCTGCGCGGCTTCGGCCTCACCTTCACCCTGGGTCGCGGCACCGAGCTTTGCTGCGAGGCGCTGCGCTATCTCTCGCGCTACGTCATCGGACGCAGCCTCAGCTCCATCACGGGGGACCTCTGCGCTTTCAGCCGGGAACTCACCGGCGACTCGCAGTTCCGCTGGCTCGGTCCGGAGAAAGGCGTCATCCATCTCGCGACTGCCGCGCTGATCAACGCCGTATGGGACCTCTACGCCCGCGTCGAAGGCAAGCCGTTGTGGAAGCTGCTGGCCGATATGTCTCCCGAGCAGATCGCCGGCGTGGTCGACTTCCACTACATCGGCGATGCGCTGAGCCGCGAGGAAGCCATCGCACTGCTGCACGAACGCCGTGCCGGGCAGGCCGAACGGCTCGCCCATCTGCAGCAGAACGGGCTTCCGGCCTACACCACCTCGGCCGGCTGGATCGGATTCAGCGATGAGAAGATCGTCCGGTTGTGCGACGAAGCGCTGGCCGACGGGTGGACGCACTTCAAGCTGAAAGTCGGCGGCGACCCGGCCGACGACCTGCGCCGCGCCCGTCTCGTCCGGGCCAAAATCGGCTCCTCCAACCGTCTGATGATGGATGCGAATCAGAAATGGGACGTCGAGGAAGCCATCCTGCGCACGCGCGAGCTGCAGCAGTTCAATCCCTGGTGGATGGAAGAGCCGACCAGTCCCGACGACATCCTCGGGCACGCGCGCATCCGCCGCGAAGTGCCCGGGGTGCGCATCGCCACCGGCGAGCACTGCCAGAACCGCATCATCTTCAAGCAGCTGATGCAGGCCGAGGCCATCGACGTCTGCCAGATCGACAGCTGCCGTCTCGCGGGCGTCAACGAGAACATCGCCGTCATCCTGCTCGCCGCGAAATTCGGCATCCCGGTCTGCCCGCACGCCGGCGGCGTGGGGCTTTGCGAATACGTGCAGCATCTGTCGGCCTTCGATTATCTGTGCGCCTCCGCGACGCTGGAGAACCGTGTGGTCGAGTTCGTGGATCACCTGCACGAGCATTTCGTCGATCCGGTCCGCATGCGCCGCGGTCACTACCTGCTGCCGGAAAAGCCCGGCTACAGTGCTGAAATCTACCCTGAAACCCTGCGTGACTACAGCTACCCCGACGGCCGCATCTGGAGAAGTGCATGAAACTGGTCTGCTTTGAATTCTTTTCCGAGGGCACGGCGCGCACCGGCCTGCTGCTCGACGATGCGATCCTCGATCTGACGCCGCTGGGCGTCACCGACCCGATCTCCGCGATCGCCGCAGGCACCGAGGCTTTGCGCCAGGCGGTCGACATGGGGGATACCTCGCGTATCGCGCTATCTTCGGTGAGGCGGCTCGCGCCTCTCCCGCGCCCCAACCGCATCTTCTGCGTCGGCCTCAATTACCGCGATCATGCTGTCGAGTCGAAGATGGAGATTCCCAAAGTCCCGACCATCTTCCTCAAGCTCGTCTCTGCCGTCATCGGGCCGAACGATCCGGTGCGCATTCCGGCGCTGACGAAACAGCCCGACTACGAAGTTGAATTCGCCATCGTCATCGGCAAGGCGGGCCAGAACATCGCCAAAGAAAACTGGCGGGAGCACGTCTTCGGTTACACCATCCTGAACGACGTGAGCGCGCGCGATGTGCAGCTTTCCACCTCGCAGTGGACCCTCGGCAAGAGCTTCGACACCTTCTGCCCCATCGGTCCCGCGATCGTGAGCGAGGATGAGATTGCCGATCCGCACAACCTCAACATCCAGCTCTCGATCGGCGGCGAAGTGCTGCAGCACTCGAACACGCGCGAGCTGATCTTCAAGGCTCCCGAGCTGATCAGCTACATCTCCTCGATCACCGCGCTCGAGCCCGGGGACATCATCAGCACGGGAACGCCAGCGGGGGTCGGCCTCGGGCGCAATCCGCAGCGCTGGCTCAAGCCAGACGAAACGATGACGGCCGAAGTGGAAGGGCTCGGCCAGCTCATCAATCCAGTCGAAGCCGCCGGCTGACCTGTATCCTCAGAGGCATCTCTCTCCGGGGAAAACTATGGATCGCTCGCGCCGTCGTTTCCTGCTGCAATCCTCTGCCGGGCTGGTCGCCGCTGCCGTCGTTCCCAGTCTCGGCGCCCAGCAGGCGCCCGCTCCGGGCACGCCTCCCGCGTTTGGAACCGCGCAAGCTGTTGGCCCCGAGGTCTCCGCCGCCACGTTCGCTGAGGCGGAGAAGCTGGTCCGCGTCGCAATGACGGAGAAGGACCGCGCGCAGGCTGCCTCGAACTGGCGCGCATCGATGGCGCCGCTTTACGAACGCCGCACGGGCCCGCGCCAGGTTGCGCTGAGCGACGGAATCCAGCCGTGGTCGCGCGTCCAGGCCGTTCCCGTGGGGCAAACCGCGGGGCCGGATCGCAATCGTTTCGTGCGCAGCAGCGCCGATCCGGGGCCGCTTCCGTCCAGCGACGAGGCGATCGCCTACGCTCCGGTGACGCAGCTTTCGCGATGGATCGAGAAGCGCCAGCTCACGTCAACGCGGCTCACGCAGATCTATCTTGATCGCCTGCGCCGCTACGATCCGAAGCTGCACTGCGTCATCACGCTCACTGCGGATCATGCCCTCGCGCAGGCAAAACAGGCGGACGAGGAGATCGCTGCGGGACACTATCGCGGCCCGCTGCATGGGATTCCGTGGGGCGCGAAGGATTTGCTGGACACCGCGCACATCGCGACGACGTGGGGCGCGGAGCCTTTTCGCGACCGCGTGCCTGATAAGAACGCGGTGGTTGTCGATCGGCTCAACCAGGCGGGCGCCGTGCTTGTCGCCAAACTGAGTCTTGGAGCCCTGGCGCTGAACGACATCTGGTTCGGCGGCCAGACGCTGAATCCGTGGAACCTCGCGGAAGGCTCTTCCGGATCGAGCGCGGGTCCGGGCGCGGCCACTGCTGCGGGACTTGTCGCCTTTGCCGTTGGCAGCGAGACTGACGGCAGCATCATCGGTCCCAGCATGCGCTGCGGCGTCACCGGCCTGCGTCCCACCTTCGGACGTGTGGCGCGCACCGGCGCGATGGCGCTTTGCTGGTCGCTGGATAAGCTTGGGCCCATGACGCGCAGCGTCGAAGACACGCTGCTGGTTCTGAAAGCCATCAGCGGCCCCGATGCCGGCGATGCCTACAGCGTGCCCAGCCGGCTCGACTTCGATGCGGCAGATTCCGTGCGGGGGCTGCGCGTGGGCTATTTTCCGGAGTGGATGCAGCAGGCGCCCGCCACCGATGTGGACCGCGCGGCGCTTCGGGCTCTGCCGCAACTCGGCATGGTGCCGGTCGAAGTCTCTTTGCCCGACTGGCCCTACGACGATCTGGATGTGATCCTCTTCGCCGAATCGGCGGCCTCTTTTGAGGAGATCACGCTCGATCATCGCGTCGATCAGATGCGCGCCCAGGTTCCGGATGCGTGGCCGAACACCTTTCGTCAGTCGCGGTTCCTCTCTGCGGTGGACTTCGTCCAGGCCGACCGGCTGCGGCGCCGCGTGGCGATGGAAATGGAACGGGTGTTCGCCGAGGTCGACCTGCTGCTCGTCCCGTCGCTGCGCGACGAGATGCTCACGATCACCAACTTCACCGGCCATCCGTCGCTCACGCTGCGCGCTGGGTTCATCGAAGTCTCGGAAGCGCGCAGCGACTGGGCGCCCGATCCGGCGCATCCGCTGCCGAAGTTCGATCCGCCGCGCCGGGTTCCCTACGGGGTGACGCTGATTGCGAAGCCCTTCGAGGAAGGGATGCTGGGAACGGTCGGTATCGCGCTGGAGCGCAACTTCGGGGTGGCAGGAGAACATCCGCCAGGGTTCTGAACGCGGCGGCCCAGTCGCTGTTCCCGCACGCCGGACGACGGGCGAATCATGTAGGCTCAAAGCGGATACTCCCAACATGCGTCCCGGGCTCGAAGAGGCGATTGCGCTGCTGAAGAAGGGCGATGCTGCCAGCATCGACCAGGCCTTTCAGTTGCTGCAGCGCACCGTGGTTTCCTTTGGGATCAAGGTGTGCGGCCATCGCGAGGACGCCGAGGACACGGCGCAGGAAGTGCTGGTCAAGGCGCTGCCGCATCTGGCGAAGCTGGAGGATCCGCACGCGCTTTCGGCATGGCTCTACACGGCAGCGAAGAACCGCTGCTGGCAGGGACGCCGGACGGCGAGCTATCAGAGGACGATCGCACTCGAACAGCTGCTGCCCGACGATGGCGAACTGCAGGCGCTGCTGTTGGCCGATCCGGGATCGAGTCCGGAAGAGGATGCGCTGCTCGGCCAGGATCGCCGCCTGCTGCATGAGGCTGTGCTGACGCTGCCCCCGCAGTACAGGATGGTTCTGGTGCTTCACGACATGGAGGAGCTGGACACCGATCTTGTGGCGAAGATTCTGTCCATCCAGCCGGGAACCGTGCGGGTGCGGTTGCATCGCGCGCGCCTGCTGGTGCGCCAGGCGATGGCGAAGCTGCTGGAGCGCAAGACATCCGCGCCGCGGCGGAAGAAGAAGGCCGTGAAGCAGCCGGCACAGTGCCGGGAGATCTTTGCGAATCTTTCGGAGTATCTGGATGGCAAGCTGGAGCCGGAAAGCTGCGAGCGGATGCGGCATCACATCGAAGCCTGCCCGGCCTGCGTCGCTTTCATCCAGGATCTGAAACGGGCGATCGACCGCTGCCAGTCCCTGGACGTTTGTCCCGACAAAGAAGCCAATCCTATTCTCCGCCGATTGCTCACGGAAGAGTACCTTCGTTTAAAAAATTCAGCCCCGGCGTTGTAACGTCTGCCCCTCTTCCGTCGTTTAGGGGAGTGAAGGCATCCGGAACCAACGCTGCACAGGTAGTCCCCGTAGTTTTTGCGGATGCGCAGTCCTGCGTGCAGCGGAACCGGTGAGGTTGAGCAGACAATGAGGAGAATTCGCTGGAGCATTTGGGCCGCCGGCTGGCTGCTGGCGTTTGCGCCCCTGAGTGCCCGTCCGCAGACGCCGACGCTGACGCTGCGGCAGGCGATCGACCGGGCGCTGGGCCAGAATTCCCAGACCGCCGTCGCGCACGCCGATGTGCAGGCCGCCGCCGCCGGCGTTTCGATGGCGAAAACGGGATTATGGCCGCGGTTGAATTTCACCGAGGATCTCTCGCGCGGCAACGATCCGGTCTACGTGTTCGGGACGAAGCTGCGGCAGCAGCGTTTCGCGCAGAGCGACTTTTCGCTGAACTCGCTGAACCGGCCCACGCCGGTGGGCAACTTCGCCACGCGGTTCAGCGGCCAGTGGATGCTCTTCAACTGGTTTGAGACGCAGCAGCAGATGCGCGGCGCGAAGCTGGGAGCCGACAGCGCGGGCTCGATGGCGAAAGCTGTGGATCAGGGGGTGGTCCTCCAGGTAGTCCAGGCCTATCAGGCGGTGCTCTACGCGCAGCGGCAGCTGGAGGTTGCGAACCACGAGCAACAGACGGCGGAAGCTCTGCTCCACGATGCGCAGACGCGGGTGAAAGCCGGCCTCGCCATCGATTCGGATCTGCTCTCGGCGCAGGTGAATCTGGCGGCGCGGCAGCAGGAGAAGATTGCCGCCGAAGGCGCAGTGGACACGGCATGGGCGGAGCTGGAGGCAGCGATGGGCGGCCCCGTGAATCCGCATCCGGAGCTGCGGCCGATCGAGGCAAAGAGCTTTCCCGCGGGCGCTCTCGATGAGGACGTGACGAAGGCGCTTGCCGCTCGTCCGGATCTGAAGGCCCTGCAACAGCAGACGGCGGCGCAGCATCAGGCCGCAAAAGCGGCGTGGTCGGATTACTTCCCCCAGGTGAGCGCTTACGGCAACTGGGAGACGGATCGGCAGACCTTTGCAGGCGACGGCGGCAATAACTGGGTCGCCGGCGCGCAGATCAATTTCGACATCCTGCCGCTGAGCAAGCGCGCCCATCTGGCGCAGGCGCGAGCGGCCGAGGCGAAAGCGGCAGCGCAGGAGCGCGGCCAGGAGCAGCAGATTCGCCTTGCTGTGAGCCGCGCCTTTACCGACCACCAGACGGCCGAGCGCATGGTGGCCACCGCGCGCGCTTCGATGGATCAGTCGGCCGAGGGCCTGCGCATCCTGCGCAATCGATACGACGCCGGACTGGCGACGATGACCGATCTGCTGCGCGCCGAAGATGCGCAGCGGCAGAGCCAGAACAGCTACTGGCAGGCCGCCTACGGCAACACGGTGGCGTACGCCGCCCTGCTCTACACCACCGGACAGCTCACTCCTGACACCGCGGAGACTTTGCAATGAAACCCGTTCTGTATCTGATTCCTGGCTTCACGCTGGCCTTGCTGCTGGGCTGCACCGAGACGAAGCCCGCGCCGGCAGCACCGCCCACGGCACAAGCGCAGCTGGTCCACAGCGTCGCGCAGCAGCTGCCCCAGACCCTTTCGATGAGCGGTACGGTGCACGCCAAAGAGACGGCCGTGATCTCCGCCCAGGTGCCGGCGCACATCCGGCAGGTTCTGGTGCAGGCCGGAGACAGGGTCCGCGCCGGACAACTGCTGGTGACGCTCGACGATGCTGCGATGCAGTCGGCCGTACAGCAGGCCACGGCGGCGCAAACCGCGGTCGAGAAGCAACAGGCCGCCGCGCAGACGAACGCGCAGCTGGCCGCGGGCACGCTGGCGCGCTACGAGATGCTGAAGAACGAGAAGAGCGTCAGCCCTCAGGAATTCGACGAAGTCGAGAAGCGCTCTCAGGCGGCGGCGCTGCAGCTGCAGGCCTACGAGGCGCAGAGCGCGCAGGCCCGCGCCGCCGTCGAGGGCGCACGCACCCAGCTGGGCTATACCTCGCTGCACGCTCCGTTCGCGGGCATCGTCACCGCGCGCATGGCCGATCCCGGATCGCTGGCCGCACCCGGCGTGCCGCTGCTGCAGGTGGACCGCGACGGTCCGCTGCAGGTGTACACGACCGTGGATGAGTCTCTCATCGGAACCGTCCGCGTCGGCATGAAGGTGCCAGTGGCCATCGACGGAATCGACGCGGCCGGTCTCAGCGGCACGTTGGCGGAGATTGTGCCCGCCGCCGATCCGGCGAGCCGCAGCTTTCTGGTCAAGCTCGATCTGCCGGCGGTGAAGAACCTGCGCGCCGGGATGTACGCGACGGCGGGCTTTCCCGGGGCGATGAAGCCGATGATTCTCGTGCCGCAATCGGCCATTGTGATGCGGGGTTCGCTGGCCTGCGCCTACGCGCTCGATCAGGACGGCGTCGCGCAGCTCCGCTATGTGACTCTCGGCAACCGGCACGGCGATCAGGTGGAGGTTCTCTCCGGCGTGGGCGCCGGCGACATGCTGGTGAACAACCCGGGCGACCGCGATCTGGCCGGACGGCGCATTGAGGCGCAGCCATGAAACACGGAACCCACGGTATCGCGGGGCAGCTGGCCCGCGCTTTCATCAATTCGAAGCTGACGCCTCTGACCATTGCCGCGGCGCTGGCGCTGGGTCTGTTCGCGGTGCTTGCCATCCCGCGTGAAGAAGAGCCGCAGATCCTGGTGCCGATGCTCGATGTGATGACGGCGATGCCGGGCGCTTCTCCCCAGGAAATCGAGCAGCGGGTCACCAATCCGATCGAGAGCCTGATGCACGAGATTCCGGGCGTGGAGTATGTCTACTCCATCTCCAGCCCCGGGCAGAGCCTGGTGATCGTGCGCTTCCTCGTGGGCACCTCGCAGGAAGATGCGCTGGTGAAGGTCTACAGCAAGCTCTACTCCAATGCGGACCGCATGCCGCAGGGCGCATCGCAGCCGCTCATCAAGGCGCGCTCCATCGACGATGTGCCGATTCTCGCGCTGACGCTGTGGGGCGAGCACTACAGCGGGTATCAGCTGCGGCAGATGGCGGATGAAGTACAGCACACCATCCAGCAGGTTCCCGACGTTTCCGAGACGAAGGTGATCGGCGGGCAGCCGCGCGCGATGAGGGTGATTCTGGACAGCACGAAGCTGGCGGGCTTCGGCGTTTCCGCCGGCGACGTGGTGGGCCGTCTGGAAGCGGCGAATGCACGCACCCAGGCCGGCCAGTTCGCGGAAGGGAACCAGGAGATTCGCGTCGATGCCGGCAACCTGTTCCGCGATACGGAGGATCTGCAGAACGTCGTGGTCGGTGTTGCCAACGGGCGGCCCGTGTACCTGCGCGATGTCGCGAACAGGATCGTCGACGGCCCGGCGGACCCGCAGGATTACGTGCTCTTCGGCACGACGCAGGCGCACGCGCAGGGCGGCCCTGCGAAGGAATACCCGGCGGTGACTATTACTCTTGCCAAGCGCAAGGGCACCAACGCCACCGACATTGCCAACGCGGTGCTGGCGCGGGTGCAGGAGATGAAAGGCGTCACCCTGCCGGCGGACGTCACCATCACCACCACGCGCAACTACGGGGCGACCGCGAAGGAAAAATCCGACACGCTGCTCAAGCACCTGCTGCTGGCGACGATCTCGGTGACGATCCTCATCGCTCTGTTTCTGGGCTGGCGGGAGTCCGGGGTTGTGCTGCTGGCTATCCCCGTGACGCTGGCGCTCACGCTGGTGGTGTTCTACCTGATGGGGTACACGCTCAACCGTGTGACGCTGTTTGCGCTGATCTTCAGTATCGGCATTCTGGTCGATGACGCCATCGTTGTGGTGGAGAACATGGTGCGGCATTTCCGCATGCCGATCAACGCGCGACGCCCGCTCAGCGAAGTGGCGGCCGAGGCGGTGGCGGAGGTCGGCAATCCGACGATTCTCGCCACGTTCACGGTGATCGCGGCCATTCTGCCGATGGCGTTCGTGCGCGGGCTGATGGGCCCGTACATGCGGCCGATTCCGGTTGGCGCGTCGCTGGCGATGCTGTTCTCGCTGGCGGTGGCCTTCGTGGTTTCTCCGTGGGCGGCGCTGCGGCTGCTGGGACGCAAACATCTGGCGGGCGCGCACACTTTGACGCCGGAAAAAGAAGGCTGGCTCGTACGCTTCTACCGGCGTGTCATGCATCCGCTGCTCTATTCCACGCGCAAGCGGTGGATCTTCCTGGGCGTGGTGGTCACGCTGCTGCTGCTGGCCTGCCTGCTGGTGCCCATGAAGGCGGTGCTGGTGAAGATGCTGCCCTTCGACAACAAGAGCGAGTTCCAGGTGATCGTGAACATGCCCGACGGCACGCCGCTGGAGCAGACGACGCGCGTGGCGCAGGCGCTGGGGGCGTATCTCAGCGGCCAGCAGGAAGTGGAGAATTACCAGATCTACTCCGGCACGTCGGGGCCGTTCAATTTCAACGGGCTGGTACGCCACTACTATCTGCGCAGGCAGCCGAATCAGGCCGATATCCAGGTGAACCTGCTGCCGGCCGACCAGCGCAGTGCGCAGAGCCACGCCATCGCGCGGCGGCTGCGTCCGGAGCTGGACCGTATCGCCCAGGCCTACGGAGCGCGCCTGCAGGTTTCCGAAGTGCCCCCGGGGCCGCCGGTTCTGCAGACTCTCGTTGCCGAGATTTACGGGCCCAACCTGGAAGGCCAGACCGAGGTCGCCCGCGAGGTCAAGCAGGTGTTTCAGCAGACCCCGGGCGTCGTCGATACCGACTGGTACATGCAGGATCCGCAGCAGCAGCTGGAGATGCACGTCGACGAGGCAAAGGCCGCGCTGCACGGCATTCCCGTGTCGCAGGTGGCGCAGACGCTGGCGATGGCTACCTCCGGGGCCCAGGCCGGCCTGCTGCACGTGCCCGAGGCTCGTGAAGCGGTCCCCACGGTGGTGGAATTCGAGCGCGCGGCACGCTCCTCGGAGCAGGCGCTGGAGAACATTCGGCTGCGCGACGCCTCCGGCAGCATGGTCGCGCTGCGCGAGCTGGTGGATGTGGAGCACACCACGCTGAAGCCGGACATTTATCACAAGAACCTCAAGCGCGTGGTCTACGTCACGGGCGATGTCGCCGGCGCCGAAGAGAGCCCGGTCTACGCCATCATGAAGATGAACCGCGCGCTCGACCGGCTCAAGCTCCCGGACGGATATTCGCTGGCCCGGTATAACTCCGTGCAGCCCGATTCGACCGACCACTACTCGATGAAGTGGGACGGCGAGTGGCAGATCACCATCGAGGTCTTCCGCGATCTGGGGCTGGCCTTTGCAGCGGTGCTGATCCTCATTTACGTGCTGGTGGTGGGATGGTTCAAGTCCTTCACGGTTCCGCTGGCGATCATGATTCCGATCCCGCTGACCCTGGTCGGCATCCTGCCTGCGCACGCCATGCTGGGAGCCTTCTTCACGGCGACGTCGATGATCGGCTTCATCGCCGGGGCGGGCATCATCGTCCGCAATTCGATCATCGTGGTGGATTTCATCGAGCTGCGCCGCCGCGAGGGAATGCCTCTGGCCGAAGCGGTCATCGATGCAGGAGCCATCCGCCTTCGCCCGGTGCTGCTCACGGCGGCGGGCGTTATTGTGGGCGCCAGCGTGATCCTGGCGGATCCGATCTTTCAGGGCCTCGGCCTCTCGCTGATCGCGGGCGGCGTGGCCTCCACCTTCCTGTCCTGGCCCGCTGTTCCGGTGCTCTATTACATGCTCAACGCCGGCAAGAGCGAGGCGGGCAAACCCGCTCCGGTGGAGCATTCGGAGATTGCATCATGACCGTGGAACGTGCGGTTCGCTTACTGGCAGGAGTGATGGTTCTGGTTTCTCTGGGGCTGGCTCACTGGGTTTCGGTGAACTGGCTCTGGCTCACCGTGTTCGTCGGACTGAATCTTCTGCAGTCCGCCTTCACGAACTGGTGCCCCGCTATTTCCATCTTCAAACGGATGGGATTGCCCAGCGCGCGATCGTAGCCGCAGGTGGGACGGACGCCAATGGCTGGGAATCGGGTCTCCGCAAGGACGGCTGACAGGCTGAAGGACGAGGTCTACCGGCAGATGCTGCGCGTCGAGGCCGGGCGCTCCGCCGCGCAGCTTCCCCTGGCGGTTGCCCTGCTGCAGGCGTGGATGACGCTCGACAGCCAGCCGTCGGACTGCGAAGCGCGGCAATGGCTGCGTACCGTTTCTCCCCTGTGCCTGCGCATGATCGGGCAATCGACGCCGACCGACACGTGAATTTTGGGGTGCGGTTGGGGAGGAAGCCTTGTCGACCCCAGTGGGCTTTGGGCGTCCGTGTTCGCACGGGTGGCCACAAGCATCCTGAGCCGGGCTTGAACGGCGAAGTGAAGTTGTTCGGGGATTTTGGTGGACCTGGTCGGGATCGAACCGACGACCTCTTCCATGCCATAGTGGCTAGGCCTTAGGAATCATAGAGTTACAGGGATCAGTAGGGCACAAAAAGAGCGCTGGGGAATGTTCGGAGCACCCCTCAGTGCCCTCATTTGTGCCCTTGTTCTTTGTGGGCAGGGGCGTGACCTCCACGCTGTTTCAACTGCGCTCGTCTGGGTGGCACCGAACGACGCAATGCGAACAGGAGACCCCCTTGAACCCGATCACCAACCTCAGCCGCGCCGCCCGCCGCCGTCTGGCCCTGATGGAGGCGGAACTGAACCCGAAAGCCTCACGCCCGCAACCCGCCGTTGGTAGGAGCGTCCTGCGGGCTCACCGGAACATCATCTTCGCCCGTGGAGGTGCCCGTTGAGCACCTCAGCGAACTTCGCCATTTCGCCGGTCAGGTCGGCAGTACCTGGTATGACCGACGAAGACCTGTTCCCATCCCGCCGCCCCATCTTCTGGACCAACCGCACCGTCGCCGCCCGCATGGGCTCGCACCATGGGCAGTTGGTCTATGGCTTCCTGCCCACCAGCGCTGGCACGGTTCGCATTCGAATGCGGAAGAGCGCGGTCCGCGACATTCTCCACGCAGTGGGATACGATCGCCCGGCGATCTGCCGGTTCTATGTGCGCGACGGCAGGGCCTACATCATCCCGCTCACAATGCCAGTGCCGCACAAGGGAGGGAGCAGACAGTGAACACCCTGTGGACGCTCGACGTAAGCACCTTCCCTTCGATCTGGAACCTGATGTGGGATGGCTTCTGGTTCCTCATCGGCCTCTGGATCGCGCAGCAAACCCTCGGCTTCATTCGCGTGATGGCCGAAGCCGTCATCACCACCTTCGACTACCATCGCGACGCTAGAAAGGAGAAGCATGACAGCGAGGTTTGATGGACGCGAACTGACGGTTCGTGAGCTGTGTCAGCTCGCGGAGGAGGTCCGTTCCGCGCCGGTGGGCAGCCGGGAACTCCGCCGCGCAGCGGACCGCATGGCGATCGCAGCGACGTACCTGGAGGCGACCGGTGCGCTTCAACAGATGATGTGGTGGGCGGGCGCTGATGTTGCGCCGGAGCCACCGCCGGATGCTCTGGAAGGGAGCCCGGCACACCCGCCCGCCCCGGGTGCGACGATCCTGGAATTCCCGGTGGACAAAGTCTTGTCCGTTTTGGACTGAGTTCGGCGGAAAGGTAACGGCGGAAGAAAATCCTCCGAAGGTCTCAACTTTTTCTCTTCGGAATACTTCGGATTTCGAAATCGGGCGGTATTAACCTTCAGACCCTTAGCGCGAAAGCGCGGAAAGCGACGATGTTTATGACGTATGAAACTGCAACACAGCGGAAGTCCGAGAAGTGCACCATTCGGCTCTTCCGAGGAACGGGAGAGAAGTTGGGTGCTGGCAATGACCCGAACGCACCTATCTACGGCGGATATGTCCTTAAGGCTGTTCTCACTACCTCTCGCGGGAAGAACGCACTCGCTAAGGTGAGCCTGCCTCTTCCCGATGGGGGAAACATTGACCCTGACCGCTGGCGCGACATTAACCGCAATCCTGCGTTGATTCGTCGCGCGGTGAACCACTTGTCTGAAAAAGCACGCGAGATGGGCTACCGCGAAGTCGAAGTGAGGGATGAGCAGGATACGGAGAAGCCGAAGGTTCTCTCGGTCCGCAAGTTGGCCCCTCGCAAACCCTCCTGAACCGCCAGGCGGTCGGTAGGTTTCACCTGAGAGGCCCCGGCGAAAAGTCGGGGCTCTTTGTCTGCGGGACTCTCGCGCGGCGTCCTATGCGTGCACCGCTTCCTTGGAGGTTGTGCGCTTTGCCGATTTCGTTCGGGTGGCTCTGACTGGTGGGCGCAACTCGATACTGCTCTGCATCCGGAGGCGGTCCGCGTAGGTCAGCAGTTTTTCGATGCTCACCTTGCTGATCCTGCCGTGCAGGATATTGCTGATGTTCGGCTGGTACTCATCCAGCACGTCCACAAGCTGCCGCTGCGTGAAGCCGCGCCGATCGATTTCGGCCAGGATCGCCTCCAGGATGGAGGCCTTGATCTTCAGCGCCGACGCTTCCGACCTGGAAAATCCCAGGTCGTCCAGAACATCTCCTGTCGTGATGTGACTTGATGAAATGTGACTTGATCTATTCATTTTGACCACTCCATTGGTCGATGGCTCTTGCTTTACCCGCCCCGTAACTTCCGCCGGACTTCCTTCAACCGGTCTTTCGCCAATTCCAGATCGCGCCGGTCCGTCTTTCGGCTGTCCTTCTCAAAGCAGTGCAGGACGTGGATGGTGTCGCCGATCTGCGTCAGGTACATCAACCGATACCACGTCCGCTCGTCGCCGTCCTTCAATTCCCACACTCCCGAGCCGACTGAAGTCATCGGGCGATGTGCGCACCGGGGAAGCTCTCCGCGCTGAAGCTGCCGCAATGAGAAGCCCAGCGTGACCTTCACATCGTGGGGGAAGCTGCTCAGGACTTCCCTTGAGTCACCCGACCATTCGATCTTTGCGGGTTGGCGGTCGCTGCGGCTTCTCATGGCTAAATTGAATATATAACATGTTATATGGAATTGCAATCCAGAAGAAGCGCTCCCGGATCAGAACCCCACTTGGCGCTTGAGGAGCATTTTCGTATTCTGCCGATGCCTTAAACTGCTTCTCATGCGAGCGAGCGTTTACGGCGCGGTAGTGATAAATCCGGTCAACTTCCCTGACGATCTGGAAATCCTGATTTTTCCGCTTCGGTCCGATGGCTCTCCGATCGGAGGTTCGTTCCCATTGACCGAACACCGTTCATGGGAGTGGGTGTGCAAACGTTACCCCGGCGCAGTCCACAGCGAGAATCAGCTTCGCGCTGGGGAACGAGCAAACGTTCTCGTAGCGTCTTTGGTTGGGGAGTTTCCGGACGACGTAAAATTCCCTGCGGACGCAATCGTAGAAGTCCTGAACTGACGGGATGGACTGGAGGCAGAGTGGCGCGTGCAGACGATATGGAACTGATCTACCTCGACAAACGAGAGCACGAGAACGAGACTTGGGAATGGCGCTACTTTCGTATAACCGGTGGCGACAACGCGGAGGGATTCAGGGAGCCTATCGTCACGTGCCTGCTCGATTTTCCCGATTTCAAAGACATCGCGCCGCCCATCTCGACGCCCGGCATGGTTGAGTCGGCTTCTGCCTATGAGACGATCAACACCCTCCTGAAAGAGCAGTGGGACATCGATCGTGAACGTGCGATCCTTATCGGCGTCCGGACGAAACGGTCGGAGTGAAACCGTTCTGCGGCGAGTGCCCCCGCTAACCTATCTGTATTCGGTTTCGCAAGCCGCCCCGACCTGTTCGGCATCAGGCATGTCAAACTGCATGACGATCTGACCGCCGAGGTGCTGTTGCACGGCGATCACGAATTTGTGGACCTGATCGCTGCTGTGCGGTTTGTGCGGGAGTTCATGTCCCCAGAGAATATTGCTGAGGAACATGCTGGTCACACTCAAAGCCTGGTAGTCGGTGCTGGTGCCGACCTCCAGCTCTTCGGCGGTCTGAACCTTGCCGTCGTCCAGTCGGTAATGGACCGTGCTGGCTTTGCCATTGGTCAGGTCGATCACCGCATTTGCGTCAATAAAGCCATCGATAAACCTGCCTGACAGTCTTCCACGATGCCCAGCCGGATCACAGCGGAGAGAAATCGAGGGAGCGGATGAGCCATCCCACTGCGCTGGAGGGGTGAGGAACTTCCCCCTCAGCACAAACTGCGTGAAGGACTTTCCGGTTAATGCGTCAGATTTAACGGTTGATTGCCACTCCTGTGCCGACGCGTGCATGGTTGCAATTGCAGCCACTAACATGAGCCCAAACGCCCGATCGATCTTCATAGCCGCCTTCTGCAAGATGGGGTCAGCACGGATCACTGTAGCAGCAGTTCGTCCGTTCCAGAAGATAACTGAGGAGTGTTTGCTCACCCGACTGGTGGATGCAACTTTCAGGCGATTCACCGGTGAGAGAGATATTTCGTATCCTCTTCGGGCATCGGCCCGCGTTGCGCCGCCGCCATCAGCAGAGGGCGGCCCTGCCGCGCGGTGCGATTCAATTCAACCCCCGAAAGGACGTCCCCCCCATTGAAGTGCATCAAATGTGGCGCTTATACTCCGACTTCGCTCACGAGCAGCCTCTGTCCTGATTGTCACGACAAATTTGGGAGCGGCGTCGCGGTGAAATCCAGCAAGGCTTCAACCGGTCAGGCAATGACGGGCTTCCTTGTCTTGCTTCTCCTTGGTGGCTACGGTATCTACTCCTGCG
>JBKICP010000087.1:16813-18725 GCA_046567085.1 Acidobacteriota bacterium
CCTCATCGGACTCCGACGCGAAGACGGACCATAGTGCGGCGAGCGCGGCAGAAGCGCCACTCACCCCTGAACAACTCAAAGACTCCACCGTCCTGGACCATCGCTACGGCGACACCGCTACTGTTGCCTGTGGAAGCAGAGCGGATGACTATCTGCGCACAGCCGCGAAGTACTCTTTCAAATGGGACGATGACGGGTGGCTAAGCGTCCGATTCGGTTCCTATCTCCAGAAGGTGTCAGTCCCCGGTGTGTTGACGCTTGTAACGGACAAGGTGAGCCTCCAGAACGGTTTCGGGGCGTACGAGCGAGTCCACCTGCTCTGCGACTATGACACTCAGTCGGGCAAGGTCATCGACTACAACATCGTGAACCCGAATGAGTGATCCGCCCGGCGCGGGAGACACTTTTGGCATAGGTGACAGGGCGGTCCCGAAGGGAGATTAATGCGGAAGGTTATCTGGTGGGTGGTGGTGATCATGTTGTTCGCAGGCATTGCGGGATTCGTGGCGTACGAGCGACACAGCGTATTTGCCGGACAAGCCGAGGCGGCAAAGGAGTTCGATGATCTGATCGCAGAGAAAAAGGCAGACAATGATCGCCTTCAGGCCGAAAATACCGGACTCGACATGCAATTGATTCAGGCGTGTCGCGAGGGCAGGCGATGCCCCGATGCCGCTGAGGTAAAGGGATACCTCGACGACCTCGTATGGATGGAGCAAAACATCAGTTTAGGCACTTATCCGAAGCGTGACCTCGATCGTGACATTGCGTGGTGCGGGCGAAGGCTGAAGTCCTCGCGATAGCGGCGGCTCCCGCGCGGATTATGCCTTTTGAGAAAATACGGAGCAATGTGCACGGTAGGTTTGGAGCACCTTGGTCGCTCGCTGCGGGTCCGTGCTCCAGACTTTCGAAACAGCGACGGCGTATTCCTCCGCCGTCTTCGCACCCATGGACGCCTGATAGCGCGGATCGGTCATGAGGATGTGAGCCCGGTCGGCGAAGCAGTCGGCCCAGGTCGCGAACTTAAGCCAGTCGGCGCTGACCGTAACCCACTCACCGTGGAGGAACTCTTTCGTCGGCAACACGAGCACGTCCTGACCGGCCTTCCAAACCTTGCGACCGAACAGGTTGTTAGCTTTGACGGCCAGCTCTGACTTACCCCATCCTGATTCGAGAGCGGCCTCGCATACCGCCATCTCGGGATAGATATGGTTCGCGGCGATTGCGGCAGTGTATGCTCGGGTAAGGAAGTCTTTTTCTTCCGGAGTAGTCATAGTTTCTCTTTCAAAATGGAGTGGCTCATGGAAATTGGTCAGATCGTCGCGGAGCTGGACGCGGAGATTGCACGCCTTCAACAGGTCCGCGCGTTATTGGGAGGTCGTGAGACTGGCAATGTTCGTTCCGCTGGTCAGCCACGAAAGAAGCGGACGCTCAGCGCCGAGGCACGCGCTCGCATCGCGGCGGCACAGAGGGCGCGGTGGGCGAAGCAGAAGAAGGCAGCCAAGTAGCCGAAAAGTGGGAGTGCGGAAATCGAACTAACGAAGCTAAAGTAGATCGCCGGTTCAAAAGGGTGATCTAGCCAGATGGACGTATTCGAGGAAGCGGACGAACTCAGACGGCAATCGATCGCCCGCTATGCGAAGCTCCGCAGAGAAACCCTCCGCAAAGGTGGCGCTCGCCATTCAGTCGATGAGGTCGCAGAGATCGTTCAACTCCAGGAGAACCGCTGCTTCTACTGCAATCTCCTGTTCGATGGAACGCGCGGACAGGCGACCAAGGATCATTTGCTGCCAGTCACCTCAGGTGGCACAGATTGGGCTCTTAATATCGTGATTGCGTGTCGTCGATGTAATGCACGGCGTGGAAACATCCCATTCAGAACCTATTGCACCCTGCTCAGCCCGAGACAGAA
>JBKICP010000088.1:0-25881 GCA_046567085.1 Acidobacteriota bacterium
GTGAATCCCGCATCGCGCCCCAGCGTGCGCAGTGTGTACCGTGCGTCCTGTACCAGCACATCGACAAACGGCAATCCACGCGCCGCCCTCTGCTTCTCCCGCGCCTGCTGCACGCCCCCAAATCTCACCATCGCCCGCCTCCTCGCCTCTTCCGGCGACATCCCCCGCCGCACATTCTCCTCCACCGCCATCTCCAGATGTGAGGCCATCTCCGCATCCAGATCCGCATCGAGCGGCGCCCGGCTGAAGAAAGCGCGCACGCGATTCCATCCCTGGCGTAAAAAGTCGATCATCGGCCGGCCTCCTCATCGAGGGCCAGCATGCGTCCCATCACCGCCGCCAGTCGCCGCCAGTAAGCCGTGTCGTCTTTCAGCTGCTTCCGTCCGCGCTTCGTGATCGAGTAGAACTTCGCCCTGCGATTGTTATCGGAGACGCCCCACTCGGAAGCGATCCACCCCCGCTGCTGCAGCCGCACCAGTGAGGCGTAAATCGTGCCCTGGTTCAGCAGAATCTCATCGCCGCTCACCTGCTCGATCCGCCGCGCGATGCCGTAACCATGCTGATCGCCCATCGCGGCCAGCGTTTGCAGGACCATCAGGTCCAGAGTTCCCTGCAACAGATCGAGTTTTGCGTCCCCCATACAGCCCTCCCTGTGCGATGCCCACAGAAGCAAAACCCCACACCCCTGTGCGATCGCCACAGGAGACTACGCGCGCCCCCTGAATCAGGTTCCCTTGCCCTGCGCCCTTTCGTCACAGTGCTCCCACTCCTCGTCACAACCATCTCCGAACCAGCCTGTTATTCCGAAGCGATCGCCGTGGGGCCTTACCGCAGATGAGGCAGGCGAGCGAGAGCCTGCCTGAGCGAATGCCGAGCAGCCCTCGGCGAGCCGAACCGGGACCCGCTTGCTTTCTCGCTTCACTGCTATCGAAAATCGCGTCTCACCGGTCCTTACCGAAACAATCGGCGGCGAGGCGGCGGCTCCTAGCTCCCCGCTATCCGCCATCCGCCATCCGCCATCCGCCATCCGCTATCCGCCATCCGCCATCCGCCATCCGAAACGCGTTTCACCGGCAATGTGGAAAAACTGTCAAGCTTTTCGACCCGTTACGAAAGTGCATGTCCCTGATAATGCGCAGCTTGCACGCCAAAACAGTTGGCAGCTTTTCTCGCTCAACCCGGTATTCTAAAAATAGAGGGGATTTTTAAGAACAAGGCTCGCTGACCGAGCCCCGACGCGCTGCAACCTGGCGCATCGGGCCGCTCGTCCCGGCGGGCCTTTTCTTTTCCCGCTCATTTTGCATGCAAAGGAACCAACAGAACGCCATGAACATCTTCCGGAAAATCGGTGTCAAAGTTGCGGACTTCGGCAAGTGGCTCGCCGGCGAAGTGAAATCCATCGTCGGCCTCGCCCTCCGCATCGAACGCATCCTCAAATCCGAAAAGCCGCTCGAGCAGCCCTTCATCCAGGGGCTCTCCACCGTCGTCGCCGACGTCGAGGCCCTCATTGCCGCCTCCGAAGGCGCACTCACCGCCAACGGCCTCAACTTCGCCGCCGACTCGAAGGTCTACTCCGGCTTCCTCGCCCTCATCGACGACTTCCGCAAACTCGCCCCGGTCGTCGAGCAGGCCCTCGCCATCCTCGAAGGAAAGGAGACTACCCAGACCGCTCCCGCCGCCGCAAAATAGGCAGGCCAGAGCAGAGCATAGAAAGATAGAAGGAGAGGGCCCGGCGGCCGCGAAGCTGCCGGGCCTTTTCTTATCGAAGTCCAGATAACGACTTCGCCAACCAGGAGGGGGGGTCGCCAACGTCGAATCAAGTCGAATCAGCAATATCCCAGGGGGTAGACCCCCTGAAAAAAGAAGGAGCCTCCCGCCGCTGGTCGGTCCGAAACAGAATCCCGAAAGCGAGGCAGCCACAGAGGGCCGCCCGGTGCGCTTTCGGGTCGAAGACGAATAACCAAAAGATAAACAGAGGGGTCGAACGCAACTCCACGCTTCAATCGACTCAACGATATCCAGGGGGGTTCACCCCCCAGCAATACCGCATTCGCGATCCGTGGCGGCCCGCTGCGGGCCACAGGCTACCGGCTGCTCTTCAGCGCCCGATGTCCTATATCCCGCCGAAACACCATCCCATCGAACGCGATCCTGCCCATCGCCTCGTACGCGGACCCAAGCGCGGACTCCAGCGTCGCTCCGGCTGCCGTCACGCCCAGCACGCGGCCGCCGGCGGTCCGATACTGCCCGTCCGCGAAGGTCGTCCCCGCATGAAACACCTCGACGCCCGGAACCCGCGCCGCTTCCTCGAGCCCGGAAATGACCATCCCCGACACGTAACTGCCCGGATAGCCCTGCGAAGCCGCCACCACGCACGCCGAAGCGCCAGGCCTCCAACGGAACTCGGTCTCGCTCAGCCGCCCTTCCACGCACGCCTCCAGCGCCTCGACCAGATCGCTCTCCAGCCGGATCAGAATCGCCTGCGTCTCCGGATCGCCAAAGCGCGCGTTGAACTCGAGCACCTGCGGCCCGGTCGCCGTCATCATCAGGCCGCAGTAGAGCACGCCCACAAACGGAGTCTCCTCGGCCGCCATGCCGTCGATGGCTTTCTGAGCGACGTGCTCGAGGATCCACGCGCGCATCGCCGGATCGAGCATGGTGTCAGTTGAGTAGACGCCCATGCCGCCCGTGTTCGGCCCGGTATCGCCTTCGCCGATGCGCTTATGATCCTGCGCCGGAACCAGCGGAGCCGCATGCCTGCCGTCGCTCAGCACCAGGAACGACAGCTCGTCGCCGGTCAGATACTCCTCGATCACCAGAGTCGTCTCCGCCGAGCCCAGCAGCTGCCCGCTGAACAGATCGGCAATGGCCTGCTCGGCCTCGGCTTTGCTCTGGCAGATGATCACGCCCTTCCCCGCAGCCAGCCCGTCAGCCTTGATCACAACCGGCAGGCGGAACATCTCCAGCGCATCCTGCGCCTCTTTGCGCGACTCGCAGACCGCATAGTTCGCCGTCGGAATGTTGTGACGCTGCATAAAGCGCTTGGCGTGCGCCTTACTTGTCTCCAGTAGCGCCGCCTCGCGCGTCGGCCCGAAGACGCGAAAGCCCCGCCCCTGCATCGCGTCGACCAGGCCGAGCGAAAGCGGCAGCTCCGGCCCGACCACCGTCAGGTCCGGCTTCTCCGCGGCCACCACCCGCAGCAGATCGTCGATGTCCTTCTGATCGGCCTGAGCGCAGCGCGCAACCTGCGCTATGCCCCCGTTGCCCGGCGCGCAAACCACTTCCGTGACTCGCGGTGAACGGCGAATCGCCCAGCCAAGCGCGTGCTCGCGCCCGCCTCCTCCAATGACCAGCACTCTCATCTCGTATCCGAGCCTATCAGCAGACGCCCCGCGGAGGGAGGGCCTCTCACTTTGCCCGAAGCAACAGAACCGGCACATCGACGCTGTGCCGAACCTGGTTCACGGTGGTTCCCAGAAACATATCCTTCACGAATCGGTGACCGTGCGTGCTCATCGCCACCATGTCGCAGCCCTTCCGCTCGACCCAGTTGATGATTTCGGTGGCGGGATTCCCGAAAGCCAGCTCCGTCTCGGCCGAAATACCCACGCCCTCAAACTCTTCCCGGACGGCCGCAAGATACGATCGGTCCTCGGCAATCTCCGGGCTTACCGCATCCGGTCCGTAGGTTCGCGCCGCCCAGCCATCCGCAACGTGCAGCAGCACCACGCGGCTTCCCGCCAGCTGCGCCAGTTGCTTGACGTGCTCGATGATCGCTCGATCCGTCGGTTTGCCTTCCAGTGTGACCAGTATGGTGCCGTACACGTTGACTCCGCGCTATCGTCCCGCAATCACCCGCCATGCCGCGCTGAGCGAATCCGGCAGGCCGTAAATATCCATCACCGTGATGAGGACTGCACTCGCCCAGCCCGCAATCATCAGAAACCAGCCGTTCTTCCATCTTCCCATGCGTCTTCGCGAACTCGTGAACTGCAGCAGGGGAAACATGGCAAAGGGAAGTTGCAGAGCGAGCACAACCTGGCTCAGAGTGAGAAGATCGGTGACGCTGCTGCTGCCTCGGATACCGATGATGACAACCGCCGGCAGAATGGCCACGGTGCGGGTGATGAGACGCCGCACCCACGGCTGAATCCGCCAGCGCATGAAGCCTTCCATCACAACCTGGCCGGCGAGGGTCCCGGTGATGGTGCTGCTCTGCCCGCTCGCCAGCAGTGCGACCGCGAACAACGTGCTTGCCGCCGCTGTCCCCAGCAGCGGCGCCAGGGTCAGATAAGCAATCCGAATCCAGTCGCTGTCCGCGCTGAAGGACACCAGTTGGCCGCCCGGCAGCCGGACGCTCGTCTTGCCAAAGAACACCGTGGCGGCAAGAACGAGAATCGCTGCATTCACAAAGAATGCTGTGCTCAGCGCAATGCTCGAATCGATGGTATTGAACCGAATCGCGCTCCGCACCGACGGTTCGTCCTTCTGCAGCTTCCGGCTCTGCACAAGAGCCGAATGCAGATAGAGATTGTGCGGCATGACGGTCGCGCCAATGATTCCGATCGCAACATAAATCATCCCCATCTCGCCGAAGCGGGGGAGCAGCATCGCCCCCCCCATCTCCACAAAGCTCGGGTGCGTCGCCGGAAGCACGAACAGCTCGATGAAATAACACACGGTAATCGTGGCCACCAGAAGCACCACCACCGCCTCGATGGTCCGCATGCCGAATCGCTGCAGGGCAAGCAGCAGCAGCACGTCCAGTCCCGTAAGGATGACCGCCCACAGCAAAGGAATATGGAAAAGCAGGTTGAGAGCGACCGCACTTCCCAGGACTTCCGCCAGATCGCAGGCCCCAATCGCGATCTCGCTCATCAGCCAGTTCGGCCAGCGGGTCCACCGCGGATACCAATCCCGACAGCACTGAGCCAGATCCTTGCCCGTCACTACACCGAGACGCGCCGCGATCACCTGCATGAAGATAGCCATCAGACTGGCAAGCGCCACGACCCACAGCAAGCCGTATCGAAACTGGGCCCCGGCCTGCAGATCCGTCCCCCAGTTTCCCGGATCCATGTAACCGACGCTGACCAGAATGGCCGGACCCACGAAGGCACGCCACTGTTTCCAGAAGCCGGCTCGGTGGTGCGGCACCTCCACCGTGCCGTGCACTCCTTCCAGAGACTTTTGTCCCTCTTCAGGGCTGACGGTCTCCTCCGGACCGCGCCAGCCGACGTTCCCGGTTTCATCCTCGGAAAGACCGCGCCGATTCTCTGTGGCCATCCGCTTCCCAACCCCTCTGTTGCTGGTCCTTGCTCCCGATCGATGCTCGGAAACGATGCCTTCCCCTGTTGCCGTCAATCTTTCCGCTCAGGTCGTCCGCCGGCGCTCGCTGCTGCTCGCTTCGAAATGCCTGTCGACCCGAGGGGTTACGCAACGGCATTCGAGCCTCTGCATGGGCGTCGGGAGGGCGCGCATTGTCAGGAGTGTACTGCGGCTGGACTGCCCCTGTAAACCATAGTTAACTCGAAAGTGTTAAGAAATGTTCACGAACCGGAGGGTGGAAGCTCGCCGACGGGGCGTCTCGCGACTTCGCCGCCGAACGTTTTAAAATATGGAGCGGTGACGACGAGCATCCTCATCTCGTTTCCTCCGCGTCTTCGGCGCTACCGCCGCGGCCGCCACGATCGCGGACGACCCACCACACTTTGATTGGTCGACGTTATTGCGCTCCGCTCTGAAAGTCCCGCGGACGCGAAGTCCTTGCGCCTCTCACCACGAAAGGAAACGTCATGAACAGCTTTGGCAGCCAGTCCGAACTCAGGTCGGGCGGCAAAACATACGAGATTTTCCGCCTCAGCGCGCTCGAGAAGCGCGGCATTCAGCTCAGCCGCCTTCCTTACAGCCTCAGAATTCTCCTCGAGAACCTGCTGCGCTATGAGGACGGCAAGAGCGTCACCGCAAACGATATCGAGTTTCTGGCGAAGTGGGACCCGAAGGCCGAACCTTCCCGCGAAATCTCGTGGATGCCCGCCCGCGTG
Source organism: Acidobacteriota bacterium (assembly GCA_046567085.1). Lineage (GTDB taxonomy): Bacteria > Acidobacteriota > Terriglobia > Terriglobales > Acidobacteriaceae > Palsa-343. Next base: position 6,045 of record JBKICP010000088.1, read on the forward strand.
CTGATGCAGGACTTCACCGGGGTGCCGGCGGTGGTGGATCTGGCGGCGATGCGCGATGCAATGAAGGTGCTGGGCGGCGATCCGCAGAAGATCAATCCTCTGCAGCCGGCGGAGCTGGTGATCGACCACTCCGTGCAGGTGGATCAGTACGGCACCGGCAATGCTTACACTCTGAACGCCGCTCTGGAATTTCAGCGCAACCGCGAACGCTATGCATTCCTGAAGTGGGGACAGACAGCGTTCCGTAACTTCTCCGCCGTCCCGCCCGGGATGGGCATTTGCCACCAGGTAAATCTGGAGCATCTGGCGCGCGTGGTCTTCACGACCAGCGGAGCGAAACCGCAGGCATATCCCGACACTCTCGTCGGCACGGACTCGCACACCACGATGATCAACGGCCTGGGCGTACTCGGCTGGGGCGTCGGCGGAATCGAGGCCGAGGCGGCCATGCTGGGGCAGCCCGTGTCGATGCTGGTGCCGCAGGTCGTCGGCTTCAGGCTGACCGGCAAACTGCGTGAGGGCGCGACCGCCACCGACCTGGTGCTCACCGTGACCGAGATGCTGCGCAAGCTCGGCGTAGTCGGCAAATTTGTCGAATTCTACGGACCGGGAATCGCCGAACTGCCCCTTGCAGATCGCGCCACAATCGGCAACATGGCGCCGGAGTACGGCGCGACCTGCGGCCTCTTCCCCGTCGATGCGGAGACGCTGCGCTATCTGCGGCTGACCGGCCGGAGCGCCGAGCAAATCTCTCTGGTGGAGGCGTACTTCAAAGAGCAGGGCCTCTTCCACACGCCGGATGCGCCCGAGGCGGAGTACTCGCAGACGCTGTCCCTGGACCTGGCAACCGTGGAGCCGAGCGTGGCCGGACCGAAGCGTCCCCAGGACCGCGTGCTCCTCCGCGAGGCGGGAGCCAGTTTCAAAAAGCAGCTGCCCTCGCTGCTCGGTCCGAATGCCGACAAGGTCGGTCAGCGCCAGGCGATCCGCTGGGAAGGCGAAGGCGGCCACGCCTCGTCGAACGGAGATGTCCAGTCGACGCACGCCGCCGCTGAGCCGGGAAACGGACACATCGCCGAAACGGCAAAAGAGAGGTTCGGTGTGGATGTGGAGCCCTTCCTCGATCACGGCTCCATTGTGATCGCGGCCATCACCAGTTGCACGAACACCTCGAACCCCTCGGTCATGGTCGCAGCCGGCCTCCTGGCAAAGAAGGCCGTGGAGAAAGGGCTGAGCGTGCCCCCGTGGGTGAAGACATCCCTGGCTCCCGGATCCCGCGTCGTCACCGACTACTACGACAAGGCTGGCCTCACGCAGTGGCTCGACAAGCTGCGCTTCAATACCGTCGGATACGGCTGCACCACCTGCATCGGCAACTCCGGACCGCTGCCCTCGGATATTTCGAAGGCCATCGAAGATCACTCCCTGGTGGCCGTTTCGGTGCTTAGCGGCAATCGCAATTTTGAGGGCCGCATCAACTCCGAGGTCCGCGCGAATTATCTGATGTCACCGCCGCTGGTCGTGGCGTACGCGTTGGCCGGGCGTATCGATCACGACTTCGACAAGGACCCCATCGGCAAGGGCAAAGACGGCAAGCCGGTGTTCCTGCGCGATATCTGGCCGACGCAGCAGGAGGTGTCGAGCGTCGTTGGTTCGGCAATCACATCGGAGAGCTTCACGAAGGAGTACGCGGCCGTCACAAAGGGCGACGCGAACTGGCAGAAGCTCAGCTTCCCCACCGGCGACGTCTACCAGTGGGAAACCGATTCCACCTACATCCGCAAGGCGCCGTATTTCGACGGCATGCCTGCGCAGCCGGCGCCGGTGAAGGAAATCACCGGGGCGCGCGTGTTGGCCGTGCTCGGCGACTCGGTGACGACGGATCACATCTCGCCGGCCGGATCGATCAAGCTGAACGGCCCCGCCGGGAAATACCTCACCGAGCATGGCGTGAAGCCCTCCGACTTCAATTCCTACGGCTCACGGCGCGGTAACCACGAAGTCATGGTCCGCGGGACATTCGCCAACGTGCGCTTGCGGAACAAGCTGGCTCCCGGCACCGAGGGCGGCGTCACCAGTCTGCTGCCCGAAGGCGAGCAGATGTCGATTTACGACGCCTCGGTGAAGTACGCCGAGCGTGGCACGCCGCTGATCATCCTGGCCGGCAAGGAGTATGGCTCGGGCTCGTCGCGCGACTGGGCGGCGAAGGGGCCACGGCTGCTCGGGGTTCGTGCTGTTATCGCCGAGAGCTTCGAGCGCATCCACCGGTCAAATCTTGTCGGAATGGGCATCCTGCCGTTGCAGTTTGAGCCGGGCAAAAATGTCGAGTCGCTGGGCCTCACCGGCGAGGAGACCTTCGACTTCCCCGGTCTGAAAGCGCTGCTCGACGCGAAGTTCGCCAACGGCAAGACGATCAGAGTGCGCGCCACCACCAATGGCTCGACGAAGGAGTTCAACGCGACCGTGCGCATTGATACACCGCAGGAGATCCTCTACTTCGAACACGGCGGGATTCTGCAGTATGTCCTGCGGCAACTCGCGGCTCAGAAGTAGCCTTCACGGGAGCAAACCGATACAACGGCCCCTCCCGCAACAACCCACAAGACTCTCGGCCGCCTTCAGGCGGCCGTCTTCTTTGGAATTGAAAGCGCGGACCGGTTCCGAAAAATTGAAAAATCGCAAAACACACCCGCCTTCCAGCGCGTCTATGGAGACATGCGCTGCGTCTTGCGGAAGTGTGCCTGGGGAGCCCTCGGACTCCTCTCCATGGTGTGCCTGGTGGCGTATAGCCAAAACGATCCGGCTCAGCCCAGAGGACCGGCGGATCGGAATCCACCGCGCGTGCCGGGAGCCGTCACCCCCATGCCCGCCGATCGCGCGGACGATTCCTACGCCATCTACTCGCTGCTGACGCCCGGAAAGACGCTGGCCAGTCTGCCGGCTGCACAAGGCGCACCGTGGGCCATCGCATCGGTAACGGTGAACGAGACCGACCGCAATCCGCAGGTTCCTCCGCAAGGGCAGCTGAAACCGCCGCCCGACAATCCACGGGGCTTCACGGAAGCGGTCGGCGATTACGAGAGAAATAAGTTCGCGCGGATTCAGCTGGAGAAGGACGGATTTCATCTCGACCACGCCTTCGCCCTGCTCGATCCGGAAACCGCCCGAACGGCAGGCTATCCCGGCGTCACCTACTTCAGCGAGGTGTATTTCGACAGGCGCCACCGCGCGGCCCTGGTCTACCGGTATGAGTGGTGCGCAGAACTGTGTGCCGCGGGCAGCTGGATCTACCTCGAGAAACACGGCGGCGCGTGGGAGCAGCGGTCGGGGATCGTCGTGCCGGGGGCGTAGCCGGCTTACTTCGTGCGCGCGCGTTCGCGCTGCAGCTCACGCCAGATGTCGCTCTTCGAAACGCCCCGCTCGCGAGCGATGCGCTTGAGCCCGTCCTTCTCGGCCAGCCCTTCCGATTGCTCCAACTCCGTCAGCCGCTCCTGAATCGTGGCCGCGCGGCTCGCAGGAGCCCCCGTCGAAGGGTTTGCTTCCACGAGCAGAACCATCTCACCACGAATGCTCTCACGCGCCGACAGCTGTCTGCGGACTTCGCTTACGGTTCCCCGTAGAAATTCTTCGTGCAGCTTGGTCACCTCGCGAGCCAGAACGATACGGCAATCGGCCCCCCAGATCGACTCCACGTCGGCCAGGGTCTCGACGATGCGATGCGGAGCTTCGTAGAGAATCAGCGTCGTCGGGTGGGCGGTATTGCTGGCCAGATCTTCCAAAGCCGTTCGGCGTGCGCCCGCCTTGGGCGAAAGGAATCCGATGAAGGAGAAGAGTTCCGTGCTCAATCCCGATGCCACCAGCGCAGAGAGCGCGGCATTGGCTCCCGGAATCGGAAACACGGGAACGCCCTCCTCAATCGCAGCCTGAGCAAGCACCATACCGGGATCGGAGATGCCAGGCGTGCCTGCGTCCGAAACCACCGCGATCCGTGCGCCGTTCTTCAGTTCCTCGATCAGCTGGCGGCTGCGTTCCACCTCGTTATGCTCGTGGCTGCTGATCGTCGGAGTGGCAATCTCGTAGCGATCGAGCAGCTTGCGGGTCTGCCGCGTGTCCTCGCAGGCGATGCGATCAACCGACCGCAGCACGCGCAACGCGCGCAGAGTGATGTCTTCGAGATTGCCGATAGGTGTGGCGACGAGGTAGAGACCGGGTGCGAGTGGTTCGTCGTTCACGATTCGCTGTCGGCCCGTTCGAGGCGGCGGTACTCGGCCAGAAGACCCATGCTGCTGCTCAGGTTCTGCCAGGTCACGATGCCCACAATGCGGCCGCTTTCGGCCACCGGAATGAGAGAGAGGCGTCCGCTGCCGATGCGGCGGATCAGCACACCCAGCGAGTCGTCGGGCTGAGCCACCTGGAAGGCCCGCGACATGATCGCCTGAATGTAGCCGTTGCCGCCCTGGCGCAGCGCCTGGATGATTCCCTGGCGGGAAACAACGCCGATCAGCGCAGCGCCGCGTACCACCGGGAAGTCATCCTGGAGGCTGTGAATGGCCTTGTAGAGCGCGTCGGAGAGCGTATCGGAGGGCGAGAGCGTGTCGAAGTCCGTGAGCATCACGTCCCGCATGCGCACGGTCTCGACAACGGACTGGAACAGCACGCCCTGGTCTTCGAGCTGCGCCCCGATGAATACAAAAAAGCCGCCGAGGATGAACCAGGGACTGAGCGAGGTTGCCAGATGCGTGTTCGGAATCGCCAGCAGGGCCAGGCCCGCGACGACCGCGCCAATCCCCAGCATCTGGCCGAGGCCGGAAGCCGCACGCGTCGCCTGCGCCACGCCGCGCGTGCGCGACATGATGCTGCGCATCAGGCGCCCGGCGTCGAGCGGATAAGCCGGAATGCAGTTGATGACCGCCAGCGCGACGTTGAGCCAGATCGTCGAACGCATCAGATGCCCGGGCGTCACGATGGGGAGCGCCGTAATGCGGACCTGCGGCGAGGCTCCCTCGATGAGCGCTGCAACAAGCGCCGCGAATCCCAGATTGGAAAGCGGCCCGGCGATCGTCAGCGCCCACTGCGCGGATCCTTCGCTGGCGCGCTCGGCCATCTCCGGACTCGAATACGAGAACAGGCCCCCGATGGGAAGCATCAGAATGCTGCGGACGGTGAGCCCGTGATAGGCCGCCGTCAGGGCGCGGACGGTTTCCCGTCCCAGCACCGCTGCGAGCAGCAGGAACCACAGAAAGACCCCCCGCCATGATGCAATACCGGAAAGATTCGTCGAAAGGATGCAGAAGAGCAGCAGGAGAAGAAAGAAGTAGTGGATGCGCAGATGCACACCAAACCATCGTCCAAGTGGTAATGACCAGGCGCGCATCTCGTTCCCCGGAGTCCTTCCCTTTTATTGTAGAGGGTCGGCCAATTTTCGAGTGATGGAGTGGAGATGCGCGTAATTGCCGGACAGTATCGTTCGCGAATTCTGCAGGCGCCGCGCGGCCTGGATACCCGCCCAACCAGCGACCGCCTGCGCGAGACGCTGTTCAACGTCCTGGCGCCCCGCCTGGAAGGTGCCGTGTTTCTGGACCTCTACGCTGGGTCGGGCGCCGTGGGCATCGAAGCGTTGAGCCGCGGCGCGCGCGAGGCGATCTTCGTCGAAGAGGCAGACGCTGCAAACCGCGCCATCCGAGCGAATCTGTCCGCGCTGGGGATTCGCGGCGGCTATGCGCTGGAAACGCGCAGCGTGAGTGCGGCGATCCGGCGGCTGGCGGAGGCCGCGCGCCAGGTAGATCTGGTGTTTCTCGATCCGCCGTACGCGCAGACTGGCGAATACGAAGCAACCCTCGCACTTCTGGGTGGCGCCTGCGCCGCACTGCTCGCCCCCGCGGCAAGGGTCATCGCCGAGCATGAAAAGCGGCGCGAGCTGGAATTGCGCTATGGAACGCTGCTGCGGTATCGCGTCCTCAAACAGGGAGACGCGGCCCTCAGCTTTTATCGAGCGGCGTCCGAAACCGGCTGAGAAGTTTCGCCCGTCCGCAGATTGACGATGAAGGGCACCTCGCAATCCCGCAGTAGATCCCAGCCAAAGCCGTACAGTTTGTCGCCGCGCATCTCCGTCACCCGGATGCCCTCCGACGAAAGGCGTCGTGTCTGCCATGCCTGCCCCTTGGGTCCCCAGGCCAGCATCGCCTGATGCCCGGCAAATACCAGCAGATTGCGTTCCGGCAGCGGAAGCGGCTGGAACACCGGTCGAAAGGCAAGGTGCGTGAACGATGCCGGGTCCAGCGTGTTCACGATGTACGCATAACCACCGGCAACCGCACAGAGCTCGTCGGGATTCGGGCAGCTCCACAGTCCCGTCGGTACTGCGGGATCGGCAAATCCCAGCGCGAAGGTCGCGAGGAACTTCAGCGCCGGGCCTGCGGGCTGCACCATCACCTCGAGCGCGCCGCGTTCCACCTCTTCGGCCACACGCGGATACGTATAGCAGCGCACCGGCTTGATCAGAGGCCGCTGCGGCAAAATCTCCGCCTCCCAGGAATGCGGGAAGGCCAGGATAGACGGATGACTCAGGGTTCGGGACGGAAGTTGAGGATCCATTCCAGTTGCTCCTGCGTATCGGGAACCTGAAACCCACGGGCCTGCTCGATAACGCGCAGAGCCCCTGCCGCCTGCCAGCCCAGCGCGATCATGATGGATGCCAGAAGCACCGTGGCGCGCCCGATACAACCACGGCAATGGGCGCCAATCCTGTGGCCCGCGCGAGTCTGATTGCGCAAGTCCTCGACCAGCCGTCGATAACCCACCGGATCCGAGGGTGTACAGCGATCGAGGATCGGGTACGAGACAAAACGCATACCGAGTTGCTGCGCAATGCGTGCCTCCCCGGTGAGGCCCAGTTCTTCGTTATCCTGCGGCGTCAGCAACGAGACGAGGATGTCGATTCCCTGCCCACGCGCCTCTTCCAGCTCGGCCTGCAGCCAGTCGCCGCCGCGCGGACACAGCACGTAGGCGAGCTGCGAAGGGTTGGCTTCGCCGATCCAGAGAACCGTCTTCATCGAGCCGTACTCGTGGGCGGATGCGCGACGGGGTTCATGAACTGTTCGATGCGTTCGCGCACATTGAGCACGCGAACCGGCAGCTCCAGCTGGCTGCCCTCTTCAAGGATCGGGATCAGCTTGTCGAACTCCCGGCCGGAGTGTGCCCCGGTGAGCGCGATGCGAACCGGGTGGAAGAGATCCTTGCCTTTCGCGCCGGTCTCCTTCTTGATCTCATCCATCCAGGCCTTAAATTGCTCCGGCGCGACCGCCCCGCCGTGTGCCCCTGCGCGCGCCGCAAAGGCAGCCAGAACCTTCTGCGCGGGCTCCGTCGCCAGGATCTGCGCGTTCTCTTCATTCGCGCGTGCGGCCGCCGGATCAAAGCGAAAAATGAAGCCGGCCGTCTTGGGTAGCTCGTCCAGCTGATTCGTCGACGGCAGAAAGACCGCCAGTACCTTGTTGAACCATGCCCCGACGCCGACCGATGCTCCATCACGCGAAGGCAGCAGCCCCGCCGCGGCAAAGTGCGGCCACGCCAGATCGGCAATGCGCTCGGGATCGGCGGCCTTCAGGTAGTGGCGGTTGAGCCAGTGCAGCTTTTCCCAGTCGAAGACCGCCGGGGAAGCCGTGACCCGCTCAAGGCGAAACTCCTTCACCAGTTCTTCGCGGGAAAAAATCTCGCGCGTTCCGCCTTCTGCCCCCCAGCCAAGCAGCGCCAGGTAATTCACCAGCGCCTCCGGAAGGATGCCCATCTCCCGAAAACTGGCGACTGAGGTCGCTCCGTGGCGCTTGGAGAGCCGCTCGCGGTCGCTGCCGAGGATCGTGGAGAGATGCGCAAACTCCGGCGGCTTCCAGCCAAAGGCCTCATAGATCGCGACCTGCTTGGGCGTGTTCGAGATGTGGTCGTCGCCGCGAATGACGTGCGTAATCTCCATCAGCGCATCGTCGAGCGTGACCACGTAGTTGTAGACCGGCATGCCGCTGGATCGAACCAGGATCGGGTCGCTGACCGTTTCGTGGGGGAACTCGACAGCGCCGCGCACGATGTCATGGAAGCGCAGCGGGTGTTCGGGGATGCGCAGCCGCACGGCAAACGGTTCCCCCTTGCCCGCCCGCGCGGCGGAATCGGCATCGCTGATAGCGCGGCACCGCCCCGAATACACCTGTGGATTGTGGGCAAGCGCAGCCTCGCGGCGTTCCTCCTCCAGTTGCTCCGCGGTACAGAAGCAGCGGTAGGCTTTGCCCTCGGCGAGGAGGCGATCGGTGTGCTCGCGGTAGATCCCGAGGCGCTCCGACTGCCGATAGGGCGCGTGCGGCCCTTCGACTCCGGGACCTTCGTCCCAGTCGATCCCGAGCCACAGCAGGTCCTCCATCAGCTGAGTTTCGTGGCGCACCTCGCTGCGATCGAGATCGGTGTCCTCGATGCGTAGCAGAAAGGCGCCGCCGGTGTGACGGGCGAAGAGCCAGTTATAGAGCGCAGTGCGCGCGTTGCCGACGTGGAGAAATCCCGTAGGAGACGGCGCGAAGCGGACGCGAGTTTTTTGTGTGGGCGATGCCATGAGCGGGATCAATCTCGATCTTAAGGAAGCCGCTGCATCGGGACAACCCGCGCCCGGTTTTCTTAGCCTTTTCCGTCGCGAAACAGCCGCAGCGCCCGTCCACCCACAATCACCTTCGCGCCGACCTCTTCCGCCGCAAACGGGTCGTCGATGTTCTCGGTGTTCAGCACCTGCATCCAGGGCGAGCCGTCTGGTGGATCGGGCAAAACGAATTCCACGCCTTCGGCCGCCGCGTTAACGAGGATCAGGAAACTGTCGTCGACGATGGGGTTTCCATCCTCGTCGGTAATCGCCAGCGTTTTGCCGTTGAGCATCAGCGCCAGCGAGCGGTTCCAGTCGGTCGTCCATGCATCGTCAGGCAGATCTTTGCCGTCTGTGTTGCACCACGCAATATCCCGCACGACCGATCCGTGAATCACGCGATCCTGAAAAAACTTGCGCCGATGCAGATTGGGGTGATCGCGCCGCAGATGGATCAGCTTCGCGGTGAAGTCGCGCAGCCTTTCCTCCGCAGGAGTCAGCTTCCAGTTGAACCACGCGAGTTCGTTGTCCTGGCAATACACGTTGTTATTGCCGCTCTGCGTGCGGGCCACTTCGTCACCGCCGCAAAGCATCGGCACCCCCTGCGACAGGACGAGTGTCGCCAGGAAGTTCCGCATCTGCCGCTCCCGCAGATTATTGATGGCGGGATCGTCGGTAGGACCTTCGGCGCCCATGTTCCACGAGTTGTTGTCGTCGGCTCCGTCGCGATTGTTGTCGCCGTTGGCTTCGTTGTGCTTTCCGTTGTAGCTGACCAGATCGCAGAGCGTGAAACCGTCATGCGCGGTGATGAAGTTGATCGAAGCAGAGGGGCGGCGGCCGTCCATCTCGTACAGATCCGACGATCCGGTGAGCCGGTAGGCGAAATCGGAGAGCAATCCGCTGTCGCCCTTCCAGAAACGGCGAACCGTGTCCCGATAGCGGCCATTCCATTCGGCCCAGAGCACGGGGAAATTGCCCACCTGATAGCCGCCCTCGCCCACGTCCCAGGGCTCGGCAATCAGCTTCACATCGGCAATCGTCGGATCCTGGTGGATCGTATCGAAGAAACTCGACAGCTTCGACACGGCGTGCAATTCACGCGCCAGCGTGCTGGCCAGATCGAACCGGAAACCATCGACGTGCATTTCCGTCACCCAGTAGCGCAGCGAATCCATCACCAGCTTCAGCACCTGGGGATTCATTACGTTGAGCGTATTGCCGGTCCCCGTGAAATCCATGTAGTAGCGCGGATCGTGCGGCACCTGGCGGTAATAAGTGGTGTTGTCGATGCCTTTCATCGACAGCATCGGCCCCATGCGGTTGCCTTCGCAGGTGTGGTTGTAGACCACATCGAGGATGACCTCGATTCCCGCCTTATGCAGCGCCTTCACCATCTGCCGAAACTCGGCGACCTGCTGGCCCATGTCGCCCGAGGAACTGTAGCGCGCCATCGGCGCGAAGTAGCCAAGCGTGTTGTAGCCCCAGTAGTCGCGCAGGCCGCGGTCGACGAGGTGGCCTTCGTCGATGAAATGGTGGACGGGGAGCAGCTCGACGGCGGTGATGCCAAGCTTCTTCAGATAATCGATGCTCGCGTCGCAGGCAAGACCTGCGTACGTGCCGCGGAGGTTTTCCGGCACCGCCTCGCACAGCTTCGAGAAGCCGCGAACGTGGACCTCATAGATGATGGAGTCGGCCAGCGGAGTCTCCGGCGGGCAGTCGTCTCCCCAGTCAAAATGCGGATCGACAACAACCGACTTCGGCACGCCCAGCGCGGAATCCCGATCGTCGCGCGTCAGGTCGTTACCGGTCGTCACGTCGTACGGGAAAATCGGCGCCTTCCAGTCCACATCGCCGGTAATGGCTTTCGCGTAAGGATCGACGAGCACTTTGTTCGAATTGAAGCGGAAACCCTTTTCCGGCTCCCACGGCCCCTCGACGCGGTACCCGTAACGCTGGCCGGCTTTGATGTTGCGGACGAGTCCAAGCCAGACGAAGGCCGTACGCTCACGCAGGGCGACGCAGTCTGTCTGATTGCCCGCCTCATCGAAGAAGCAGACAGAAACAGCAGTGGCGTTCTCAGAAAACAGGGCGAAGTTGGTTCCAATGGATGTGGGTGTGGCGCCCAGTGGGTAGGGCTTGCCGGGTAACAACGTTCGATGCATGCAGGACTCTCGCTCGGAAGTATTACGGCGAATAGTCAGATGCAGAAAACGGGATCGCGTTGGTCGCAGCCGGCAACCCCACCGTGCGATTTACGTGGCCATGCCCAGGCCAACAAGATTGGCAGCCGCGATGATGATCAGCATCCCGCTCCATAAGAGCTGGACCGGCCGCCCCCGAGCGCCCCGCCACTCGCCAAGTGCGAGGCCCACAATACCGCCGAAAAGAACGTAGCCGCTCATGTGCAGCATCCAGTTCACGAAGCTCAGATGCGCAGGAATGTTCGCCTGTCCCCAGGCATAGAAGAAGAACTGGAAATACCACATGATGCCGCCGGCCGCGGCCATGGTGCTGTTCACCAGCACTGTCCCTTTCGTCTGGGAAAGATCGGCGCGCAGGGAAATGTCTTTAGCGAACGCGAGGCGCGAGAAGCAGTAAGCAAAGTTGATCAGCGCTCCGCCGCCCATAATGATGACGTAGCTCGGCAGCGCTGCGTAGAGGTGGCTGATCCCGGCATTCTGCGCAGCGGCGGCGATCGGCCGCGCCGCATCGATAGCAAACGACATCCCCGAAGAGAAAATGCCGCACATCACGGCAAGCAATAGCCCCTTCCCGAGGTTGAATTCCTCGGTGCGCACGCCCATCCGCTGTTCCTTCTGATGCCCGGCCCAGGAGACTACCCCAATCCCCACCAGGGCCAGCAGGATGCCCGCCAGTGTGAAATGTCCGCTGCGGCTGGTGATCAGATAGCCCAGTTCGCCGTGCAGGATGGGCGGAACGAGCGTGCCCACCACCAGAGTGACGCCGATGGCGACCCCAATGCCGAGCGACATGCCAAGGTAACGCATGGTGAGACCGTAATTCACGTTGCCGATGCCCCACATGCAGCCAAACAGGAACGTCTTTGCGAGCACATCGACGGGAATGGCCGCGTAGAAGCCGCGAAAGTCCGGAAGCAGGATGAGGCTGACCGTGATGGGCAGAAGAATCCACGAGAAAATCCCCGCCACTGCCCACGTCGTCTCCCACGACCACTTCTTCACCTTTTCGATGGGCGCATAGAACGACGCAGCGGAGGCTGCGCCGACCATGTGCCATCCGATCCCGCCAAGAATGGCAGAGGACATGCGGGTTCCTTTCGGCGCTACGTCACCGGTACGGCGGCGAGCGCGGCGACTTTTTCAGCAATCGACTGGGGCTGGAGCGAGCCTGAGGACTGTTCGATCCGCGCCCATTGTATGGCGAAATTTCCCAGTGTGGAGCTTTCGACAGAACAACGGTGCACCGGCAGCCCTGCCGCCTGCGCCGTGAGTTCGTTGAGATATTCGTTCTGGCTCCCGCCGCCGACCACAGCGATGTGGTGCGGTCTCTGACCCGTCATCTGCGCGATCTCGTCGAGCAGCGAACCGTAACGTGCGGCAAGACTGTGGAAGATGAGGCTGGCGTAATGCGGGGCAGCCTCGCAGCCGGGCGGCAGAGGATCGGCGTGCGCACGCGCGCGCTGCGCATTGATCCGTGCAGTCATGTCGCCGGGCGGCAGCAGGGCAGGGTCATTCAAGTCGAGCAGCTTGTCGGGAGCGGGCAGGCGCCTCGCGCTCGCTATCAGATCGGCCAGCTTCCATCCCCGCTCCTGATCCCAGGTATTCATGCACTGCCGCAGCAGCCACATCCCGGGGATGCCGCGGTGGAACAGGATTCCACCGTCGGCCGCGCCAAGGTTCGTGAATCCGCGGCGGAAAGCTTCCGGTGTGCGGAGACTCTGCGCCAGAGGGGTACCGACCAGCGACCACGTCCCGGAGCTGATGTAGGCCCAGTTTCCAGGGCGCTCCGGAATGCCGGCAATCGCGGAGGCCGTGTCGTGACAGGCCGGCGCGATCAGCTGAGTATGCGCATAGGCAGGCAGTCGGCGCAGGTCTTCGCGGACGCACCCCAGCGAGCTTCCCGGAGCCACGATCTCCGGGGCTGCTGCGCAATCAAGGCCGAGAGCGGCGAACAGCTCTTCCGACCACTGTCGGGTCGTCGCATCGATCAGTGCCGTATGCGTGGCGTTCGTGTATTCGGCGATCCGCGGCGCACCCAGCCAGTGCAGGATGAACTCCGGAAGATTGACCCAGGGCGCGGAGTCCGGCACGCCGCTCCGATGATCGGCGAACAGCTGATAGATGGTATTGATCGGCTGGATCTGCACGCCCGTCCGGGCGTAAAGCTGTTCGGCAGGAACAAGCGCGTGGACTTCGTCCATCGCCCGTTGATTCCGCTCGTCGCGATAGCAGAAAGGCGGCGCCAGTGGGCGCCCGTCAGGATTGAGCCGGACATAATCCACAGCCCACCCCGTGACGCCAATGCCGCCAATCCCCTCCGTCGCAATCTCTGCGCAGGTGTGCAGACCGGCATCCAGTTCCGTGCAGATACGGTCGAGGTTCCAGTGCCACCCCGCGGATCCGTGATCCTGCGGCCCATTTTCAAAGCGCCGCACCATCGTGATCCGTGCCTCCGCTCCGTGCCAGCGCAGGAGGCACACCCGGCAGCTCTCCGCGCCCAGATCGATCGCGACGAGCGCCGGCCCATGGTTCACCGCAGGAAGGCCTCGGGCAGACCGCCATCCACCGGAATCAGATGGCCTGTGGTGCAGCGCGTGTGCGGACCCGCCAGAAACAAAAGTGCGCGGGCACAGTCGTCGGGCTCAATCGGCTGATGCGTCAGGGTGCGCTGGGCATAAAAGCCGGCAAGCAAATCGCGCAGTTGATCGTCGGTCATCGACGGCTCAAAGGGAATGTTGTACTTCCTTAACGAAGTGATCACGCGGTCCCGCGGGAACATCGTCGAGCCTTTGACGACAGTCGCGGGGCTGATGCCGTTGACCCGGACGTGCGGCGCGAGCGAGACCGCCAGTTCCCGGACCAGATGGCTGAGCGCGGCTTTGCTGACGTCGTACGCTTCGCTGCCCCGCTTGGGGACGACGGCATTTGCCGAACTGGTCAGCACGATGCTGCCGTCGACCTTCTCCGCCTCAAAGATCTTCGCTGCCTCTTCGGCGAGCAGATAGTTCGCCGTGACGTTCAGGTCCAGAGTTGTCGACCACATCGCGTCGCTGATCGTTCCCTGCGGCGACGAAGGAAAGATGGCGGCCGTGTTGATCAGAATGTCGAGGCCGCCGAATCGGGCAATCGTCTCCCGCAGACCGGCGGCAATCGAGGCCCGGTCGCGAATATCCACCGCCGTGGAGGCGATCGTTTCCTTGTTGCCCGCGATCGCGCGCGCCTCCTGGGCCACGCTTTCGGCCCCGGCAAGATCGCGATCGGCCACCATGATATGCGCTCCACGCTCGGCCGCAATCAGCGCAGCCGCGCGGCCGATGCCGCTGGCTCCCCCGACGATCAGCGCAATCCTCCGGCTCAGTTCCTTCTCCGGAGGCTGGCGGCGCAGTTTCGCTTCTTCCAGAAGCCAGTATTCAATACGAAAAGCTTCCCTGGCGGGCAGCGCAACGTAGTTGGTGTAGACCTCGAAAGCCTCGCAGGCTGCTGCGGCTCCGGCCTGGGGAACGTCTTTGACAGCCGTCTTTCCGGCCAGCGCGGTGGCGCCCTCCATCACATGGATGGCGTTGGTGTAGAACTCGCCGACGATGCGCGACTCGCTCTTGCTCTTGCCGAAAGAAAACATGCCGATGCCCGGGATGAGAACCACGGTCGGGTTCGGATCGCGCAGCGCGGGTGAATTCGGCTCCTTGTGTTTCTCGTAGTAGGCGGCATATTCGGCGCGATAAGTTTCGAGCGCCGCTTCGATCTTTTTCTGCAGGAGGGCGGTGTCGTCGTTCGCCCCTGCCGGCACGAACATCGGCCGAATCTTCGTGCGAATGAAGTGATCCGGGCAGCTGGTGCCCAGATGCGCGAGAGCCGCGCCATCCTTCGCGTTCACGAAACGCATCACGTCGTCCGCGTCCGACCAGCTGCCGAGCAGCCGCTTCTGCTGCGAGACGCGTCCCCGCAGGAAGGGCAGCAGGTCGACCGCCAGTTCTCTGCGATCGGCGCGAGACGGCATCGTCGCCCCGCCGAAGAGCGATCCCCCCTTGCGCTCAACGTGCTCCTGCACGAACTGCCCCAGCTGGTCGATCGTCGTCAGCGTGTTCAGGTAGCACTCGCGCTGCGTCTCGCCCCAGGTAAAGAGTCCGTGCCCCCCAAGGACGATACCGTCGCAACCGGGATTCTCCTGGATCGCGCGGCGCATCATCATGGCCAGTTCGAAGCCGGGACGCTGCCACGGCACCCAGACCAGCTTGTGCCCAAACGCGCGGTTGAACTCCTCCATCTTTTCTTTGCCATTAGCCGAGGCGGCCATGGCAATGGCCCAGTCGGGATGAAGATGGTCGACGTGGCGGAAGGGCAGAAATCCGTGCAGCGGCGTATCGATCGACGCAATGGTGGGATTCACGCCAAAGGTGCACAGCGGGTAGAGGTCGACCACCGCGTCTTCCTCGTCCACCCCCTTGTACTGCTTTTCGATGGCCAGCAGCTTGTCGAGATAGAGCGTCGCGAATCCGCCACGCTTCATGCTCCCCAGATCGCCGCCGCTGCCCTTCACCCAGAGCACCTCGGTCGCCTGACCGGTAAGCGGATCGGGCTGCACCACCTTGGAGCTGGTGTTGCCGCCGGCGAAATTGGTGATGCGCAGGTCGGCTCCCAGCAGGTTCGAGCGGTAGCGCAGCAGCTCCGGCTCGTCGAGCCCGGAGGCTGTTTTCTCATCCCATAGATCCTGCAGGTAGCGCAACGCGGTCAGGGTTTTCATCGAGTCACCGTCCCAAATAATGCCATAGCGAATGTCAATAGGGCAATTGTTTCAGATTTTGAATGCGAATGTCTCGGCTGGCGAACTTCGGCACTCCATGCGATCGCGCCCCTGCATCCAGGCAATCCTCAAACGCGATCAGCCGGTGGCGGCGGTCTTTGCCTCCGACGCAATTTCGCGCGCCATCTTTGCCGTCACCAGCTTGTGTTCTACATAGTTGTACGGGGGAACCGTCACGCCCCGCAGGATCGAAAGGCCGAGTTGGATCAGATGCGGCCCGTAGGTTCCAGCCTCGTGCGAAACTGAGCCGATCCACGGCGTGTCCGGTCGATTCATCTCCTCAATCGCCTCCGGGATGCAGTCCTGGCCCACGATGGCGACGTGCTTTTCCCGCTTCTGTTCGCGAACCGCATCGAGTGCCCCCAGCGCGCTGGAGTCCGTCGCCGCCGCGACAAGGATGTGTCGGTCCTTCGGATGGCGCTTGAGAAAATCGGAGATGATGCGGCTGCTGGCATCGCGCATGCCTCGCCCATCGACGCGCACGAACTTTTCCACCGGCACATCCGGAAGCTGATTGCGGATGCCCTGAAACGCGCCGGTGATGCGGCTCTGCACCAGAGGGCCGGCATTCTCGAGGTCCAGCCCCAGAACCCAGTCCAGCTTTCCGCTCCACTTCTCCGCAGCGTGATTGGCGAGCAGCGCCCCCGCCTCCACTCCAACCCGATAGTTGTCCACGCCGAAATAGGTCGCATGCGGATGCGGAATATCAACTGCGATCAGAGGAATACCCGCCACGGCAATCTTGTCTGCGATAATCGGCGCGACCTGCTGATCGATCTGGAATTCGATCACCAGATCCACGCGGCTGCGAACGAACTCTTCAGCCACCTGCACGGCGGTGGCAGCGTCGTACCGATTGTCGAGGACCAGCAGATCCACGCCCGCCTGGGTCGCGGCATCCCTCAGACTGGCCGTCACCGCCTCCGAGAACGGCATCTCGCCGGACTGCTTGCCAAACCCGAACCGCACCTTCCGCGGTCGCGCAGCCAGACGATACAGCCCCCCCTGCGACTGGGCCAGATATCCGCGATGCACGAATGTCTTGAGGATCCGATAGACGGTGGTCTTCGAGATATGCGTCTGCTGGTAGATCGCCTCCAGCGACATGGGCTTCTCGGTCTTCTGGAGAACCTCCAGAACATCGAGCGCCTTGGAAAGAATCGGAACGAAATACAGCCGTTTGGCAGATGTCTTGGGCAAGGAGAAGCCTCGTCAACGTCAACCCTTTATACCATCGCCGTTTCAATCCAGAAACCTGATATGCGGATTGAAATCGCCCTGCCCCTCAGGCGTACGTGGCGACCGAACGAGCGTTGCGTTCGCGGCGCTCGTCGCGGATCCGTTCCACATAGCCGCTCTCGCGCAGCGCCGCAAGCGGATCTTCCGGTAATCCGTGCGCCCGGCGCCATTCGCGGACGAACGGCCGCACGTCAAACCAGAATCCCTCACGCAGGCATTCCTCAGCCTCCACCAGCCGGCATCCATCCTGCAAAGCCGCGAGATAATCGCGATCCACCACGGCAGCCTTCGCGAAGAGCTCCTGAGCGGTGCAAACCGTCTGCACCGCGGCTTCCATCTTCCCCTTGAGGTTGTGGCTCTGATCGATCATGAAAGCGGTGTCCGCCATGGCCGTGCTGTCGGATAGCATCTCGTGGAAGATGCGGAACACCTGGTAGGGATCGATCGAGCCCAGGGTCAGATCATCGTCGGCATAACGGCGGTCGTTGAAATGGAAGCCCCCCAGCATCTTCTCGCGCAGCAGCCAGACAACAATTTGCTCGATATTCTGGCTCTGGTAGTGATGCCCGGTGTCCACCAGCACGCGCGCTTTCGGGCCGCTTTCCCGCGCGATCAGCAGCGACATACCCCAGTCGGCGAGATCCGTGTGATAAAAAGCCGGTTCGAAGGGCTTGTACTCGACCAGCAGCCGCTGATCGTCGCCGAGTTGCGCGTGGGTCTCCGCCAGCGCCGCCGCCATCCAGTCAATGCGCCGGCGAATGCTCTGAGAACCCGGATAGTTGGAACCATCCGCCAGCCACAGCGATACATCTCGCGAACCCAACGCCCTGGCAATGGCAACCGACTCGAGCAGATGATCCACCGCCATCCGCCGCACGCCGGGATCCGGATTGCAGATGGAACCGAACTTATATTCCTGACTTTCGAAGAGATTGGGATTGATCGATCCGGCGCGAATACCGTGCTCAGTTTCGAGGGCCTGAATCTTCCGGGCATCCTTGAGGCCACCGGGCAGATCCCAGGCAACGTGCAGCGCCAGCGTCGGCGTGGCTCCGGTAAGAGCATGCACCTGCGCTGCATCGGCGAATTTCTCCTCAATGGTCGAAGCAGCTTCCGCCTGCAGGAACTTGCCGAAACGGGTCCCGGTGTTGGCGAAACCCCAGGAAGGCAACTCAATCCGCAGCGAATCAAGAGCCTCGTTGACTTGACCCTGGCGCGCGATCACGGTTCAATTCTCCCGATTGAAATAAGTTCCCAATTAAAATGCAGCAGAAGTGTCATAGTACTGCCCACAACTGGACACGTCAAAGAAAGAATTTCGCTTCCTGTCGTTCAACGCCCCGCCCAACGAGGGCAGTTTGCCCCAACAAGGAGCCTTGTAATGAAGCGCATCTGTTTCCTCCTGAAGGTCCGTCCCGAGCGCATCGAAGAATACAAACTCCGCCACCGTCAGGTATGGCCGGAGATGCTGGATGCGCTGCGCGCCACCGGCTGGCACAACTATTCGCTCTTCCTGCGGCCGGACGGCCTTCTGATTGGCTATCTGGAAACGCCGGATTTCGAACAGGCCCGGGCTCGCATGCTGGATCACCCCGTGAATGCCCGGTGGCAGGCCGAAATGGCGCCCTTTTTCGAGTCCCTGGAACATGGAACCGCGGACACGAGCATGATGGCTCTGGAGGAAGTGTTCCATCTCGACTAACCATGTGCGGATGAATACACAGAGCCGCTGAGTGCAAACCGCTGATCTTCCCCAGAATCGCACAGTGCACGCGTTTTTCAACGACGGCTCTCCACAAAAACAATCGCATCCCCTTCCGAATCGTCGATGGTTACCGTCTTGCCCTGCTTCCTTGGGGTGAAGCCCAGGCCGCGCAGCCGATCCGCCGTCCGCCGGAGATCGGGCACCGACAGGATCAGGTGAAACGGCAGCGCGCCCGCCGCGGCCGTCTCGGGACGAAGAAGTTCGATCTGCTCGCTGGGCGACCCGGGAAGCCTAAGCGCCGGGAATCCCAGTTCCCTCGGACGAGCACCCGCCCGGAAGGACAGCTTGTCCACATAGAACGACTGCGCTGCGCCTGGGTCGGCAAAGGGAATCCCCACCCCAACGATGCGCTCGGCGATGCGGTCGGGACCGAGATGCTGCCCGCGATCGAGCGTGTGCCGCGACCCTGGCATGTACTCGGTGTATTCGATATTCTGCGTCGCCGCTCCCCGCAGATCGGAAGGCGATCCCGGCTGGTCCGGCCCCTGCAGCGTGAAGAGCAGATTGCCCGCGCCGGCGCGGCGCACCTGATTGGGCGCCAGCCCGTGGTCGACATAGTCCTGATGCACCGCGTTCAGGTCGGCCGCCTCGAAGCAGACGTGCATAAAACCCACCGCAGCCGACGCATCTTTCCGCGGATACAACTCGATGAATTGCCGGTCGTTGATCTTGAAAAAGGCTTCGGTGGGCGCGCCGCCCTTGTTCATCACGAAGGCCTCTTCAAATCCCAGCTTGTGAAAGAAGGCGCGAGATCGCTCCAGGTCGGCGACCCGAATCGCGACGTGGGCGATGCCCGTAAGATTGGGCGACGATACCCGCGCAGGCGTCTGAGCTCCTCCCGAAACCACCGTCAGGCCAATCGCCAGCAACGCAGCCAGCGCAGCCCGGATGCCCGAATTTCGTGCTGACGCTGTCATCGCGCCCCTTTCCCGGCAGCCCCGGCCTTCGGCGAGTGCCCGTGTTCTTTGGCCAGTTCTTCAACCTGTGCTCCGGCAAGAAGAAATGCGCCGACCCCGTACGTGTAGCTCGACGACGGCAGATAACGTGCCGGCGCCGCGCCGGTTTGCTGGATGTTCCCGAGCCGCCCATCGGCGTAAATCTGGCCGACGAGGCCGCGCCAGGCCTTCGCGATGACCGGTGTGTACCTGGGCCGCTCGAGCACGCCGTGCTGGACGCCCCATGCCATCGCAAAAGTGATGAGCGCCGAACCCGAAACCTCCGGC
>JBKICP010000089.1:0-36412 GCA_046567085.1 Acidobacteriota bacterium
CCCCTCACCCTTGTTAGGATGCCAACGTGCGCAGCCTGACGCAGCCCACGGTCCCTGTGGTTCCGCACCTCACACGCGCGAACTGGAGCACGCGCGTCCTCAGTCTACCTGTGGTGCAGGGACTGCTGCTGGTCTACCTCATGCTCTTCGTCTCGGCCAGCGGCCCCGTGGTGCGCAGCCTGGTCGATCCCGATGTCGGCTGGCATCTTCGCAACGCGCGCGAACTGGTCGAAGGCGGCCATTTCATGCGCGCCGACCAATACACTTTCACCGTCGCGGGCAAGCCCTGGATCGACTTCGAGTGGCTCGGCGAACTGCCCTGGTATTACGCGCAGCGATCGATGGGCGAGGCCGGCCTGTATTTCGTACTGTTCCTGGTCGCGGCCGCTATCCTCATCGGAATCTATTGCCTGGCGCGCATGCGCTCCGGCGGATGGACCGCGTCGTTCTTCGCAACCGCGATCGGACTGCTGCTGACCACCGTTTCTCTGCTGCCGCGGCCGCTGCTCTTCGGATGGCTCCTGCTGGTCCTCGAAGTGGGTGTGCTGTGGGCGTATCAAAAAGGGCGCGACTGGACCTGGGCGCTCCCCGTGCTCTTCCTCCTCTGGATCAACACCCATGGCTCGTGGTTCATCGGCTTTGTGCTGATGCTCCTCTTTGTTGCCTGCGGATTCATCGAGGGCGAGTGGGGCGGGCTCTACGCAACACGATGGACGCCGGAGCAGCAGCGCAAGCTGTTGATCGTTGCAGGGACCACTTTCGTCGCGCTCTTTGTGAATCCCTATGGATGGCGCCTGGTCCTTTATCCACTGGATGTAGCCTTCCACCAGAAGCTGACCCTGCAGAATATTGCCGAGTGGGGCAGCCTGGACTTCCACAGTCCGCGGGGAAAGATTGTCGTCGGCGTCCTCGTGCTGATGGCGGTGTTGCAGTTGGTGCGCCGGCGGCGATGGGCGCTGCAGGACGTGGCGTTCGCAGCCGTGGCCCTCTACGGCGCCGTCACCTACGTGCGCTTCCTCTTCCTGCTGGCGATTCTGGTGATGCCGCTGCTGGCCATCGATCTTCGGGTAGAACCGGAGGGCGAGCCGCAGCCGGAGCGCGACCATCGCCTGCTCAGCGGTCTGGTGCTCCTGGCTCTGATCGCCATGATCGCGCGCCCCTATCCGCGCGAGAAGCAGCTGCATGCGGGCTGGGTGGAGTTCTATCCCGAAAAGGCCGTGCCGTGGGTCGAGAGTACTGCGGACCGGGGCAATCTACTGGCGAACTTCAACTGGGCCGGCTATCTGGAGTGGGAGGAGCCCGAAGTCAGGCAGATGATCGACTCGCGCGTGGACATCTTCGTGCACGAAGGCGTGATGGCGGACTATCTGAAGGCCGTGAAGGTGGAGGATACCGACGCCATTCTCGACAAGTACCACATCCGCTATGTGCTGCTGCCGCGCGAGTATCCGATGGCGTATCTGCTGGAGCGCGAAGCCACCTGGAAGAAGACCTACGACGACGGGCAGGCGGTCGGGTTCGAGCGCGTGCGGTGAGCGGAGATCCTGCGCCGGCGGTGCAGCGCGGCGTGACCGACCTGTCCGGTTCCTTACTATAAGGATATGGAGTCGACTTCCGGACCGGGCGGCGGGCTGATCCTGGGCATTGAAAGTTCGTGCGACGAAACGGCCGCTGCCGTCGTCCGCCGCGGGACGGAAATCCTTTCCAACACGGTCGCTTCGCAGATCGCCGTACATCTGCCCTACGGCGGCGTCGTCCCGGAGCTGGCCTCACGCGAGCACCTGCGCAACATTCTGCCGGTGGTGCGGGAGGCGCTGCGCACAGCGGGCGTGGGTTACCCGGACATTGATGCGATCGCGGTTACAGAAGGCCCGGGCCTCGCCGGCGCACTGCTGGTGGGCATCAGCTTTGCCAAGTCGCTGGCCATGGCGCTCGGCAAGCCGCTGGTCGCGGTCAATCATCTGGAGGGGCACATTCACGCGGTGCTGCTTGAAGAAGTCCGGCGGGCGTCGGCCGGAAGTGGGTTCCCCGGAGCAGGAACCGGACGGACACTCGCTCTGGTTGTCAGCGGCGGACATACGCATCTCTATCTCGTGGAGTTCGCCCCGGGCTCGCAAGCCTGGACCTATCGCAATGTAGGCCGCACGGTCGACGATGCCGCGGGCGAGGCCTTCGACAAAGTTGCGAAGCTCCTCGGCCTGGGCTATCCCGGCGGGCCGTGGATCGACGCGCTTGCGCCGCACGGCAACCCGGAAGCGGTGCCCTTCACGTTCTCGCAGATCAAAGCCAAGGCGCATCGCAAGGGCGAACCAGGCGCCCTCGATCCTGCGGAAGAGGTTTACTTCTCGTTCAGCGGCATCAAGACGGCGATGCTCCGCTACACGAAGGTCTATGAAATGGGCGCGGCCATCGAGGCCCGGCGGACGGCGCTCACCGCCATCGAGAACCCGAAGCCGGCCGATGCTCTGGCCCTGTGCGACAAGCGGACGCTGGACCTGATTGCGTCGTTCCAGCGTTCGGTGGTTGACGATCTGCGCCGGAAAACCTTTCGCGCCGCGGAGCGGTTCGGGACCGAGCGGGTGATCGTATCGGGCGGGGTCGCGGCCAATCGCGAGCTGCGGGTGCGGTTCACGGCGGAGGCAGCCGAGCGGCACATCCCTATCGCCTTTCCCTCCATGGCGCTCTCGACCGATAACGCCGCCATGATCGCAGCGGCGGCATGGCCGAAATTCGCGGCGCAAAGGTTCGCACCCGAAGGGCTGACGGCGGAACCGGGGCTGGCTCTGGGCCGTTAGAAAAGCGGGCGCCGGGCTCAGGCTCCGGGCGTCGAAGATCACAGAGACGCCGGATTTGCGCTGGTAGAATCGGGTCCAGACACGATGAAGCTTGAAAACCAGATGGATGAAGCAACGCGCGGCGCGGCTGCAGACGTGCGCAGTGCATCGGAGCCGGTGATGCGGCTGCACAACACGATGTCAGGACGCATCGAGGAACTGACGCCTTCCGACGGCAAGGCCGTGCGCATGTATGCCTGCGGACCGACGGTCTACGACTACGGCCACATCGGCAACTTCAGGACCTTTCTCCAGGTCGACGTACTGCGCCGCTCGCTGAAGCTGCTGGGCACAGGCGTGCGCCACGTTATGAACATCACCGACGTCGACGACAAGATTATCCGCAACGCCACGGCGGCGGGCGTCGACATCGACGTCTACACGAAGAAGTATCAGGAGGCGTTCTTCGAAGACCTCGATGCGCTGCGCGTGGAGCGGCCCGAGGTCATCGCGCGCGCTACCGAGCACATTGCCTCGATGGTGAAACTGATCGAACAGCTCGCGGCGGAGGACATTGCCTACCGGACCGAGGATGGCTCCTGGTACTTCCGCATTGCGCGTTTCCCGGAGTACGGAAAACTGTCGAAGAAGGATTTCACCGGAATCACCGACGGAGCGCGCGTCGATGTCGACGAGTACGAGAAGGACGCGGCACGCGACTTCGCGCTGTGGAAGGCGCCGAAACCCGGCGAGCACAAGTGGGATACGCCGCTCGGTCCAGGCCGGCCGGGCTGGCATATCGAGTGCTCGGCCATGGCCACAGAGTATCTCGGCGAGAACTTCGATCTCCACGGCGGCGGCGAAGATCTGATGTTTCCGCACCACGAAAACGAGATTGCGCAATCGGAATCGGCCACCCACCGCACCTTCGCGCGGCACTGGTTCCACGTGCGCTTCCTGCTCGTCGAAGGCCGCAAGATGTCGAAGTCGGAGGGGAACTTCTTCACGCTGCGCGATCTGCTGCTGCGCGGATACAAGGCTTCGGCGATCCGCATGCTGCTCATCTCGGTTCCCTACCGGCAGCAGCTGAACTTCACCTTCGAAGGCCTGGCCGCGGAAACGATCGCGGTGGAACGGCTGCGGACCTTCCGCGATCGGGTCTTGAACACGAAGTGGCCGGCGCATCCCGTAGCCGACGGAACAGGAAGCGGCATGGGGGAGCTGGCGCGCGAGACGCGTACAAAGTTCCGCGCAGCCCTGGCCGACGATCTGAATACCGCCGAGGCGCGGGCGGCGATCTTCGAAATGGTGCGAGCCGTGAACGCACGCGCCGATGCGGGACAGTTCTTTGCGAGCGATCAGGCGGCCGTGCTGGAAACGCTGCGCGAGTTCGATCAGGTCTTTGCCGTGCTCGAGGATCACGACGCGGAGTGGACGAAGTTCACCCTGGACTGGGCCGAACGCGAAGGCAAGCTGGACAAGGCTGCACCCGAGCTGCTCGCCACCCGCGGCGTGACCGACGAAAAGATCCAGGCGCTGGTCGAAGAGCGGGATCAGGCCAAACGCAAGCGCGATTTCAAGCGCGCCGATGCCCTCCGCAACGAGCTGGCGGGGATGGGAATCCTGCTCGAAGACTCGAAAGAAGGAACGCGCTGGAAGCGCAAATGAGCGCTGGCCCGAGGATACCCCAGGTCGGTGAACCCTCAGTCTGCAGCGGTTTCCGTGGAGACCCGTTTTTTCGGCGCGCGAACCGGACGCTTCTTCGGGTTGAGAATCGGTTGCGGCTTCGACTTCGGAATGTCGCCCGTGTCGGCCCTGCCTTCCGCCACATCGATGAAGAAATTCTGCACGTTGAACGCCGGCTGGTTGACGTCGCGTAGCCGAATATAGGTGCCATCGGGCCGAAGCGCCCGCGCTTTCACGTTGTCCATGAGGTAAGCGGCGAGGATCTCGTCACGGACACGGGCTTTGATCTGCGGATCGCGGATCGGATAGATCACCTCGCAGCGCTCGAAGAGATTGCGCGGCATCCAGTCCGCGCTGCCGCAGTAGAACTCTTCATCCCCCTTGTTCAGGAAGTAGTAGAGCCGGCTGTGCTCAAGGAAGCGACCCACGATGGAGCGGACGCGAATGTTCTCGCTCACGCCTTTCAGCCCCGGTCGCAGCGAACAGATGCCACGCACGATCAGGTCGATCTCGACGCCGGCCTTCGATGCGTTGTACAGCTCCTCGACCACGCTCTGCTCCAGCAGCGAATTCATCTTCGCGATGATCCGCGCCGGCTTCCCTGCCGCGGCGTGCTCCGCTTCGCGCCGGATGAGGCGAATGAAGCTCTCGGCCAGCGTCAGCGGAGCGACCAGCAGCGGGCGGTAATCGTCGGACTCGGAGTGCGCCGTGAGGTAGTTGAAGACGCTGTGCACCGCCCCGGTGATCTCCTGATCCGCCGTGAGCAGGCTGAGATCGGTGTAGAAGCGCGCGGTGTCGGGATTGTAGTTGCCGGTGCCGAGGTGCGCGTAGCGCCGCACGACACCGTCAGGATCGCGCCGAACCTGCAGCGCCAGCTTGCAGTGCGTTTTCAGACCGACGATGCCGTGGAAGACCTGGACGCCCGCATCCTCCAGATCGCGGGCCCAGCGGATGTTGGACGCCTCGTCGAAGCGCGCCATCAGTTCCACAACAACGGTGACTTCCTTCGTTTGTGCGGCTTCGGTCAGTGCCTGGAAGATCGGCGAGTCGGCGCTGGTGCGGTAGAGCGTTTGCTTCATCGAGACGACATGGGGATCGCGCGCACCCGCTTCAATGAACCCGACCACGCCATCGTAGGAGTCGTAGGGGTGGTGCAGGAGGATGTCGCGATGACGAAGCTCGTCGAACAAATCGACGGATTTGCGATTGAGGCGCAGTTCGTGCGGCACAAACGGCTTGAACTTGAGATCGGCGCGCGAAGAGGAGCCGTACAGCGTCATGATACGCGACAGGTTGACCGGCCCCTCGGTGTGATAGACCAGAGACTCGTCCAGCTCGAAGTTGGTGCGGAGCCGTTCGACGATTTCGGGATCGGCCGCGCTGTCGATTTCAAGGCGCACGGCATCGCCCTTGCGCCGATTGTGCAGCTCGGCGCGCACCGTCTCCAGCAGCGAGCGCGATTCTTCTTCCTGGAAGTAGAGATTGCTGTTGCGCGTGACGCGAAAGGCCGCGCGGGAGAGAATCTCGTACCCGCGATACATGCCGCTGGCGTTGCGCTCGATGAGATCGGCGAGAAAGATGTAGTCCTCGAAGTTGTTGCCGGTGGGGACGCGAACAAAACGCGGCAACGCGCGCGGCACGGTGAGGACGCCGAGGACCGGACCGGCCGTCCCGCGGCGCTTGCGGCGCAGCAGCAGCGCCAGGCACATGGCCTTGTTCAGCACGCGCGGGAAAGGATGGGCGGGGTCGATGGTGATGGGGGTCAGCAGAGGATCGACTTCGCGCTGGTAGTAGTCGGTGGCGAAGGCGCGGGCGTCCTCGTCCATCTCCTCCCAGGAGAGGACGCGGATGCGTTCGCCGCGCAGCGCGGGCAGCAGTTGATCGTTCCAGCAGCGGTACTGGTCGGCGACGAAGCGCTGCGTCTCCGCCTTCATGGCGTCCAGCGACTCGCGCAGGGTGGCGCCGTCGGGCAGGGCTTCGTTATAGCCGTCTTCAATGCGCTGCAGCACTCCGGCGATGCGGATCTCGAAGAACTCGTCGAGGTTGCTGGCGGTAATGGCCAGGAACTTGACCCGTTCCAGCAGCGGGTTGGAGGCGTCCTGAGCCTCTTCGAGGACGCGGCGATTGAAGCCGAGCCAGGACTCGTCGCGGCTGAAGAACAGGCTCTGTGCGCGCTGGGATTCTCTCCGCATCTGCCCGACCTGGTGACGTCTCTCTGAGGAAGTTTACCTGAATGGGTGTATATCAGGCGCAGCCGAACGCGAGGTGAACATTTGTGGAAAGTGCAATCGTGTGAACGTCGAGCGGGGTCTGGAACTCCGCAGATTGGACGGACCAGGCCCTCCGGATTCATTTGACGCACTGGCGGCGCTCAGCGAGGATAGGGTCAGGACTTCTTCCGGAGGTGGCTCGTGGCTGGATCCCCGTGTGCAGGCAGCGACGCCGTGGTCAGGGCTGAGAGCGCCGCAGTGGAAATGTACCAGTTTGCCGCGCTGATGCTGGGCGACCAGACCCAGGCCCTCGATCTGGTGGAGAGCACCGTGGCATCGGTCGAAGTCGATCCCTGCGCCGATCCCGGGGTCGCCAAAGGTCTGGTGCGCGAACGCGTCCTCGACGGGGCGCTCGAAATCATGCAGCGCCAGGACCCTGCATCGTTTTCGCAGGTTCCGGCAGCGGATCCAACGGGCTCCTGCATCGAAGATGACACAGTGCCTCTCTCCGGAACGGAAATCTCCGAACTGGTGGCCGGGGCCGGACGCGGACCGCTGCGGGACTGGCTCGCGCGCCTCACCCAGGCGCAGCGCGCGGTCTTTGTGCAGCGCGCCGTGCTGGGACGGAGCAATGCAGAAACGGCACGCGCCATTAACCGCCATGCGAAGCCTTCGGTCTGGACTGCGGAGGCCGTCGGCGGCCTCTTCCGGCAGGCATTGTGCTCGCTGACCTCCGCGATGCTCCAGTCTGTGCCGGCGGCCAGGGTTTAACCACAGGGCTTTGCGCGGTTAACAATCCTGGAGTTCGCACGTTGGTGCTCCCCTTTTCGCCGATTCTTCGAGACGCCGCGGGGGCCAATCGACTACTCTTAGCTGAGATATTTCTTCTGAACTTTTCACCCAGCGTAGTGCATCCAAAGCACATACCCTGACCCGGGACCCGATGTCCGCGGTTTCCCAGAGAGGCTTGCAGCTTGTGGCGGAGGCGTTAGCAACCGATTCACGATGTTTGCGCCCAGGACGGCTCGCCGCCGTCGTGGCGGCGCTGGCGCTTCTGAGCGGCGCGGCGCTCGCTCAGGCTCCGCCGGGGAGCGGATCGGTCACGGTGCCCGCGGGGCCGATTCTGATCCCACAGCCCGCCGTCGACAGCTCGACCTATCAGGGAAGTATCGGCACCGGCAAAGTCACGCCGGGCGTCCTGCCCATTTCCCTGGACCAGGCCATCCAGCGCGGCCTGCAGTACAACCTCGGCCTCATCCTCACTTCGCAAAATACGCAGTCGGCGCGCGGCGCGCGGCTGGAGCAACTGCAGCAGTTGCTGCCGACGGTGAGCGGCTCCGTGAAAGCGGCCGTGCAGGAGACCGACCTGCAGGCCCAGGGACTGAGGATTCCCGGCTTTCCGGCAATCATCGGCCCCTATGGATACAGCGATATTCGCGGATCGCTGAGCTGGTCGCTGCTGAATCTCTCCGCCCTGCAGAATTACCTCGCCCAGCGGCACAATTTCAAAGCGTCGCAGCTCTCGGCGCAGGACGCCCGGGACCTGGTCGTGCTCACGGTGGGCAATGCCTATCTCACCGTCATCGCAGACGCGGCTCTGGTGCAGTCGGCGCAGGCCCAGGTGGATACCTCGAAGGTCTCGCTCGATCAGGCGGTCGGCAATCATCAGGCGGGGACGGCCCCGTTGCTGGATGAGCTGCGCGCGAAGGTCGATTACCAGACGCAGCAGCAGACCTTGATCGCGGCGCAGAACGCGTATCAGAAAGATAAGATCGCCCTGGCGCGAGCCATTGGGCTCTCGCTTGAACAGAAGTTCGAACTCAGCGACACCGCGCCCTACGCGCCGCTCGACAACCTGGACCCCGACAAGGCCGTGCAGGACGCACTCGCCAACCGGCCTGACCTGAAGGCTCTCGAGGAGCAGGTGGCCGCCGCGGAGAACGCGCGCAAGGCCGCCACCGACGAGCGGCTGCCGACCATCACCTTCAACGGCGACTACGGCGACATTGGCATCAATCCCAGCCACTCGCATGGCACCGGCGACGCTGTCGGCTCGCTCGATGTGCCGATCTTCGAAGAAGCCAAACTGCGCGGCGACGCCAGGCAGGCGCAGTCGCAGCTGGAACAGACGCGGGCGCGGCTCAGCGATATGCGCGGGCAGATCGGCGCCGATGTGCGCGACAGCATCCTCGACATCCAGGCGGCGGAGAAGCTGGTAGAAGTCGCGAAGAGCAATGCGGAGCTGGCGAAAGAAGAGCTGAGCGAGGCGCAGCAGCGCTACAAGGCCGGCGTGTCCGATAACCTGGCCGTCTCGCAGGCGCAGCAGGCCGTGGCGCAGGCGAACGAACAGTATGTGGCCAGCCTGTACCGGCACAACGTGGCCAAGTTATCCCTGGCGCGCGCGCTGGGCGTAGCACAGAGCCATTACAAGGATTACGTGGGAGGAAAGTAAGTGGCGGAGCAGAATACAGAGCAGTCCAGACCAACCGAGGAGCGGCCGGAAAACCCACCGCAGCGCTCACGCCGCCGTTTCATCATCATCGGCGTGGTGGCGGTGCTGGTGGTCGGCGCGCTGCTGTTCTGGTGGCATTCGACGTACTACGAAGATACCGACGACGCTTCGGTGGATGGCCATCTCGTGCAGATCAGCGCCCGCATCAACGGGCATGTGGCGAAGGTGCTGGTGCAGCAGAACCAGTACGTCGACGCCGGCACGCTGCTGGTCGAGATCGATCCCAGCGACTACCAGACCGCTGTCAGCCAGGCGGAGGCGAACCTCGAGGCCGCGGACGCCAACTATGAGGCGTCGCGCGTCAATGTGCCCGTCATCAATATCAATACCGGCAGCAATCTGAACAACGCGACTACCGACGTACAGAGCGCGACCGCCGGCGTCGCCCAGGCGCAGCGCCAGTTGCAGGCCGCGGAGGCCCGCGTCACCCAGGCGCAGGCGAACTACACCAAAGCCAAACTCGATCTGGAACGCTACACGCCGCTGGTGGAGAAGGACATCATTTCCAGGCAGCAGTTCGATGCGGCAACAGCCGCAGCGGCGGCCGATCAGGCAGCCGTGGCGGAAGCCGAAGCCAGCCGCATCGCTGCTCAGGATGCGGTCCGCATCGCGCACGATCGCGTGACCCAGGCGCAGTCGTCGCTGAAGTACGCGCAGACCGGGCCGCAGCAGGTGGCCATCCAGAAGGCCAAGGCCGATCAGGCTGCGGGTCAGGTTGCTCAGGCCCGGGCCGCGCTGGCTCAGGCGAAGCTCAACCTCAGCTACTGCGAGATTCACGCGCCGGTGTCGGGCATCATCACCACCAAGAGCGTCGAGGTCGGACAGAACATCGCGCAGGGCCAGGCGCTCATGACCCTCGTTTCGCTGGACGATGTCTGGATCACCGCCAACTTCAAGGAAACCCAGCTGGAACATATGCAGGTGGGCCAGGCGGCAACGATCCACGTGGATGCCTATGGGCGCGACTTCGACGGCAAGGTCACGCAGATCGGCGGCGCGACCGGATCGATGCTGAGCCTCTTCCCGCCCGAGAACGCCACCGGTAACTATGTAAAGGTGGTGCAGCGCATCCCGGTCCGCATCGACCTGACCAAACCTGACGAGAATAAGGACCACATGCTGCGGCCCGGAATGTCGGTCGAGCCCAAAGTACGGGTGAAATAAACCAGCAGGCAGAGCATCCCGACAGAACGAAAAGGCGTCGAGAGACTCGACGCCTTTTCTATTTCGTGCTCAGATCGTGATGATGGCGGTGGTGGGCGCGGAAAACACAGTGTCCCACCAGCCACCCGGCCGCGCTGCCCGCCAGCACATCGCCGGGAAAATGCTGCTGCCCGAGCACGCGCGTGAGGCTGATGCTGGTCGCCGCCGTGTAGAGACTGGCCTGAATCCATGGCTTCGGGTACTCTCCCGCAAGCTCGGCCGCCGTGGCCCACGCCAGCACCGCATGCGACGACGGGAACGAGCTGTCGATCCCCGCGCTTCCCTGAAAGAAGTTGCCGTGACCGCTGTCGTTGTAAGGGCGCTCGCGCCAGAAGACCAGCTTCAGTCCCTGCTCGACCACCACTCCGTCCAGGATGGCCTCGCCGCTCAGGATTCCGGCCGCGCGCGCGTGGGCGTGCTGCTCGAGCTGGCCGTATCCGAAGAGCGCCACCGGCACCGCAAGATAGCTCCCGATCATCGCATTCGAGACGTTGACATTGTCCTGATTGAAGCCCGGATCGCGCGAGACCACCGAGGTCATCGTGTGATGGTCCGTGGCGATCGCTGCCGCCTCCGCCCCTGCGAGCGGCACCAGCCACACCAGGTCATGGATGCGAATACGAACGGGGCTGGTCCAGATCGCGGCCTGGTCGTGGAGCAGATGCCGAGGCGTATCGTGCAGCGTGATGTCGTCGGCGTTGCCGGCCGCCGCCTGCGGCGTGGGCGCATCGGGAAGCGAGCCCACCGCAGAGCTCCGCGGTTGCGGCGGTTGCGCGCAGACAGCGGCAGGAAAACCGATGCAGGCAAAAAGGAGCAGGCAGGAAAGTCGAAGGAAAAAATGTCGTAACGCGATCAAAGAACCCTCAGCAAATTGTAACGGTCGCTCTGCCTCATCGACTACCGGCATCCCCGCCGGAACGCGCAACCCAAACAACCTCATGAAATCGATGCAGAATCTCGGCCCCGCGCCATGCAGGTTGCAGGAAGTTCATCCCCCGGAGAACTAGACGCCGGGCGGATCGTGTAAGCCGGAGCGGAACTGCCAGGTTTGTCAGCGGGACAAAAGCGGCCAAGGGCAGCGGTGATGCTGACCGGGGCCAGCCGGAACTAACAGTGGCTGGCAAAGCAGGGACAATAAAGGCGCCCGCCCCGCACAACACACCAAAGGGAACGCCGGAGCCCAAAGGCTCCGGCGTTTTTGCTGCTCTGCGATTTTTGTGGCCCGGGTTAAACGGCTACCGGCACGTTGATCTTGTCGAACCACGAGTGCGCCGACTTCAGCGCCTGGTTCACGTTCTCGATGTTCTCGACGCCCGTCGTGCTGAGCCACTGCTCGAACGCCTTCCCGCCCTGCTTCGCGTAGACCGAGATGCCGTCCTTCCAGGTGGCGCGGCCGCAGAGCACGCCGTTGTAGCTGGCGCCGGACTCGTTGGCCAGCTCGAGCGTCTCGATGAAAACCGGGTTCGAAACCCCGGCCGACAAATAGATGAACGGCTTGTGCGTCGACGACGCGGCCAGACGGAAGTGCTCGAGGGCCTCGGCGCGCGTGTACGCCTGCTCGCCCTTGAATGACTTCGTGCCCACAACAAACTCCATCTGGATCGGCACTTCGACCTTCAGCACATCGACCCCGTAGCGCTCCTTGCCGAACTCCTCCATCGAGCCGGTTACGATCTCAGGCTTGCGCTTCGCATAAGCGACCGACTTCTCGTCCTCGCCATGCACCGCGTAGCCGACCGTCTCCAGGAAGAAGGGGATGTCGTGCGCGCGGCACTCGTCGCCGATGCGCTCCACCCACGCATGCTTGTGGTCGTTGATGTTCGACTTCTCGAAAGGCGTGTAATACAGGAGGATCTTGATGCAGTCCGCGCCGGCTTCCTTCAGGCGGCGAACGCTCCACACGTCCAGCAGATCGGGCAGGCGGCCGGGCAGAGCGGCATCGTAGCCGGTCTTCTCATAGGCCAGCAGCAGCCCCTTGCCGTTGCGGCGCTTCGCGGCGGGCAGGCCGAATTCCGGATCGAGCAGGATCGCGGAGGCGTGCTTCGTCAGCACCTCAGTGACGAGCGACTTGAACTCCTCAAGGGCCGAGTCGGGAACGTCCGCCACGCCCTTCTCTTTGGCCAGGGACTTCTTCAGCGAACCACGCTGGTCCATGGCGGCGGCAGCAATCACGCCCCGCGCGTCCGATACGGATTTCAGTCCGGCCAGTTTGCCGGGAGTCAGATTGGTCGACATCGTTTCTTCTCCTGCGCTCTGAAAATCGAAAAAAGTCGTTTCCCCTACGATTTTACCCGTCGGAACACAGGGATGGGCAGGTAGCGAAAGTAATGTGTGGGAATTCACCGCGCCGGCAAAGGATCCGGCGCCCAGCGCGGCCCCTGCTACTGGCCTGCGGGAGCCGACGCGGCCGAAGCCATTCCGGGCGCCACCATCAGGACCACTTGCGTCTGATCCTGCGCGCCGACCTTCTGAAAGAAGTCTCGTAACTGCGGATAGTCATCCTTCTTATAGAAGATGGAGCCGATGCCGAGTGTTCGCTGCACCTCGAACATATTTTTCGCCGACTGGTAGCGCGACCGGTATTCCGCCCGATGTGGCAGGGGCAGGTCAGCCTCCGAAGGAATCGTCTCAGGGCTCAGCCCCGGAGCCAGGTCAATCCGGACGTCATCTTCCGCGATGAGGGGATAGCGCAGATCCACCGGGTTCTCACGCCTCTCCGGACCAAAGCGCGGTGTCGCCCGGGCCTCGAAAAATTCGCCCGGCAAAATCAGCCGTTTTCCCGTGCGTGTACCCAGATGACCCGTCACATCGACCACGGCCATCAGCTGTCCGCCGTCCGTCAGTCCCACAAAGTGATTCACCCTGGCTTCCACCCCATCGGGAAGCGACTTCTGGAGCTCCTTTTCGAAGTCGGTCTGCGCGGCCCGGTCGTCGGTAACCAGAGCCTCCTGACGCCATCGCAGCGCTGGGGCGCCATCCATGACCTCGCGGATCACACCGGTAATCGAACCGTCGCCGGCCAGATGCAAATCCGCACTGCGGGAGATCATGTTGTCCGTGTACACGGGCGGAGGAGTCTTCGCAATCTCGCTACCCTTGTCCGTTTGCCGCACACCCATCGTTCCTGTGTGGATCCAGTTGAGCTTGCCGTACTGGCAGTAGCGCTCGCCGGGATCCAGATAAATATCCTTGCCACCGAGACTCACAATGGCGACGATGTCATCGAGCTGGCTCCAGTCGAGCTCCTCGCGGATAAAGATGTTGTGGTCGCGGTCGGAAACCATCATGGCCCACGCCTTCAGTCCGGCTGCCCGAGCCAGGCCGATCAGCAGCAGCGCAATATCGTCATCGTCTCCGCGCTGCTGCTTCCAGATGTCCGCAGCATTCCTGAATTTCAGTTTGAGCCGCTTGTCTTCCTGCCGGGAAAGGGTGCGGCTGAAGCTCGTGTTGTCCAGCTTCATGACTGCCGCATAGATCTTCCTCAGCTTCTGGTCATCGGTGTCGCCCGGCGCAACAATCTGCGCCACCGCGTCCTTCAGTTTCTCCGGAACGACGAACCGATCGACCGAGCCCGACCAGCCGTCTCCTTCCACCTGCCAGTAGTGATCCGGAGAGTCGATGTTTCTTACGTAGTAGAAAAGCATTCGCTCGGCAAAGGAATCCATGGGCGGCGAATCGTCCTCATCCTCGAAAGCCGGGACATTGTTCATGACGAGATCCCACTGACCACCCTTCTCAGTCACCTGCGCAGTGGCAGGCAAAAGGCGAATGCCCTCGACATGGCCTCCCGGTCCCGGTTTGAAGTGATAGTGCTCCTGATGGACAAAGGCAGAGTGCTGCACATACCAATGCGGCGCCCACCAGTCACTGTAAGTCGTTTCGTAGCGATACTCGACAATGCTGCCCACCTGCACGTCGGGCATACTGAAACCCTTCTCCATCATTCGCACGCCGCCGGCCCTCGCCACCTCCTTTTGCCAGGGCTTACCGGCAAACGGAATCACGGTTCCGTCGCTGTGAATGGTGCGCGCTTCAATCCCGCGGATCTTCTCCTCTTTGTCCCGATAGGGAATGACGATGTCGGCAAATTTTTCTCGTCCCGCTTCGGTCAGGATTTTGATGCGCGCGTAATAGGTATGCATCTGCCGGTCGTCGTCGGCTGTCTGTTCGAGAAACAGATAGACAGCAGGCGCTCCCGGCGCAGCCGGATCGGCGATCATCTTCAACTCTTCAGCACTGGGTGGAGTGAAGCCGGGCTCTGCAAACAGGGAGACAGGCAAGATAAGTGCACAACACAGAAGTAAACGACGCAGCCGACCGAACACGGAACGAGCCTCGAAGCAGGATGAAGTCCCGTCCTTATTTCACACCCCGCGGACGTTCTGAACAATAGTACCTTTGGGTTCATGCGCTATCTCGCCGGATAGCGAAGGATGGTAACCCCCATCCTTACGGCGCCAGATAGGGCCGCAGACCATCCCACGGATAGAGCCCCGTCGGCCCGCTGTCGTACTCCACCTGCGGACGGTTCGCCCAGCGGATAAAGAACCCCACTACCTGATTGTTGTAGTCCCGCGTGTTGTTCAGCAGCAGCAGCCCGCCGGCATACCAGTGGTCGTTCATGTGGTACGAAAGCTCGCCGTGAAAATCGTAATTGCCGCCGACCACCGACTGCGCCGAGTACGAAGCATTCTGATTCGTGACTTCCAGAGCATTATCCAGCGGAAAGAACGGCGCGCTGTCCTGCTGGAAGGCCTGCAGCCCGAACGCCGCAACGGCGCTGTAGTGGACATTGGGCCCGTAGTGTCCCTGGAAAGAAAACGGCACGTTCGCCAGATAGTAGCCCTGCGGACTGAAGTATCCCCCATGGCCGTAAGTGAAGAAGTTCTCGTTGTGCGAGTAGTGCATGCCGAAGAAGTTCACCCCGACCGTGAGACTGCCCTCGTCCGGAATCTCCTTGACCCGGAAGTACGCGCCCGCATCGCCGTCGATGCGGTTGTTGCTCTGCACGTGAACGCCATTCAGATGCTGGCCGCCGCCGCTGAAGTAAAATCCGGAGTTCGGATCGCTCTTGCCGAACTGCACTTCCCCGCCGGTAGAAACCACGCCGCCCCACACATTGCCGGAGTAGCCCGGCCCGGCCGATCCCGGGTCGCGCAGGCCGGAGTACGAGAGCTGCGAATCCTTCACCGAGTCGCGCGTGGCGGTGAAGGTGAAAGGCCCGTTGCCGGGCTTCCAGTACGCGCGCGCGATCACGTTCGAGACCAGAAAGCCCCACGGCGAATACCCGGCCGAAGCTGCAAAATTCTCCGTGGCGAACTGCACTTCACCACCGACCCCAACCGCGTTCTGCTGATTGAGAACCGCATTCGCCGGCGCGGTGCCGAGACGCTCCGCCACGCCTCCCGGCAGCAGCGGAGATTTTGTCACCGCCCCCGAATCCAGAAAGACCGGGTTCGAGACGATCGTGAGACGGCCGCCGGTGCGCAGCGGCGCCGAAGCCTCAAAGGGAGCCTGCAGCGCCGTGAGCGAATCGAAGCCCGCCGTGCCGCTGCGGTGATTCACCAGGCCGGTGCCGCCCAGCCACCCGCTGTAACCCGCCTCGATGTTGGAGAGATTCATCTGCGCCTGCTCGCGCAGATCGCGCTGCCGCACAATCGCAGGGCGCTCGTAGTGGCCGCGCAGCGGCGGCAGATTTTCCTTCATCAGCTCATCGTCGCTGATGCCCTCCGGCCGCTCGAAGTACTCCGGCTGCGACGAGGGCTGTGGCAGCGATGCGATCACCTGCGAGGGCGGCGCATATTGCGTCGCTACGATTGTCGGGTCCACCGGCTTCTGTGCCGCCTTCAGCGTCGCCTCGGCCCGCAGCTGCGCCGGGTTATACGAAGTCGCCAGCGGGATCAGCGCGGGAGTCGTGTCGAGGCCGATCTCCACCGGCTGGTCCTCCGTCTTCAAAGGCGGAGGGGGCGCCGCACTGGCGCCTGTGTGCACATGAGCCAGCGACAGCGTGGCTTCGGAATCGGGTGTCCCCGCCTGCCCCGAATTCAGCGACATCGGAGGCGGTGCGGGAAGACTGTCGCTGCCCTTTGGCGTCAGCGGCACAATCGCTCCCGAGCCCGCTCCGCCCTCGGGCGGGTTGTTCTGTAACTGGACCGGCGCCGTGCCCGTGGAATAAGGATCGGGCCCCAGCGTCGAACTACCCGCGTGCGTGGCGTTCGGATGACTGTAGCTGGGCAGCGGAATGCCGCCCGTGTCCTCCGGATTCTCATCGGAGTCAGGCCGCAGCAGCTTCACAAGATCGGCGGGGCCGTGCGTCTTCGACTGCTGGACCAGATCCGCCTGATTCAGCTTGTGCGCCAGCTCCGTCGCAGGACTCACCGGCGGCATCGCCTTGAGAGAAGCGCGCCAGTAGTCGGCGGCCTTCGCCCGATCGCCGCGCGCCGTTTCAAACTGCGCCGCGGAGGCGAGGATGCGCGGATCGTTCGGGAATTTCTCCAGCGCCTGGCGCAGCCAGGTTTCGGCCTGCTTGGTGTTTTGCGCGCCCAGCGCGGCACCCACCATGCTCTGATAGTCGCTGGCCGCCGCATTGCTCATGTCCAGCGACTGATAGATGGCCATCGCATCCTTCGGCTGACCGGCCTGCACGAATCCCGCAGCCAGAGCCTTGCTCACCGCCGGATTGCCGGGAAAGGCCTGTGCGGCCGCCGTGAGGATTTCGACAGCGCGCCTCGTGTTGCCCGCGGCCGATGCCCGCGCTGCGCGGCGCTGGGCCCACGTCGCCCAGATGGTCTGCACCTGCCGCCGCTGCTCGTCCGACATATCCGTGCGATCGCCAAGCGTCATCAGCTGACGATAAAGATCGCGGTCGTCGCCGAGGTTCATCAGCGTCCACGCGTTGGCAATATCGGCGGATGCCGGCGCCTGCCTGCCCGCGCTGTGGTACGCGTCCTCCACCTGGCTCAGCAGCCCGAGCGCCCCGCGATCGTCGCCGTTGGCCGCATAGATCGCCGCCAGCGTCTGCAGATACTCCGGATCGGTGGCCAGCTGTTTCCGCACCGCCGCCGGAATCTGCTGGATCTGCGCCATCGCGTCAGCATCGTGATCGGTGGCGTGCAGCGCCGCCATCAGGCCCTTCCACGCATCCACGTTCTCCGGATGCTGCGTCAGAACCCCGCGATAAATGTTGTACGCGCCCTGCGCGTGATTGCGCTCCAGATCGAGTCCGGCCACCTGCAGCTGCAGCGACATGGGCAGCGCCTGCCCGCTGCTCTCATACACCTTCACCGCGCGCTCAAGAAAATTCTGCGCAATCTCGGGATGGTTCTGGTTCTCATAGATCGCCGCCAGCTCGGAGAGAAATCCGCCGTTGCGCAGCGCGCTGTCGTAGGCGTCCGGAGGCATGCGTTCGACAACGGCGATCGCATCGCCATCGTGCCCGGCCAGGTGCTGCATCGAGACCAGCCCCTGCCACGCATCGATGTTGTTCGGATCGGCGCGCAGCACGCGACGGTACACATCCTGCGACTGCGCGTACTCTTTGTCCTCGGCGAGCAGCGCGGCATACTGCAGCGTGATCTCCGTGCGCATCTTCTCTTCGCCCGCCGGATACTTCAGGTTCATCGCCGTGACCAGCGTCTGCTGCGCCTGCGCCTTCTGCCCGGCCGCAGCATAGGCCCGCGCCAGCATGCGCAGATAGTCGGGATCGCGCGCGACGGCCTTCTTCAGGCCCGGCGGAAACTTGTTTCCGGTGAGGATAGCGTCTCTTCCCTGCCCAGCCTGGGCCTGCGCGCTGAAGAGCCCGCGCCACCACGCATCGGCCTTCGGCTGGCGGTGCAGCAACGCCTGGTAAACGGGCACGGCCAGGTCGGGCGCCTGCATCCTCATATACGCACCGGCCTCGCCGCTGAGCGCGTCGATGTTGCCCGGCCGCAGCGCGAGCGCCGCCTGATACTGCTTCACCGCCTCATCGAGGCGATTCGCGTTGAGCGCCTGCGTTCCCTGCTGCATCGCGTTCCAGAAGCGCGCCGTGGCCAGCGACTGCGCGATCAGCGGGCTCTTCAGGCCGTTCTGCTGCGCCTGCTCGAAGTACTGCGCCGCTTCGCCGAAATTGCTTTGCTTCATGCGCACGAATCCCAGCCCGGCCAGCGCCCGCGGATTCGTCGGCTGCTTCACGCTGAGATCGACGAACAGCTGCTGCGCGCGATCCAGATGACTCTTCGCCAGCTCATCGAACGCTTCGCGCTCGGCCGGCGTGCGCGCAATCCCCGCGGTGGATTGCTGCGCCTCCGTCTCGGCCAGCTCCTTCGCCAGCTCCGGATCGGGATGCTGCTTCAGATACTCGCGCACCGCAGGAATCGTCGCCGGATTCTGCACGTCCCATCCCAGCGCCGTGCGCAGCGCCGTCTGCGCCGTCGGGTCCTGCGGATACTGGCTCAGAATCTTCTCGCCCTCGGCGCGGGTGCGCGGATCGTACGTGAGCACGCGTCCCAGGTCGATGGTGTACTGCGGATCGCTCGGATACTTCGCCGCCAGGCGGCGCAGTCCCGCGATAGCGTCCGGCAGTTCCGCGGGAATACCGGCTTCGGTGTCGTAATAAGCCAGCGCCCAGTTATCCGGCGGATGCGTGCCGAAAGTCTGCCGGTAAATCTTCAGCGCTTCTTCGTTGTGCCCGTTCTTCGCCAACTCCGCGGCCTGCCCGAGCAGCTCGTTCTGCGTCTTGTTGCTCACCAGCGCTTCGATCTTCGCGACCTCCGGGCTGTTCGGATTCACCGTACGCAGACGATCGATATAGGTCTCGGCCTCGGCGTCGTTGCCGGAGAGTTTGGCCCAGCGCCCCAGTCCGGCAAGAGCCTCCTGGTTGTTGGGATTGGAGAGCAGAATCTGCTGCCACGTCTGCGCCGCCAGATCGATGTGGCCGGATTGCTCCTGCGAGTGCGCCTTTTGCAGCAGAGCCTGCTCGGCTGCGGACTGCGCACGCACCGTGGTTGGGCTCAGAGATACAAGGGCAGATACGAGGACCGTCAGCGTCAGGCCCGTGGCCATCCTGCGAAGGTTTCGTGTCATGGTCCCTACCTGCATATCACTCCACTTCCTGCCACGCGATGCCACAAAAGCGGCTGGAACTGCGGCGTGGAACCGAAGTTCTATGCTGCAGTGCTATCACGTTTCCGTGCGCGCTCCGGCTCACAGGCTCTCCACCACCTGCAGGCGGCGGCGCGCCTTGGCACGCAGCCAGCTGCGGATCCAGATCGCAAACACAAAGCTGATGGCCAGCACCACCAGATCCACCATCCACGGCACCTGCATGAACCACAGCTGCAGAGCCGTCCACCATGGCAGCACGCCCACGTGATACACGTTGTTGCCGATGCGATAGCTCTCGAAGCGCGGGCCCTCCAGCAGCGCCACCGTCCCCGAGACCGCACTGGACTGCGAGGCCTCCATGAACGCCTTCAGCATCGCGGGATAATTCGCCGCGCTCTTCACATCGATCAGCACCACCGTGCGTCCGCTTGAGTACGGCGATTCGATCTCCTCGACCATCGCATCCGGAACACCCGTCGTGCCGATCAGGCCCGAGGAAAGCTGATCCGGCGCGGGAATCCTCCACCACATGTTGTGGAAGGTGGAGAAGAAGCCGCGCGTATCCTGCACCCGCAGCGCATTCTCCCCGAACGTCACCGGCATTCCCGACGCAAGCTGACCTACCGGGCCGCTGCCCTGCCCCGTCGCGATGACCAGGAAATCCTGGTCCGCGCCGATTCGCAGCGCATCCGGACCCGCCACCGTCACCCGCACTGCCGGGAAGCCGGTCTCCGCGCCAAAGTGGCCCATCATCGTCAGGTACGCCTCAATCTCCTGCTGCGATGGCTGATCGGGCAGCACGACGGTGGTCTGGCTCAGATCCGCGTAGCGCGTGAAGGGGAACCCCGCGTTAGAAAACAGCTCCAGATTCGGCATCGCCGCCCAGTGCGGCAAACCCTGCAGATCGATATACGAGCTGCGCAGAATCGCGCCCATCTGATTGCCCGGAATCGTCGTGCTGCAATTGCCGCCCTTCAGCAGCTGGAACGTCATCTTGAACCGCATCGAGTTCGAGAAGGGCCGCAGGTTGACGATCGGAATCGCCATCGTCACCGATTCCCTCCGCGACTCTTCTTTGTCCGGCGTCAGCGGAATGGA
The DNA here is from genome assembly GCA_046567085.1 of Acidobacteriota bacterium. Lineage (GTDB taxonomy): Bacteria > Acidobacteriota > Terriglobia > Terriglobales > Acidobacteriaceae > Palsa-343. Next base: position 20,568 of record JBKICP010000089.1, read on the forward strand.
CCCCAGATAAGCATCGTTCGACTCCACCTGCAGGCTGGAGATGGGCCCGATCGGAATCGAGTTATAGCGATAGTCCAGATGCAGCCGCACGTTCTGCTGCGGATCCTGGAAGAACAGATCGGGCGGAATCTTGTAGTACGCGATCAGCGGCGCATTGCCGTCGCCCTGCAGCGCCTGCGCGGGACCTGTCCACAGCGGTACGCGTCCGCGATCGTCGGCCACGCGCCAGCGCGGCGCATCGTCGGGTGCGCTCTTCGCCGGCAAATTCAGCTGATCCACCGCCGCCGTCGCGCCCTGCAATCCCGGCCAGCCCGTTGCCAGCGCCTGCGCCGCGGCCAGCGTCTGATCCGCGTTATTGCCGGTGATAATCAGCACCTTGCTATAGGGATCGACGGGGTTGGTCCGAACCGCCAGCGTCGACGAAACCGGCGGGTCGAGATTCAGCCCCGGCGGCAGCGCGTTCGGAGTCTCCGCGATGAGCACCACATTCCCCGTCGGCAGATCGCCGATCGACACCGGGAAGCGCATGGCGCGATAGTCACCCAGCACGCCGAACCACGACGTCACCACGCCCGCCGCTTCCAGCCCCTTCGCGGACGGCGCCGACCCAAACACGATGGGCACAACCGGCGGCGAGGCCAGCTGCGCATCGAAGAACGGCAGCGGCAGCAGCTTCAGATCATTGGCCAGCGCCAGCAGATCGCCGGACATCGCGATCGTCGTATTCGGATCGACATGCGCCCACAGCGCAGAGTTGGTCGGATCCTCGCACGTGTTCGTGTAGTGGCCGATGAACTCGAAGGTCAGCTGATTGTTGCGAACCAGCAGGTCCGGCGGCACCACGACATCGGACTGAATTACCGCGCCGTTATTCGGCGTCTGCGGAACCGGCAGCGTCGCAAACGTGGTCCCGTTGAGGATCACCTTGAGGTGGCTCTGCGCCGGGATCAGGCTCGGCGAGAAGTGGTAGTAGAGATGCATCGAAGCCTGCTTCACCACCTGGTTCTGCGGAATGGCGAAGTAGATCGTGTCGTAGGCGTCGGTGCCTTTCAGATTGATGGTGTTCGTCGAGCCCAGATCGAAAAGGTTGGTCTGCGTTTTGAAGGTGCCGCCCGAAGCCGGTGCACTATTCTGACTCGAAGCAGCCGTCGTGGTCTGGCTCGCAGCCGCAGGACTCTGCGCCTTCGCCGTCGCACACATCCCGGCCAGACCGAAGGCCAGCAGCAGAACCAGGCTCTCCGCCGCAATGCGCGCTCCCCGATTCCCCTTCTGGCTGCGGCGCGGCAGCATGGCCGCGAACGACATCGCCAGCCCGCGCACCGCAATGCGGATGATGCGCCCCAGACTACGCAGCGGTTGATCCACCTCGCGTGACTCGCCCCATCCCAGCCAGGAATCGGCGCGCGAAAACAACACCATGGTCAGCATCTCTTCTTCGGCAATCGTCAGTGGCTCGAACTGCAGGCGCAAAACGCCGTTGGCCAGGCCCACCACTTTCGACGGCAGTTCGGCATCGCCGGTGCGCAGCGGGAAAATCACCCGCAAAGGATCGCCATACTCGGCATGCATCCCTTCGAGCAGTTCCATCGCCAGTCCGCCCGACGAAACATCGATCGTCTGCCCGGGAACAATGCGGCCGTCGCCCATCAGCACCCGCACCGGCGCGGCAAAGTTGATGCGCACATGCTGGCGCGTCTGCCGGGCTTCGCGCGCCACCGCCACGCAAACGCTGAGGATCACGATATTGAACGCCGTCCACAGAGCGTTCGTGATGATCGTGCCCGGGTGCGTGCCATCCCACAACCAGCCCAGGCCCGGGATGTGCATGAAGCGCGGGATCACCATCAGCAGGCCCAGCGCATTGAAGCCCAGCAGCACGATAAACGGCTGCGCGATGCGCGCGTCGAAGAAGGTGCGCGTCACCAGACCACCTTTGGTGGTCACGTTGAATTTCCCCAGCTTCGGATTGAACAGCGCCATCAGCGTCGGCAGCAGGATGTACGGCGAGAGCACCGTCTCGTAAATCTCGTTCCAGAACGAATGCCGGTGATAGCCCTGGATGCGGCTGTTCGTCACGCTGGAGAGCGTCAGGTGCGGCAGCGCATAAGCGAGAATCGCAATCCAGTAGCCGGGCACATTCGTAAACCCGAAGATCAGATAGATCAGCGGAGCGGTAAGAAAAATCAGCCGCGGCAATGCATACAGGAAGTGCGTCATCGCGTTGAAGTAGCAAAGCCGCTGCGGCCAGGTCAGATTGGGGGCAAACAGCGGATTGTCGATGCGCAGGATCTGGATCATCCCCCGCGCCCAGCGAATGCGCTGCTTGACATGCGCGCTCAGCCGCTCCGTGGCCAGGCCCGCCGCCTGAGGAATATTGATGTAGGCCGTGTTCCACCCGCGAATCTGCAGGCGCAGACAGGTGTGCGCGTCCTCAGTCACCGTCTCCGCCGCAATGCCGCCAATCTCGTCCAGCGCCTCGCGCCGCAGCACCGCGCACGATCCGCAGAAGAACGCCGCGTTCCAGAAATCGTTGCCGTCCTGCACGATCCCGTAGAAAAGCTCGCCCTCGTTCGGGATCACGCGGAACTGCCCCAGGTTGCGCTCGAAAGGATCGGGCGAATAAAAATGATGCGGCGTCTGCAGCATCCCCAGGTTCGGATCCTTCAGGAACCAGCCCACCGTCATCTGCAGAAAACTCCGCGTGGGCACGTGGTCGGAATCGAAGATGGCCACGTACGGCGAGCTGAGGCTCTGCAGCGCGTGGTTGATGTTGCCCGCCTTGGCTCCCGTGTTGTCGCTGCGCGTCATGTAGCCGATCCCGGCTTCGATCGCAAACTCGCGAAATTCCTCGCGATTCCCGTCGTCGAGGATGTAGACGTGCAGCTTCTCCGCCGGCCAGTCGATGTTCAGCGACGCCAACGCGGTGTACCGCACCACGCTCAGCGGCTCGTTGTAGGTCGGGATCAGCAGATCGACTTCAGGCCAGTCCTCCGGATCGTCGGGCAGCGCCACCGGCGCGCGCCGCAGCGGCCACACCGTCTGCAGGAATCCGAGATACAGGATGGAGAACGCATAGGCCTCGGCGCCCAGCAACAGCACGATGAAGAAGACGTCCACCGGTCCCCACTTCGTGCCCGGATCCTGGAAAAACGCGAAGATGCTGCTCACGCGCCACCACCCGTAGCGGAAGGTGGCAAACATCGAAAGCATCATCAGGATCAGCGTAATCAGATAGGAGTCGGAAACGCGGCTGAGCCACACGCACAACAGCACCATCAGCAGCCCGAGCACCGCCTGCTGCGGCCATGAAAGCGCCAGCGATCCGAAGAAAAACAATGCCACCAGACCGAAAGCAATCAGGACGAAACGCAGGAGTTTGAAGAACGGACCCCGCCCGGTTTCAAACCCTTCCCAGATTTCCTCCTGGGTCATCGCTCGCTCCAGCGCACTCCGCGCTGACCCGAGCCAACCGCCACCGAGGTGTTCCGGATCCAGGTCACCAGGCTCATGATGTCTTCGGCCGCCGGAGAACTGGGCGCGTAGTCGATCACCGTCATGCCCTCGGCCAGCGCCTCGCTCATCGCCGGACTGCGATGCACCGCAAAGGGCAGCAGCCGCTCGCCCAGCTGCTGGCGCAGCACCTCACGCACATCCAGCTGCAGCGGCGACGACGGATCGAACTGGTTCAGGACATACCAGGCCTGCAGCGGCTTGCCGCTCAATCCTTCCTGGTTGCGGAAGAAGTTTTCGAGCACCGGCAGCGTCACCACCGAAGCCATGTCCGGCACCACCGGCACGATCATCGCCGGCGACAGCCGCGCCGCCTGGCGCAGCATCGGCGCCGATCCTGTCGCCACATCGATCACCACCCGGCTCACGTCCTGCGCTCCGCGGCTCATCTCCCGCCGCAGCAGATCGGGATCGGCATCGTAGCGCTCCGCCTGCAGCGTAAGCACGCGAATCGGCGGATCGGTGGTGCCCCCGCTGAATGTGCGCACCACTCCAGGCTTGATCTCGCGCGCGCCAAAGTAGAACGGCAGGACGCCGAAGGAGCACGTATCCGTCAGCAGCACGCGCTCGCCGCGCGCCGCCAGAGCCCGGCCCACCGCGGCCACCAGGCTCGTCTTGCCGACACCGCCAGCCAGAGAAAAGAAGCTCAGGACCGGCACCTGGCCTTCCGAACGCATCGGCTGCAGCTCTTCCGAACCCCGGCCGAAGACCCCGCGCAGCGCGAACCAGCGCGAAGCCACGCGCTCCCGCGACTGCTGCAGTGAATCGATGCCCGGAACCGGCGCCGGCATCGGCGGCAAAACCGCCGGCTGAGGCACGTGTGCTGGTGAAGCTACAACTGCCGCTGGCGGAGCCACAACCGGAGCCGGCATCGGCAGAACCTGCGCGGGCTGTGGCGGCGTTCCCGGTTCGGCCAGCCACGCCGGACGCACCTCGGCCGAATCCCTCTCGGAGATCCTCTCGACGAGGCTGGGCCCCGCCCCTTCCCGCAACAATGGAGCCGCGCCCAACCCGAAACGCGTCGCCGGCTCTGGAGCCGGTGGCGGCATGGGTCCGCGCTCGGCTTCCTTCATCGGCTCGAACCTGCGTTCGAACTCGCGCCGCGGAGGCGCTGCGGCTCCCGCCGCGGCCTCCCGTTCGCTGTCGGGCAGCAGATCTTCCCAGCGCGGTCCTTCGTGCAGCGCCGGAGGCGGAGTCTGCGCTTCTTCGCGCGACGTGCGCGCGCGGTCCGCAAGCGTTCGCTGCCGCATCTGCGCTCGCATTTCCTGACGCGACGCGCTGAAATCACGGTACTTGGCCCCATGCAGATTGGCCCAGGAGTAGAGGGTGGCCACATCGTCGGCCTGTTCGCTCGTCTCCGGATTCCGCGGGCTCCTCGAACTCTCGTCCTGCTTCATCGCTGGCTCGTCTCTGGCTGACAGCGGTTCGGCTGCTTCTTCATCGACTGCCGCGATGGACGCAAGGAAGCTGGCTTCCGCTCCGTTGCTGCGCCCCAGTTTCCACGGCAGCAAAACATCCCCGTTGTGGTCATCTCCCCAGCCCGGCATAGACCTCCAATCGCTGGGTAACTGTTTTCATTTGGGTCAACGTGTCGACTGCCCTGCGAGTGCGTGTGAAGTAGAAGTCTAGCTAAGTTAACCCTTTACACCACTCGCAAACCATTCCTCTTCAGTAACTGCAGTACCGTTACGACAGGGGGGTATAACTCAAACAGAATGTTCCACTCAGCTCGTTCCTGCAGAGTATTTCCGTGGTAGAGAACGCGCAGAGTTGCAGCGGTTTTAGTGCAGGCAAATTTCGCTTTTCCTGTGATTCAAACGCTCCAGCGGAGGTCATGCTTCTCCATGTCGTTCACCCTGCAGCGAGCCGCGGCCCGCGATGTCCCGGAGCTGGTGCTCTTCCGAAAAGGCGTCAACCGCGATCTCGCCAACCGCTTCGGAGATGGCTTTTGGGTGGCTCGTTCCACTGAGAAGGGAGCGCTGGCGGCGATGAAGCACGGTAGCGTGTTCATTGCGCGCCTGCGCGGAAGGATCATCGCATCGCTGACGTTATCGATGCGTCGGCCCAGAGCCATCGATGCGCGCTGCTTCAGCGCCAGCACAAGACCGCTCTACCTCACATCCATGGCCGTCGATCCTCGCCACCATGGCAAGGGCCTCGGCCGGCTCTGCATGGAAGAGGCGCGGCGCATCGCCATCCAGTGGCCTGCCGATGCGATTCGGCTCGACGCATGGGATGCTCGCGCCGGCGCCGGAGACTTCTACCGCAAGTGCGGCTATCGCGAGGTCGGCCGCGCGTCCTGGCGCAGGACGCGGCTCATCTACTTTGAATTGCTGTTGTGAAGGAATCGGAGCCGCCCTGCCGGAGTTCGGCCGATAGTCCGTCCCTTGCGATCCCATATAAAATCTTATATATTCGATTCGGCCATGAAGGATCGCAGCGGACGCCAGCCAGCAAAAATCGAGTGGTCGGGGGACTCAAAGGAGATTCTGAGCAGCTTTCCCGACGATGTGAAGACCACGCTGGGTTTTTCATTGCGTCAGCTTCAGAACGGAAGGCTTCCCCGCTGCGCACACCGCCCAATGACCTCAGTCGGAGCGGGAGTTTGGGAATTGAAGGACGGCGACGCGCGGACCTGGTATCGGCTGATGTACCTGACACAAATCGGGGACACCATCCACGTCCTCCATTGCTTTGAGAAGGACAGCAGAAAAACAGACCGGCGCGATCTGGATGTGGCCAGGGACCGGTTGAAGGAAATCCGGCGCAGGTTGCGGGACGAGTGAAGCGGCCTGCCATCGCCCCATGGAAGGGTCAAAAAATGAACAGATCGAGTCGCATTTCATCGAGTCACGTCACGACGGGTGATGTTCTGGACGACCTGGGATTTTCGAGGTCGGAAGCATCGGCTTTGAAAATCAAGGCTTCCATCCTGGAGGCGATCCTGGCTGAAATCGATCGGCGCGGCTTTACCCAGCGGCAGCTTGTGGACGTACTGGACGAGTATCAGCCGAACGTCAGCAATCTGCTGCATGGCCGGATCAGCAAGGTCAGCATCGAAAAGCTGCTGACCTACGCCGACCGGCTCCGGATGCACAGCAGCATCGAACTTCGCCCGTCGCTCCGCGCCACCCGGGCAAAATCGGCTAAGCGCGCTACTGCAAAAGCGGCGGTGCATGCATAGCCCCTTCCGCGAATACCTCGCGGACGGAGCGGGAAGGCGAAATTGAGGCGTTGGACGGAGGCGAACGGAGCGCAGCGAGTCCGAGCCCGCAGGCGAAATCCTGAGCGAAGCGAAGGACCTCTGACTGCCAGGATTTCAGGGTTAGCGTGGTGAGCCCGCTGGGACTCGAACCCAGGACCCACGCCTTAAAAGGGCGTTGCTCTACCAACTGAGCTACGAGCTCACGACTGACATCAGTTTACATGGTCGACCCATGCTCTCCGAAGCCCGCACACGAATCGCGGCCCCGACTCCCGACTCCCTATTCGCTACTCCCTGCTCCCCAGCGGCAGCCAGAACGTGAACCGCGATCCCTTCCCCGCCTCGCTGATCAATTCAATGCCGCCGCCGTGCGCTTCGACAATCGCCTTCGCAATCGCCAGCCCCATGCCCGTTCCCGTCGACCGGCTGCGCTGTCGCTTTCCGCGAAAAAATTTGTCGAAGACAAATGGCTGCTCCCCAGGCTCGACCCCCGACCCCTGATCGGCCACCGTGATCCGCAGCCGATACTCATCCTTCTCCGCAAGGATCGCCACCGGCGATCCCACCGGAGAATACTTCAGCGCGTTTTCGATCAGATGGCGCAGCACCCGATGCACCAGCGCCCGATCCATCGGCGCGCGCGGCACATCGTCGGCCACCTGCACCTCCACGGCACGATCCTTCAGCAACGGCCGCATCTCCTCCACCGTGGTCTCGATCAGCTCCCGCACATCCTGCGGCCGCGCGTCGATCCGCACCGCCTCCGCATCCAGCTGCGCCATCTCCACGGCCTGCCCGATCAGCCGGTCCAGACGCGCGCTCTCCTCGTCCACCACCGCGGCCAGCTCAGCCCGTTCCGCCTCCGCCAAATCCGGCTGGCTCACCATCGTCGTCGCCGCGGCGCGAATCGCCGTCAGCGGCGTGCGCAAATCGTGCGTCACCGAGTCCAGCAGCGCCGTGCGCAGCCGCTCGCTCTCCCGCGATGCCTCCAGCCGGCTGCTGCGCTCCACCGTCGCCGCCCGCTCCAGCGCAATCGCCACCAGCGTGCCCATGGCCTCGTAAATCTGCGGAGAGTACCCGCCGCCGGTCACCGCCAGAACGCCAAGCGAACGCATCCCCAGCTTCAGCGGCACCAGCTTGTATCCGTCCCGCGAGCTGATGCCCGCCTCGCTCTGGTTCGCCGCCAGCTTCAGATCCACCAGCGGCAGCAGCTCATTGTGCGGATCGGACGAGTATGCCGCATCCTCGTCCCGCAGATACAGCGCCACGGCACCGAATCCAAACACCGTCGCCGCCACCGACGGCGTCGTCCGCGCAACTCCGCGCAGGTCTTCCTGCATGAGCAATTGCTGGCTGAACTCGTACAGCCGCTCCACCTCTCGCCGCCGCTCCTCCGCGGCCTCCGCGTGCAAATGCTCCCGCTCCGACAAATGACTCACCAGCACGCTGCAGGCCAGAAACGACGCCATCGCCACCCAGTTCTGCGCATCGGCGATGGTGAGCCGCCCCACCGGCGGCAGAAAGAAAAAGTTGTACAGCAGCGTACACAGCACCGAGAGATACACCGAGTACACCAGCCGCCAGCGCGATGCCGTCACCAGCACCAGCATCAGGAAACAGAGCGCGACCGTCGTCTGATTCGCGGGCAGGATCCGCCGAAACACGAACACGATCGCCAGCGCTGTCCCCGTCAGCAGGGTGAACCGCAACAGAATCTTTATGAATCGCGGCGTATCCTTCTCCATGACAGGCGATCATAACCCCGAGTGCGCGAGCGCCTCGGAGAAATCGCCGTTCCGGGCTATGGCCGAACGCATCCTCGTGGTCGACGACGAAATCCAGATCACGCGCGTGCTGCGTGCGTCGCTCTCTGCCCAGCGCTACGACGTCCGGACCGCCAACGATCCCGAGGAAGCCCTGCGCCTCTTCGAGGAATGGGATCCGGACCTCGTCATCACCGATCTCGCTATGCCGGGTATGTCCGGCGTCGAGCTCAGCCGCGCCATCCGCATGAAGTCGCGCACGCCCATCCTCGTTCTCTCCGTGCGCGATCAGGAACACTCCAAAGTCGAAGCCCTCGATGCCGGCGCCGACGATTACGTCACCAAGCCCTTCAGCATTCAGGAACTCCTCGCCCGCGTCCGCGCCCATCTGCGCCGCGCCCCCGAGCGCGCCGGCGACACAGCCGTTCAGGTCGGCGACTTCCTCGTCGATCCCGCGGCCCACGCCGTCGCCGTCTGCGGCCGCCCCGTCCATCTCACTCCCAAAGAGTTCGATCTGCTGCTCCTCTTCGCGCGCAACGCCGGCAAGGTTCTCACCCATCGCGTTCTGCTCACCGCCGTCTGGGGCGCACAATCCGCGCAGCAGCCGGAATACCTCCGCGTCTTCATCGGACAGCTCCGCAAAAAACTCCAGGGCGACGCGAAGAAGGAATACATACAGACCGAGCCCTGGGTCGGCTATCGCTTCCTCCCCGAAGGCGCCGCGGAATAGCTTTCCTCTGCCCGCTCCTTACGAATCCCTGACAACTTCCTTCGCCCTCCCTTGCGGCACGCTCCTTAGTCTTCAATTCGGCCGCTGAGCTTCGCTGCATGCGATGAGCGAATCCATCACCTGCGGCCGCCATCGGGCAGTAAAGAAGGGTTACCCATGTCGCTCATCCGTAAGTCCCTCGTGTGTCCTCGTGACGCCAGCTTCGTTTTCGTTCTGATTCTTGCTTCGCTCCTGGTCCCAGCCGCAGCCGCAGCTCAGTACACCGACGCTGCTCCTCAGGTCAACTCCGACAGCAACTCGGGCGGAACTGTCCCAGCCGCAGCCGCAGCGCAGTACACCGACGCTGCTCCTCAGGTCAACTCCGACAGCAACTCGGGCGGAACTGCCCCAGCCGCAGCTCCCGCCGACAGCACCACCATCCTGCGCGAACTCGATGCCATGAAGCAGCGCATCGCCGAACTCGAGGCTCAGCTTCACGCGCAGCAGCAAACCAACGCAGCGGCCTCCGCACTCAGCAACGCAAAGCAGAACCTGGTGCCCGCGTCTCAGCCGTCATCGGTTCCGGCCCCCGCCTCGGGTTCTTCTTCCCGGCTCCAGACGGCCACCGCAGTCACGCCCGAGGCGCAACCCACGGCCGCCCCGGTGGACAAGATGACGCCCTTCGCCGACACCTGGTGGGGCTGGCTGAACGGCAATCCGCGCACCATCGATTGCCCCCTCTGCACGAAATACTTCACGCCGGAAATTCGCGTCGATACCAATTACAACCTCGACTTCAATCACCCTGCCGACGACACCATCAGCGGATCGAGCGAGGTCTTCCGCTCCCAGGAAGTCCAGCTTGAGCAACTGGGAATCGGCGGCGACCTGCTGATCGACCACGTCCACGCCCGCCTGATGACCCAGTTCGGCGAATATGCCGCCACCACCCCCCGCAACGATGCCAGCGTTTCCCGCGGGCAATGGAATCTCGATCAGGCTTATCGCTACCTCGCGGAAGCCTACGGCGGCTATCACTGGGACGCCATGCATGGCGTCAATCTCGATGCCGGCATCTTTATGTCCTACATCGGATTGTTCAGTTACTATAACTTCGATAACTGGGCCTACCAGCCATCCTTCGTATCGTCCAATACTCCCTGGTTCTTCAATGGTGTCCGGGCGCAGTTCTTCCCCACGCAACACCTCAAAATCGAACCCTGGTTCATCAATGGCTGGCAGTCGTATGCCCGCTACGGGACAAAACCCGGCCTCGGTGGACAGGTCCGCTGGACGCCCACCACACGCATCAACATTATTTCCAATAACTACGGTTACGGCGAGGATGATTTCGGCATCCACGGCCGTACCCGCTTCCATACAGATAACAGCTTCGAGCTGAAGTACTACGACCGGCCTGATAACAAGCTGGACCGCATGGCCTTCTCCTTCACCGGTGATGCCGGCTGCGAGAGCGGTTCCGGAGTGGCCTGCACCGGATCGGCCAACCACAAGGTCTTCATCCCCGCTACTGCTACAACACCGGCGATTTACTACCAAAAGCAAAGCTTCCTGGGCTGGATGCTTTATAACCGCTTCTGGTTCGACAAGGATAAGTACGGCCTCACCCTCGGCGGCGGACAGATCGACAATCCCGGCCGCTATCTCGTCCTGCTTCCGCCTATCAATGGCGCCACCGCAGTTACCGGCTCCGCGTACTTCCCCGAAGATCCCGGCCAGCCCTTCCACGCTGAAGACGGAACCTTCACCTTCGACTACATGCCAAACCAGTACATTACCTTCCGCACCGAGTATGGCTATCGCCATTCCGACGTGCCCTACTGGGCCGGCCGCGGTGGCTCAACGCCGCCGGGCGGAACCACCCTGGGCGCCATCGGCAGCCCATCCGATTTTGTCTGCACCAACGGCTCAACCTCCGCGGATTCCGGAATGGGCTATTCGACCATGCCCTGGCTCAAATACGGCCAGGAATACGCGGCCAACATTGCCGCCGCCAAAGCCGCCTGCGCTGCCAATCCCGGGTATCCCGCCCTGTGGCAACCCGACATGCGCCACGATCAGCCGCTGGCCATCTTTGCCATCCTGGTCAAATTCTGAAGGCGGAACATGCCGTCTTGCCGCAGCTTCTTCGCAATTTCGATCCTCGTTCCCGGAACTGGGCACCTTTACGGTTCCACTACGAAATCCTTATGCCTGGCGTACGGCTCGGCCGGTTTACTGAGAGAGGCATCGCATAATGCTATGACGCATCGCCTTTCTCTATACATCGCAACGACAGTTCTGCTCGCTTCTACCGCCCGGGCGGCTTACTCCCAAACGCAGCCCACCGCCGAACAGGTCCAGCAACTCCGCCAGATGGTCCTCGACCTTGAGAACCGAGTCAACGTGCTGGAGCAGGAAAATCGCTCCCTGCATGCCTCCTCCGCACGACCTCCCGACAACGCTGGTCCCCAGTCCGTAGCCGCCCTCGTCGACGCATCGGAAGCGCTTCACAGCCCCGGCACGTCCTCATCTTCTTTGCCCGTTCAGCAAACCGCAACGACGACGCCCGCAGCGGCATCCCGTGCAGCCCTGCTTCCCGGAACCCTCCCCGGCGGCGCTACGCTCAACTACTACTTCGACGGCTATTACGAGTACAACTTCAACAATCCCACCGGCCGGGTCAACGATCTGCGGGCCTACGACGTGCTGAGTAACGTCTTCAGCATCAACCAGGCCGATTTCATCTTTGACATCGAACCCGATCTCGCCGCCCATCGGCGCTGGGGTTTTCGCACCGACCTGCAATTCGGCCAGGCAACGGAAACCCTGCAGGGCAATCCCGCCAACGAGCCTCGCCCCCAGATCTACCGCAATATCTTCCAGGCTTACGGCATCTACATTGCCCCCATAGGCCACGGCCTCACCGTCAACTTCGGCAAATGGTCGAGTTCGCTCGGCATCGAGGGCAACTATACGAAGGACCAGATGAACTACACGCGGTCCTTCTACTTTAACTATCTGCCCTTCTACCACGCCGGGATCCGCACCAATTACCAGGTCAACGACAAGCTGGCGCTGAACTACTGGATCGATAACGGAACCAACCAGTCAGAGCCGACTAACGGCTACAAAGACGAACTATTCGGATACGTCCTCACGCCGGCAAAAACCGTGAACTGGACTTTCAACTACTACAACGGCCAGGAACACGCCGATTCGGTCGCCGCAAACAATTGCGTCGTTCCCCTGCAGCCGGGCCTCTGCGCTGCCCCCCTGTCGCCTGCCCCCAACGGCAAAATTCATATCTTCGACAGCTACGCCACCTGGCACGCGACGCCGAAGCTGACCCTCGCCGGAGAAGGCGACTACGTCATTCAGCGCACCTGGGCCAATGCTGCTCCCGGTGAGTCGTCCGCGCCCTCGCATGTCGATGGCGGCGCCGCCTATCTCCAGTACCAGCTCAACCCGCGCGCCGCTCTCGCCGCCCGTACCGAATATCTCTCCGACCGTGGCGGCCTTTTCAGCAACCAGACCCAGGCTCTCAAAGAATTCACCGGCACCTACAAATACAGTCTCAGCGATAACTTCGATGCCTTTATCGAATACCGCCGCGACTGGAGCAATCGCCCCTACTTCATCACCGATAACCCCGCCAACCCCTCCACTCACCAGGATACAGCTCTGCTCGGACTGGTCTGGTGGTACGGCGGCAAACAGGGCTCCTGGTAAAAAGGATCGCCATGACCGACTTTCTCATGCTGGTCTTCACCGTCGCGTTCTTCGTTCTCGCTCTGGTCTATGTCGCCGCCTGCGAAAAGCTGAGGTAACCCATGACTCCGACCACCGCCATCATTCTCGCCATCACCGCCGTCCTGCTCGGCTATCTCGTCGTCGCCCTCCTCTACCCGGAGAAGTTCTGACATGACCGCCAACGCCTGGTTTCAGTTTCTCGTCTACTTTGTCGTTCTCCTCGTGCTGATGCGCCCGCTCGGCATCTACATGGCGCGCCTGTTCAACGGCGAAATCAAATTCCTGCGCCCGCTCGAAAACGCCATCTACCGTATCTCCGGCGTCGATCCCGCTCACGAGATGACCTGGACCGGCTACACCGTCGCCATGCTTGTCTTCAGCTTCGTCACCCTGCTCTTCACCTACTTCGTAGAGCGCTTCCAGCGCATCCTTCCTTTCAACCCGCAGCATCTCCCCGGCATTGAGCCCTGGCTCGCCTGGAACACCGCTACCTCCTTCACTACCAACACTAACTGGCAGGCTTATACCGGCGAAGCGGTGATGAGTTACTTCACCCAGATGGCCCAGCTGGCCTACCATAACTTCTTCAGCGCCGCCGTCGGCATCGCCGTAGCCATCGCCCTCGTCCGCGGTATCTCGCGCCGCGAATCGAAGACCATCGGAAACTTCTGGGTCGATACCACCCAGGCCTGTCTCTACTTCCTGCTGCCTCTCTGCATCTTCTTCTCGCTGGTCCTCGTCGGCCAGGGCGTTATTCAGAACCTGCATCCTTATACCGTCGCCCACACCCTCGAAGGCCAGACGCAAACCATCGCCCAGGGACCCGTCGCTTCGCAGGAAGCGATTAAGGAGCTCGGCACCAATGGCGGCGGCTTCTACAACGCCAACAGTGCCCACCCCTTCGAGAACCCGACGCCCTTCAGCAATTTCACCGAGATGTTCCTCATCTTCTTCGTCGGCGCCGGCCTCACCGTCACCCTTGGCCGCATGACCGGCTCCCCCGGCCACGGATGGGCAGTCTTCGCCTGCATGTCGGTCCTCTTTGCCGCAGGATTCGCCGTCGCCTTATGGGCCGAATCGCAACCCAGTCCCGTCCTCCACGGCGTCAACCAGCACGCCTCCGCACTCCAGGCCGGCGGCAACATGGAAGGCAAGGAGACGCGCTTCGGCATCACCGACTCCGCGCTCTTCGCCACCATCACCACCGACGCCAGCTGCGGCGCGATTAACTCCTGGCATGACTCCTTCATGCCCCTCGGCGGCATGGTTCCCCTGCTCAACATCGAGTTAGGCGAGATCATCTTCGGCGGAGTCGGCTCCGGCCTCTACGGCATGATCATCTTTGTCGTCCTCTCCGTCTTTATTGCCGGACTCATGGTCGGCCGAACCCCGGAGTATCTCGGCAAGAAGATCGAAGCCTATGACGTGAAGATGGCCATGCTCTATGTCCTGGTCTTCCCGCTCATCATCCTCACCCTCTCGGCAATCTCGGTGCTCTACCCCATGGGCCTCTCCAGCCTGGCCAACCACGGCCCCCACGGACTCAGCGAGATCCTCTATGCCTTTTCTTCCGCCGCCGGCAACAACGGTTCCGCCTTCGCCGGCCTGAACGCGAACACCCGCTGGTACAACGGCTCGCTGGGCTTCACCATGCTCGCCGGCCGCTTCCTCATGATGATTCCCATGCTCGCGCTCGCCGGCAATCTGGCCCGCAAGAAGAGCGTTCCTCCCTCGCCCGGAACCTTCCCCGTGAACACGCCGCTCTTCACTGTCCTGCTCACCGGCGTCATCATCATCGTCGGCGCGCTGACTTTTTTCCCGGCCCTAAGCCTCGGACCTATCCTTGAGCACTTACTGCTCCAGCACGGTACTTTGTTCTCCTAACTTCGGGATAACTTCAATGGCGAAAAAGCAAAATCTCTGGAACTCCGAAATTCTCCGGCAGGCTGTCATCGATTCGTTCGTGAAGCTCGACCCGCGCGTCATGATGAAGAACCCCGTCATGTTCGTCGTCGAGGTCGGCAGCGTCGTCACCAGCGCCCTCCTTATCGAGGAAGCCCTCCACCATCAGCCCATCGGCTTCAATCTGCAGATCACGCTGTGGCTCTGGTTCACCGTGCTCTTTGCGAACTTCGCCGAGGCCATCGCCGAAGGCCGCGGCAAAGCCCAGGCCGACACGCTGCGCAAGGCCAAGGGCGAAACCATGGCGTGGCGCTTTCGCAATGACGGCTCGCTGGAGACCGTCTCCAGCTCCCAGCTCCGCGCCGGAGATGTGATCCGAGTCGAAGCCGGCCAGTTCATCGCCGGAGACGGCGAAGTGATCGAAGGCGTCGCCTCCGTCGATGAATCCGCCATCACCGGCGAATCCGCCCCCGTCATTCGCGAAGCCGGCGGCGATCGCTCCGCCGTCACCGGTGGCACGCGCGTGCTTTCCGACTGGATCAAGATCAAAATCACCTCCAACCCCGGCGAAACCTTCCTCGACCGCATGATCGCCCTCGTCGAAGGCGCTACGCGCCAGAAGACCCCCAACGAGATCGCGCTCAGCATCCTGCTCGCCGGACTCACCGTCATCTTCCTGCTCGCCGTCGCCACGCTGCAGCCTTACGCCATCTACTCGCACGCGCCGCAGACCATCTTCGTCCTCGTCTCGCTGCTCGTCTGCCTCATCCCGACGACCATCGGCGCGCTGCTCTCGGCCATCGGCATTGCCGGCATGGATCGCCTCGTGCAGCACAATGTGCTCGCCATGTCCGGCCGCGCTGTCGAAGCCGCCGGCGACGTCAACACCCTCCTCCTCGACAAGACCGGCACCATCACCCTCGGCAATCGCCAGGCGACCGAGTTCTTCCCCGCGCCCGGCATCAGCACCGAGCGACTGGCCGACGTCGCCCAACTCGCGTCC
>JBKICP010000090.1:0-15236 GCA_046567085.1 Acidobacteriota bacterium
ATGTGGCGGAGGCCGGCGTCGCGGGAGTGCTGGAAGTCCTGAACGATTTGCCCCGTGGGGATGCCGGAGGCGGCGATTGCGTCGGGGCGGGTGGCCCAGACGGCAGAGACCCAGACAGTTCCGGTGAGTTTGTGCCACTCGTGGGCCAGATCGAGATAGAGGAGCTTTTCGCCGGTGCGGCGCTCGCGGGCCTCGCGGTCTTCAAGGGCGAAGAGGGCGGGATCGCCGATGAGCAGCGCGGCGTCGGCGACGCGGAGCATGGCTTCGAGGTCAGGGGCGTGCTCGATGAAGCTGGGCTGAATCTGCCAGAAGCGGGAGAAGAGGATGCGGGTGTAGGTGGCCGACGTGCGGGAGGCACTGTCGAGGGCAACGCGAGCGACGCCGGAGACGTCGTCGGTGGCGCTGCCGTCGGGGTTGCGGACCACCAGGATGATGGAGCGGACACGGTCACGGGAAGCGATGGTGCATCCGGGGATGACGGCGAGGCCCGGGGTGAAGGCGAGCTGGGCGACAGGGACGAGGCCGATGTCGGCCTGGCCGGAGGCGAGCTTGGCGGCGCATTCAGCCGGCGTGTCGGAGGTAAGGTCGTAGCGCTGGGCGAGGCGGGAGCGGTCTGGCTCGTGCTCGAAGGACCACATTAAAGGTGCGGGGTTGAGGAAGTGGATCGCGGAGACGCGGAGACGAGCGAGGGTCACCGGTTAGTGTAACAACGGGGTGGGAAGCGGGAAGGAGGAAGCTTTCCCAAATATGGGGGGTTTAACCCCTCTGGATGTCGTTGATTTTGCTTGAAGGGGTTGGCGGCATGCCCTTGCCTGTTAACTCAGACGTTAAGGGGACCGAGGGCTTCCCTCAGCAGCTAAAGCCGGAGTTCTTTGCGGTCTGTATGGCATGGCTGAAGCCATGCCCCTTCACTTTTCAGTACCGAAGGCGGGTGTTCCCGCAGAGAGTGAAAGCGTGCCTTTCAAGCCCAGGCTCGCATCGGGGTCCGGGGGCACCGAGGGTCGAGAATTTCCTGAAATATGGGGGGTAACCCCTGTGGATGTCTTTGATTCTGCTCGAAGACAGTTTGGAGGCAAGCCCTCTTTGTTTACTCGCGTGTTAACTCGCCTGGGGCCCTTCCGGACGTAGCCTGAGCGGCTGAAGCCGAACGCATCCGACGCCGATTACGGACCGACTGCAGTCAGCCCCTTTCAATAAAGAGTTCGCTTCTTTCCGCCTGCAGCAAAGCCATGCCCCTTCACTGTCCGGTACCGGAGGCGCGGGTTCGTTTCTTTCCGTGAGCAGTGGCCCCCCTCGCTTTAAGCCAGGGCACCCAGGCCTGGTGGGCCTCCAGCCGATTTTTCAAAGAGCCGCCCGATCAGGAATCCTGGGACTCCTGGAGATGCGAAGGGGACTGTCTGCCGTGCAGACAATCCCCATGGTTCGAGGGTAGGGGCTCGCAGAATCTGGAGCAAGAGAAATCGGAAGGGAGACGGTACGAAAGTCAGGGCAGGTCCGGTGCGCGATCTTGCGGTTTGGCAGTGATCGATGACTACCAGGCCACCCGTTGGAGTTCTGGATCTATTGTGGTTTCCGGGCTGAAGGCCGATCTGGGCAAGTGACTTGGCTTGGATGCGCCAACCGCGTCGCTGGCGATAGGCGATCACAAGCTGACTCACCGATACTGATCTGATTTTCCCGAGCAGCGAAAGCCTACCCGATCCTACCGCCGCAGGAGACGACCAGCCCGGAGCACCCTCATGTTGTTTAGAAGGGTCATGGAGACCGGGCCACCAGCCCTCGCCAGAGCCGCGCACCTGGGTCCCATAAGTTTTATACCGGCGCCGCCTTAAAGGCTCAAAAGCCAATCTGCCAATGGTTCGCTCGCATCGTAGATTGCCGGTCTTGTCCATTGGCTCAATATCAACGGTGCATACTTCATCTGGCCAGCATCGGCTGTGGCATACACATCGCAGTAACTGGCATTCAGGACATGGTAGAGATCGTCTGCCAGGTCTCTTGGACTAGACCCCCCGCGTGCGCAGCGCCACGCCGAGAAAAGGTCCGCACGAACAATGGCCTTTGCTATGCGGGATCCTTCGTGTTCAAGCAAGCCTTGCGCCGTAGAGTGTGCAGCGTCTCTATCGGTCGACCCGTAAACGTGAATCAGGTGCCCCGCGAGGAGCGTCGCGCCAGCATCTCCCAGCAACTGGTCGTTGAGCCAATCTCCCAGGCCCTTTTGGGGCACTGCGAGAAGTGCCGCTCTCATATCCGGTCGACTCCTAAAGAGAGCTTTTTGATTTGTCCGAAGAGTCTTCGCAGATGCCGCCCGATTTGACACAAAGGTTTGTGCGCGGTTGTCGACGATGCCTTCGGCGAGTTTCGCAACTTCCGCTACTAGTGCAGCGTAATCTTCTCGGCTATAGAATGCGACCACCGAGTCGCCATCCGCATATAAGGTATCGACTTCAGCCTTTAGCAGGTCCATGTTGTCGTAGGCACCGACAATACCTGAATCCACATAGGTCTTCACGTAACCGAAAAGCTCCCTCCCTCGCTCGCGGGAAGCATGAAAAGTTCGGCCGAGCTCGTAGACGGTTTGGCCGCTCAGTGCGAGAGACGCGCCGGACCGATCAAGTCTCGAAAGCAGCGCCATCGGGTCCGCCCGTTGATCGAGCAACTTGTTCCAGAGGTTCGTATCCAGATAAATGGGCCTTGGAGCCATGATTAGAGACTAACGCCGGACTGGTGGAACTGGTAATATTCATTCCAAGCCAACACTCGGAAGGCGTACGTGGCAAACTTGAGCAAGCGACCATACGTTAATACCATCCGGGACCTTCTGAAGGGAACGAACGCGCTGCGAACGGTTTCGACCCTTGATAAGTTCACATCCTTGATACATCGGATTTCAGAGGACTGGCAGAGGAAAGATTGGCGAGACGCCGAAGGCGATCGAGATGTACTGCTGAACAATGTACGTCTTGTCGGTCAGGCATGGTTTCGTGGTCAGCACACGAGAGAGCTGACCTTGAAGCCCGGCCTCTATCGCGATTCCACCCGTGAAAGCCTCAAGAAAACTAAATCTAGTCCGATACCGGCTGTTTCTAGTAAGACTCTCCGTGAAGAGTTATTCGATCTCGAGCATGAACTTCGGATCGATTTCACAAGCTACGATCAGCTTCTGAACGACGCAGGCCATGTAAAAAGCGGATTGGATTGGTACTTTTTGATGCAGCATCACGGACTACCAACCCGCCTTCTGGATTGGACTACAAATGCACTTGCAGCCCTGTTCTTTGCGCTCGAAGCGGATTCACAGGACGATGGGCGCTCCAAGAAGGCCTCCTCAGTAGCGGTGTGGATGATCGACGCTTACTGGCTTGCAATGTGTCTAAGCGATGACGAATGGTCGGGGCCGTTGCTTTCTTGGTCGGATGATGCTGAAAAATATGTACCGTCTCTCGAAGTGCTTCTGAGAAATCGTGCAGATTCATTCACATTGATCCCCGAATACGCAATGCCTATTGAACCTCCTGCGATCCACCCCCGCGTTGCGGCACAAGAAGGGCGCTTCATTATTTTTGGGCAAACCCGCGACCTACTTGACCACCGACTAAAGACGGATGGCGTGCGAAAACTGCCACGTGTACGGCAAATTCGATTCGAGACCGATGATGTGCAAAGTGTGCTTCGAGATTTGGCGCAGTTGGGAGTGTCACGACGCACGCTCTTTCCAGACTTGGACGGTCTCGCGAGCTTTGTTCGCTGGAAGCATTTTCACAGAATCTCTGGCTATAACCTTGTGCTTCCGGGACGTTGAGGCACCACGCTGCGGGGGGCAAGCATCCTTGAAGCTTAGCGGCACTTTGTCTAATCTAATTCCATTCGCCGGCAAATCAAGTGATGAGCACCAGCGGCGAGCATGTCTGGCCAACGAACGGAGAACCTCGGATAAGTGAGGAGCTCTGGTCATAAACGCGCTCGTTGACTTCTACGGTTGTCGGTTCGTGCAAAATCGCCGATGCACTCATGGAGGCGGAGAGGAACGTTCAGCCCGCTTTGCATGGCGTGATGATCGGATTCGAATCGGCTCGCCGGCCACCCCATCGAAACGTTGTTTCGCTGGGACCACGGCCTCCCATCCTCGTGCCCTGGAATTTCCTCGTTCGTGAGGAAATGCCACCGATTCCGAGGTTCGGCGCCTGCTTTTTAGAGGGGGCTTCTCTGCAACCGATCGACGCGCTCGTCGCGATGCTCCGGGCCTTCCCCGTGCGGCGTTTCGGAAGCCGGACGCTTCGATGAAGCGAAGAGGACGGGGAGCGCGCTTGCGCTGCGCTCACCCGTCGAAAATGCGACGTCAGGAAATGGTTCTTACAGGGCTTACTTTGCGGTCTTCTTGTGCTCCACGAAGGCGTGCGCCTGATGGCAACTGACGCAGGTCTTGCCTTTCATGAAGGGGTCCGACTTCAACTGGGCCACCTGATCGGAGTGACAGCTATCGCAGGTGGCTAATCCCGGCTTGCCGGCGAAGTCCTTGTCGGTGGTCTCGCCATGGCACACGGTGCATTCGACACCGTTGGCGTTATGCGGGCTGGCTTTCCACTGGTTGTAGATGGCCTGATGGCAGGTGGCACAGGTATCCCCGGCGGGAATGAGCCGGTGGAAGATATGGATGGGCTGATCCTGCTGCGCCATGGCCGGTTGGCTGGCGGCGGCCAAAAAGAGGAAAGCGAGCAGGGCGGAACCGAACATCAACGGACGGAAACGATTCACGAAGAGATCCTCCGGAGCACTGTGCCGCAGTATCCAGCCGGGGATGCTTACGGATCAGTGATCCGGATCACGTATTGGTGAACCGTCGGTAATCTTGACCGGCGAAAGGGGGCGGTGAGAGGGATAGGAGGATGTCTGTTCGGGTCGCCGAGTGATGCTCTGGAGGACAGGGGTTGAGGGTTTGGCCCGGAGACGAAATGCGAAAAAGCAGGTCCCTCGCTCGCCTAATACGCCACGGCGCTCGCTTCGGGATGACAGGGGTTTTCGGAAGGGGATGACGGGCCGGTGGAATGATTGGAACGATTACGGTGAGGGAGCACTACTATTTCGTTTAACTGACCGCGAGTCGGAGCCGGAGTTTGCATTGCGGTGTAACGAATTCCATACGCCGGCGCATGGGCGAGCACAAAAATCGCGAACACGATGGGTTTACGGCCTGGTACGCCTGTGAGCGGCTGGTTTGGTTTGAGAGATTCCAGTACGTGGATCGGGCGATCGCGCGAGAAGAGCAAATCAAGCGGTGGAGACGTGAGAAGAAGGTGGCGCTTATCGAAGAGAAAAATCCCACATGGGAGGACTTGAGTGCTGGCTGGGGATGAAATAAAAGCAGATCCCTCCGCTCCGCGCGATTCGCTGTGCGAACGCGCTCCGGTCGGGATGACAAGGTTCGAGGAGAAACATGCGTGGCTGGCTTTGGCGCTGACGCCTGGAATTGGGCCTCGGCGGCTGCTGCGCGCTGTGGAGTGTTCGGGCAGCGCGGCGCGGGTTTTGCATCTGCCGCTGACGGAGCTGGAGGCGCTGCAATTGCCGGCACAGTCGGCGCAGTTTATTGCGTCGGGGGAGGCGGCGCAGGCGGCCGATCAGGAGCTGGAGAAGCTGGCGAGCACGGGCGCGACGATTCTGACGTGGCACGACGAGGCGTATCCGCTGCGGCTGCGGGAGATCTACGATCCGCCGGCGTTGCTTTGGGTGCGGGGCGATGCTTCTTTATTGTCGAAACCGAGCCTGGCGGTGGTGGGGACGCGGCATCCGACGCCGTACGGGACGGGAATGGCGGAGAAGCTGGCGCGCGAACTGGCGCTGCGGGGTCTGATTGTGCTGAGCGGGATGGCACGGGGGGTGGATACGGCGGCCCATAAGGGCGCGATTGCGGCGAAGCGGCCGACGGTTGCGGTGTGGGGCACCGGGGTGGACGTGATCTATCCGAAGGAGAACAAGACGCTGGCGGAGCAGATCGTGCAGGGCGGGGGCGCGATTGTGTCGGAGCTGCCGCTGGGGACGTTTCCGGCGCCGCAGAATTTTCCGCGGCGGAATCGGATTCTGAGCGGGATGAGTGTTGGAGTGCTGGTGATCGAGGCGGCGGAATACTCGGGGACGCGGGTGACGGCGCGGTGCGCGCTGGAGCAGAACCGGGAAGTGTTTGCGGTTCCGGGGAATGTGACGAACAAGAACGCGTGGGGTCCTAACCTGCTGATAAAACAGGGCGCGAAGCTGACTGCGTGCTGGGAGGACGTGTGGGAAGAGCTTCCCACCCAAATAAGGATGGAGTTGGAGCAGAGCGAGGGATTTGCATCCGAGGGCACCTCTGAGGCATCGTTATTCGAGGATTCACCGCTGCCGCCCTCGGAGGCGCGCGTGCTGGGCGTGCTCCGGCAGGATGAAGCCCTGCAGATGGATGAGATCCTCGAAAGACTGGAGCCTGAACTGAGTTCCTCGGAGGTTTTCACCGCGCTGTTCGAGCTGGAACTGGCGGGACGCATACGACAACTTCCTGGAAAGAATTACGTACGTAGTTTCTGAGGAACTTCGCGCATCCGGTGGCAGGGACGGATGCGCGCTCTGCCCCGGAACTGTAGATTCGAAGCGGCAGGTCGTGGTAGCTTCCGGAAGGGAAGCCGCCAGAACGTGCGGCGCGGGGTGATATTGTGCCGTTCAGAGAGCAGGGGAGCGATTGCGGGAGCAGAAGAGACACGCCCCCGCGGCTGAAGCCGGTGCGATTGGCAGCTTGTGTGGCACGGCTGGAGCCGTGCCCTTTCAAAGCAGCAGGTTTGCAGAGGGCTGCACGTCGTGCAGCTGTTGAACAAGGGAAACGATGAGTAAATCGCTGGTTATCGTTGAGTCGCCCGCCAAGGCGAAGACGATTAATAAGTATCTGGGCAAGGACTACGAGGTCGAAGCGTCCTTCGGCCACATCATGGATCTGCCGAAGCGGGACATCGGTGTGGAGCTGAAGCACCGGACGTTCGAGCCGACGCTGATTGTGTCTCCGGACAAGGAGAAGATTGTCGCCAAGCTGCGGAAGATGGCGCAGAAGGCGGATGCAGTGTATCTGGCGCCTGACCCGGATCGCGAAGGCGAGGCGATTGCGGCGCATCTGTCGCTGCAGCTGATGCCGGTGGTGAAGGACAAGCGGCGAATCCGGCGGGTGACGTTCAACGAGATTACGCAGAAGGCGGTGCGGGCGGCGTTCCAGCATGCGCGGGACGTGGACGAGAATCTGGTGGACGCGCAGCAGACGCGGCGGGTGCTGGACCGGATCGTGGGCTATCAGATTTCGCCGTTGTTGTGGGATAAGGTGCGGCGCGGGCTCTCGGCGGGGCGCGTACAGACGGTGGCGGTGCGGCTGATCGTGGAGCGCGAGCGGCAGATTCAGGAATTCGAGCCGGTGGAGTACTGGACGATCGACGCGATTCTGGAAGTGCAGGGCGCGAAGGCGGGTTCGGAGCTGATCACGGCGCGGTTCATCGGGATCGATGGCGAACGCGCGAAGGTGGAAGGGGTGAGCGCGCCGGCGGTGGGAAGCGAGCAGGAAGCGCGCGCCATCATCGAAGCGACGACGAAGGCCGCGTGGAGCGTGGCCTCGGTCGATAAGAAGGAGCGGCGGAGCCATCCGTATCCGCCGTACATCACCAGCACGCTGCAGCAGGGAGCTTCGGCACGGCTGGGTTTCAACGTGAAGCGCACGATGGGGGTAGCGCAGCGCTTGTATGAAGGCGTGGATCTGGGGCCGGATGGGACGATCGGCCTGATCACCTACATGCGTACCGATTCGACGCGCATTGCGCCGGAGGCGATCACGGCGGTGCGGGAGTATATCGGGAAGAAGGTCGGCGACAAATATCTGCCGGCGCAGCCGAACGCGTATCGGTCGAAGAAGGACGCGCAGGATGCGCACGAAGCGATTCGGCCGACGGATCCGGCGCAGCATCCGAGCAAGATTCGTCGGTATCTGAGCGATGAGCAGTACAAGCTGTACAAGCTGATCTGGGAGCGGTTTGTGGCTTCGCAGATGGTGCCGGCGATCTACGACGTAACGACGGTGGAGATCGACGCGAAGAATCAAAAGACGTATAACTTCCGGGTTTCGGGATCGGTGCTGAAGTTCGATGGGTATCTGAAGATCTACGATCCGGAAGAGGACGACGAAGAGGAGATGCCGGAGATTCCGGCGGGCGCGAAGCTGACGCTGGCGACCGAGGAGCATCTGAAGGGGATCGCGGCGCAGGATCGCGCGGCGAAGGTGGCACAGGCGCGGCGGCGGTACGACTCCGAGGTGGCCAGGATTCAGGCGCGGAACGAGGAGTCCGGCGAGGGCGAGCGGAGGGAGGAGGTTCCTGCGTTTGTCGAGCCGGAGATTGAGGTTGCATCGCGGCCTTCGGCGGTGCACGCGCAGGGCAAGGCGACCGAGCCGCCGGCTCGCTACAACGAAGCGTCGCTGGTGAAGGAGCTGGAAGAGCGGGGGATCGGGCGGCCGTCGACGTATGCGTCGATCATCACGACGATCCAGGATCGGGAGTATGTCACCAAGGTTCCGCCGACGGGGCGGGGCGGGCGCTTCGTTCCTACGGAGATCGGGACGGTAGTGACGAATCTGCTGGTGAAGAATTTCCCTTACATCTTCGATACGAAGTACACGGCGCGGCTCGAGGAAGAGCTGGACGAGATCGAGGATGGGAAGGAGAAGTGGACCGATCTGCTGAAGGGCTTCTACGGGCACTTTGAGGAAGAGCTGAAGAGCGCCGAGAAGCACATGGAAAACGTGAAGCGGATGGAGAAGCCGACGGATGAGAAGTGCGATCTGTGCGGCTC
Organism: Acidobacteriota bacterium; assembly: GCA_046567085.1. Classification (GTDB taxonomy): domain Bacteria; phylum Acidobacteriota; class Terriglobia; order Terriglobales; family Acidobacteriaceae; genus Palsa-343. The sequence goes on from JBKICP010000090.1 coordinate 8,845, forward strand.
GCCGCTGATTCTGAAATGGGGGAAATTCGGCAGTTTCTACGCGTGCTCGGCGTACGCGAAAGAAAAGCCGGTGCCGGTGACGGCGACGGGATGGAAGAAGGAGCCGAAGAAGGTTCTGGCGCGGGTCGAGACGAAGCTGAAGTATCCGATGGTGGTAAAGACGACGGAGGACGATGAGTCCAGCAGCGTCGAAGTGAAGGACAAGGCGGAGCTGAAAGCGGCGCTCGATAACGCGGTGGGCACGGGACGCAAGGTCGCGGTGGAGCAGCTGAGCTGCGGGTTCACGAAGGAGCACTTCGCGGCCAAGCCTGATCTGCAGAATGGGGAGCAGGCTGCTCCGGCCGAGGAGTACTGCGAGAACTGCGGGAAGGTGATGGTGCTGCGGCGGGGTCCGTTTGGCGCGTACATGGCGTGTCCGGACTACAACGCCGATCCGCCGTGCAAGACAGTGCGGAGGCTGAGCCAGAAACAGCAGCAGAAACCGGCGGTGCCGCTCGACGAGAAGTGTCCGAAGTGCGGGAAGCAGCTGGTGCTGCGCTCCGGGACATATGGGGAGTTTGTCTCGTGCTCGGGCTATCCGAAATGCAAATACATTAAGCAGAACCTGATCGAGGGGTTGAAGTGCCCGAAGTGCGGCGAGGGAGATATCGCGGAGCGCAAGGCGCGGACGGGGAATGTGTTCTGGGGCTGCACGCGGTATCCGAAGTGCGACTTCACGTCGAACCTGAAGCCGGTGGCGCAGAGTTGCGCGCAGTGCGGGTCGCCCTATGTGGTGGAGCGGGTGATGGAGGGCGGGCTGTATCTGGTGTGCCCCAACAATAAGGAGATGATGCCGCGGCGGCGTCCGCGGAAGGGACAGAAGGCGGAGGAGCCGCAGGGCGCGATCGAGTGCCACTTCAGCGAGCGGATTGGGGACGCGCCTGCTCCGGCGCCGATGCCCACCGCGGCAACGCACGGGCCGGTGGTGGAAGAAGAGGCAGCGGTTTAGCGGGTAGCGGATAGCGGTTAGCGAAAAGCCGTTAACGAAAGGCTGTTTGCTAAAGACTGTTAGCGAAAGGCTCGTCGCTAAAAGCTTCTGGCTATAAAAGCTTCCGACTGAAAGCGGTTAGCTAAAAGCACTTCGCTAACCGCAGTTTGCTAGCAGCAGTTCGCTAAGAGCAGTTCGCTACAAACGGCTTTGAGGCACAATGCATCGCGAGGCGCACTGGGAGACGCTTCATCGGGAGAAGGCGGCGGATGCGGTGAGCTGGTATCGGCCGCATCTGGACGTGTCGCTCGAACTGATTGAAGAGTTTGGGGAAGAACGATCCTCGTCCATCATCGATGTGGGCGCGGGACAGTCCACGCTGGTCGACGATCTGCTGACGCTGGGTTACGAGCGTTTGACGGTGCTGGATCTTTCGGCTGCGGCCATCGAGGCGGTGCAGCGGCGTCTGGGGGATCGAGGCGGTCGCATTCGCTGGCTGGTGGGCGATGTGACGGCGGTCGATCTGGAGCCTGCGTCTTACGATGTCTGGCATGATCGGGCGGTTTTTCATTTCCTGACGGAGACTGCCGATCGGGGAGCGTACGTGCGGCGGGTAAGGCGAGCGCTGCGGCCGGGCGGCCATGCGGTTCTGGGGACATTTGCTCTGGACGGGCCGCCGAAGTGCAGCGGACTGGATGTGGTTCGCTACGATGCTGCGGCTCTCCAGGCGGAGTTTGGAGCTGCGTTTCAGCTGGTGAAGGCTGTGGACGAGGAGCATCGGACGCCGTTCGGGACGGCGCAGCCTTTTCAGTACGGCTGCTTCAGGATGGGTTGAGCGGGAGCCCATGTCCCCAATCCCAGGAACATGGGGCACCCAGATAAGTGGAGAAGCGGGAAGGAAGAAGAGAGAACCGGAAAAGAGAAGGACCCGCCGAAGCGGGTCCTTTTTGTTGAGGATTGGATCCGTGGACTACGGGACGTAGTAGCGGAACGAGGTCCAGAACATGTTGTCGGCGCCGCTGGCTCCGCCGCCGGGGTTGGTGGTGCCACCCACGCCGGACCAGATGTCGCGTTCCCAACGGCTGTACTGGAGGCCGAAGCGCATGCGGCCTTTGGGACCGTTGTAGAAGTCATACCAGTCGCCTGCGGTGAACTCCTGGGTGTCCTTGTTCTGGTTGCCGCAGTTGCCGGGGGCAGCCGGGCCGAAGCCGGTTCCGCCACCGAAACCGGAGGGGGGCTGGCCGGTGGGAGAGGGCTCGGTGTTGCAGCCGGTCATGGTGGTGAGAGGCGAGCCGTAGCCGACCTTGCCCCAGTAGTCACGATAGAGATAGTCGCCACCGTAGTTGAGGTAGATCATGAGGCGCTTGGTGGGATTCATTTCCACGGTGCTCAGAGCGGAGAATCCTTTGAGCGGATCGAGCTCGCTGTCGGGACGGATGGTGATATCGCCCAGGGTGGAGTCGCCATAACGGCCGACGCCCTTACCGTAGAGACCCTTCAGGCCGATGGAGAGCTTTTTGTTGGCCAGGGGAACGCGGAAGCCGCCGCCGATCCCGGCGCCGGGGATTTTGTCATTGAAGGCGCCAGCGGTGGTGCCGGTGCAGGCCGTGGGCGAGGTGCAGACCAGATTGGGGTAGATGCGATCGCGGAAATTGCGCTCGATGCCGAAAACTTCCCAGTGTCCCCAGCCGGGCTGGAAGACGATCTTGGCGATGAAGTCAGGCGTGTAGTTGTAGGAGTAGTTGGCGGTGGCGTTGTAAAGTCCGCCCCCCTGGCCGTCGGAGCCGAGGAGGACGTTGAAGGGAAGATTGCTGCCGGCCGGGTTGAGGGTTTCCGGATTCTCGGCGGAGGCGCCGATCCAGAATTTGTTGCCGAAGTTCTTCGACACGCGGAAGCTGTACTGACGGGTCCAGACAAAGCCCGCTTCGTACTGGGGGTCGATGGTGGCGGGAAGAATTTCGGAACCGCGGGTTTCCCCCTGGGTGGTTTCAGCGGCGAGCGACCAGCCCTGACCGCCGGAGACATCCCAGCCGTTGGCGAAGAGGGCATCGGCCCACAACTGGCGCATGCGCAGCACGTAGCTGTTGGACTGATTGCTGTTGGAAGTGATGCCGGCGCCGAGCCAGTCCATCTCGTAATAGCCGCTCAGAGCCACGCTGTCGAGTTTGCCGGTGGCTTTGATGGCGATGCGGGACTGACGACCGGTCCCGTAGAACTCACTCTGCTGGGCGTTGTCGGAGTTGGCCAGGGGAATGAGGGTGGGGCCAGTGTTGAGGCCGCCGCCGGTGGCTCCGGCGCGCCATACGGTTTCAGCCGCCAGGAAGCTGCCGGCGGGCGAGATGGTGATGCCCTTGTAGTGGACGGCATCCGGGTTCTCGATGGCTTTCTTCATTTCCGCCTGGTTGGTCTTGACCGTGGTGGCCAGGGTGGAGCTGCTGGACTTGAGGTCATTGACGGAACTTTGCAGGCTGGAAACCGCCTCGGAGTTGGTGGAGAGGGTCTGCTGCTGCGCATTGGCGGCCTGCTGTGCGGCCTGAGCTGCCTGTTGCGCGGCCTGAGCGGCCTGCTGCGCCTGCTGGAGCTGCGCATCGCGATCAGCGAGCTGCTGCTTCAGGTTGTCGATCTGGCCACGATCGGACTGCTCCTGCTGGCGGAGATCCTCGATCTGCTGCTCCACGGACGGCCCGGTGTGTTTCCGGTGAGCTTTGGTGGTGCAGGGCTTGCAGGGGGGGCTGGCCGTGGATTGCGCATAACCGGTGGATACCGCCGCGGTCAGCGCCATAATGGCGAGCACCTTCAGATTGTTCTTCATTCAGCCTCTCAGAAGTTGGAAATGCGTGAAAGATGAAGCCAACAGGGGGAATTGCATGGGCTCCATGGACGAACCGGCAGGAAGCTTTCTTGCGGAGGATCAGCCGCCGGAGACGCCCTCGTTACCCATTGGGCATCGTCGCAGGCCATTGTGAATGCCCGGAGAATATACGGTGAATGTTCAGGGAAAAGAACGAGGAGAAGAGGCGGAAATCACAGAAGGATCAATGATTTACGCGATTTACCGGGATCGGTTCGGCGGGGCGCAAGTATACAACCAGGACGGCCTTTCGGGGCCCTGGCGGAGGTGCGGCGGCGCTTTTACGGGGTTGGATGGCGGCCGGCGGCGACCAGATTGGCGAGCAGCCGGTAGGCTCCGGGGACCGCTTCCGGCAGCTGGCGGTAGATGGCGTAGGCCACATAGATGTAAGTGCCCTTGCCGTCGTGGGCCACGAGGAGGCCGCCCTTTTGTGGATCCTGACCTGGATCGTGGACCTCGGTGAGGGGGGTGTACTCGGAGGACCAGGAGGCGAGAAAGGAGTGGCCGCGCTCTTCGACCCAGCCATCGAAATCGGCGGGGGTGATGGCGTTGGGGAAGGTGAAGAGGCCAGCCTTCGGATCGAGCAGCGTGACGGGGGCGCGCTCGTCGACGACTTTTTCAGGATTGCGGCCGAGGCTGAGCGTGTAGGGAGCGGGGAACTGGCTGCTCTGGTACTGGACGACGAGGTTGCCGCCGTTGCGGACGTAGTCGAAGAGGCGCTGGGTAGCGGCGGCGAGGTCCGGGCGTGAGGAGTAGGCGCGAATGCCGATGAGGATGGTGCCGTAGCTGGAGAGATCGGCCTGGGCGAGATCGGCCGCAGTGAGCATGTGGGGTTGGATGCCGATTTCGCGCAGAGCTTCGGGGACGTCGTCGCCGGTTCCCATGACGTAGCCCACTTTGAGATTGGCGGGAACCTTCACGTCGACGGCGCGCAGGCGGTAGGTCGAGGGGCGATACAGGTAATAAGGACGGAGCCCGGGATAGCCGACGGTGGTGACGCCTTCGTCGAAGCGCGTGTTTTGGGTCTGCGCGACAGCGGCGATGTTGTAGGCCTGATTGCCGAGCGTGCCGGGGTGGAGGGTGAACTGGATCGCCTGGCCGCTGGCGGGCCGCAACTGGAAGCTGGCCTGAGCGGGGTCGGCAGTCCAGCCGGAGGGCAGCTTGAGTTGCAGGGTTCCGCTGGCGTCATCCTGCTGCTCGTTGTTGACGGTGACGGAGAAGGGAATGGTCGGTGTGCCGAGGGGCACGACGCCGGCAGAGGCTGCGAGGTTCACGGAGATCTGCGGCACAACGGCCAGAGGCTGGTAGACGCCGCCGATGCCGTGAATGCGGTGGACCGTCTGCACAAGTTCGCCGACGCGGATGGGGACGCCCATGTAGTGGAACTCGGCCCAGCCGGCGAGGGGATAGGGCGCGAAGGGCAGAGGCTCCCAGCGGGGATCGGTGATGTCGTAGTACGGCTGCTCGGTGTTGGGGCGGGTGAAGTACGGGCGGGTTACGGCGGCGTCGCGCGGGACGTAGACGCGGAAGATGGCGTCGCCGGCGTCACTGCTGACGGTGTCGAGTCCGGGGGCGCCGATGCGGGTGATCTGCCACTTGCTGCCGTCGGGCTGATCGAGCCAGGTGCGCGCGAGTTGCAGGCCTTGTTGGGAGGGTCCCCAGAAGGGCGCGGCGGTGACGTGGATGCGGACGTCGACTTGGGAGCCGGGGGTGACGGTGGTGGGGGTGTCTTCGGGGCTCAGTGAGGGGAAGGGGTTGGGGCCGGGGGCGGTGCGCGGCATCACGAGCGCGGTGACTTCGAGACCGAGGGCCTGGGCGAGAGCTGTGTTGAACTGCGCGAGCTTGATGTTGAGCTCGTGGGTGACGTTGGCTTTGTCGTCGGGGCTGAGGCCGCTGGTCTTCACCCAGTCGATGAGTTGCTGAGTGAGGGTGTAGCCAGAGGCGAGCTCGGGTGCGATTTTTTCCGGATGCGCGGGGAGATCGCCGTTCAGTGCGGCGGTGACATGCGACTGGATCTGTTTGAGCCCGGTGACCAGGGGTGCTGTATCGCCGGAGTGCGCGAGAGAGGCGATGCCGGCGAGCGAGGTATCGATGCCGTCGAAGAAGGAGTCTTCCTTATCGCCGGTTTTTACGAGCGAGCCGTAGCGGTGATAAGCGACGCTGAAGGGGCCGGAGAGGGGCGGCGTGCCTCCTCCGTTCTGGGATTTCTGCATGCCCCAGCCTTCGCGCGCGATCTGCAGATAGGACTCGCCAAGGATGGGGTCCCAGGTGCCTTCGGGAATTTCGAGGGTTGTGGAGGGAAAGGTGTCGTTCCACTGCTTTGTGACGTAGTCGTAGAAACGGACTGGGGACCACTTGTTGGTGGCGTAGTCAAAGATGCCCTGCTTGCCGGGGGCGAAGAAGGGAACGCGGGCGTAGACCTTGAGTGGTGCCCAGGGGCGCAGGCCGGCGGCGATCTGATCGGGGCAGACAGAGGAATCGGCAGCGGCGGTGAAGGCTTCCTGATTCACTTCGCCGGAGACCTGGTGCTGGCCGTGGCCGTCGGTGATGTTGCCGGTGAAGGTGGAGCCGATT
>JBKICP010000091.1:0-20613 GCA_046567085.1 Acidobacteriota bacterium
TCGTCGATCTGGGCCAGGGTGGGGCTGTAGTCATGAAATGAAAGCACGTCGGCAAACGCCGCGGTCTCTTCCATGCACTTCTCAAACGTGCAGCCGACAGTTGTGGGATGGACTTTGTCGACCTCGTGTACAGTGTCCGCGAACATCCGAGCCAGATGCATTCTGCGGGCCAGATCTTCCCTGCTGCGCGGATGTTCGCGAGGACCCTGGAAGTCTGGCTCGTTTTGCACGTCCCAGAACGCCATGCTGGGTTTATCTTTGACGATTTCAGCGACCACCTTGATCCAGGCGCGCATCCTGGCGTCGAGATCGGCGGGAGCAACCTCACCGGTGGCTCCCGGGCGAGCCATGTAAGGGACCAGCACAAGCATCACGCCAATGCGATGCTTGTACGCAACGTCCATGAATGCGGCGAGATTCGAGGAAAATGTTTTGGGATCTTGCTCCCAGGCGCCGAACGGGAGAAAAACGCGCGTTTGATTGAGCCTGAGTTCGTTTGCGTATCCAAAATCGCGATCAGCTTCCTGGGCGTTGAAACGGAGCCACATGTCCCAGGAGCGCTGAGCGCTTGCCGGCGTGTAGTTGAATCCGCGAACTTCGGAAAGAGACTTCGGGACGGTTGCCGCAGCCAGCGACGCACATTGAAAGTTCAAGATGGGAATTACAAATGATGAAATGAAGCTCGCCAGTCTTCCGATTCTGCATAAGCGCGTCTTCGATTGTTGTTTCATTGTGTGTGCCGCCTGCTCTATCTCGGGTGGGTTGCACCGTCGTTGTCAGCTCGCCGCGCGAGGATCAATATGCCAGGTGTGGCGGGCGTTTGGATCGGCAAGCGGACCGGGAGCCCTCGTTGCTCCGGTGGCCTCGCCGAGGATATCGGTGTAGATATGATCGAAAGCATTCACCTTGGGGTACGGCTGATTGCTGCTCACGGTCAGCTCGAGACGGTCAGGATCGAAGTCGATCTGCGCCTCACTTAGAGCGCTGTTTTTGTCCCAGCCATGCGTATCGCGCCAGGCCGGCAAATCAAGCCATTGCTTTGAATCGCCCGTGAAAAACCCCAGAAAGTCATGGGGCATGCCGACATAGAGATTGCCATCAGCCTGATTGTTCTGGTTGAGGAAGACGATCGCCGATTTGCCGCAATCGGCAAAGATGTTGTTGTCCACAGAGTTTTCCGAAGCAGTTCCGCTGCGAGCACGATCGGGACGGGTGATGGCAAAGATGCCGGAGTTGGCGCAGCGGTCGATCAGATTCTGGGCGATGATCAGCTTATCGCTGGCATTGATGAAGATGCCGGATCCTGCGCATCCTCTCTGCCCGGGTGTGCCCGGCTCGGCGTTGCGAACATTCCAGATGATGTTGTTGTCGATCTGGTTCTGCGCGGTGTTCATCTCCATGTGTACCGCGGCGCTGACAGTGAGAATGTCTGCAAACACATTGCGCGTGATGCGGCAGTTGGCGTTGCCGCTGTCGAGCCAGACGCCGTTGGCGTGGCGTATATGGCGGACCACATTGCGCCGAAAAAGCAGGTTGCGGCCGAAGTGGAATTTGGCCCCGGCGGCTTCCCAGCCGCGTTCGGCGTCTGCCCAGCCGCACCACTCGACAAGGTTGTCTTCAATCGCGGTGTCGACAGTTCCCATGCCGCCGATACCCTCGACGCCGCAGTATCGTATGGTGTTTCTCCGGACGATCTGAGACGTTCCCGCATGAGGGGTGAACCCGCTGTCTCCGTCGGTGCCGATGTCGAGGCCCATACCGTTTGCCCATTCGATGGTGTTGTCTTCGATGATCCAGTGATTGCCGCCAACGGTGGAGACGAGGCCGTACTGCGGAAATGGGTAGGCGTTGCCGGCATGCTGGAAAGTAATTCCCTTAATACGAATGAAGGCGAGCCCTTTCTGCGAAGGGACGAAGGCTTGGCCACGCGTAGTAATTTCGATCGTGTGGTCGGCGGGAGCGCCGGAGTCCAAGCGGATGTGAATCGCGGTGCCGGAGTTTTCTATCCAGAAACGGGCATCGGGCGAGCCGCCGATCTCCTGCATGAGCGGGCCCGGACGCCGGCGAGGTGGAAGGCCATTTTGCGGTGCGGGCGGAGTGGTGAACACCGGCTCCGGCTGCAGATGCGGCATTGCCAGTTCGCGAAGCTGCTCCACCGGCTCCAGCGGCTTGCCATCCACAAACACGAGGCCGCGGCGGCGGAAATACGGGCCCATGTCGACTGCTCTCGGATCCAGCCACTCCCAATTGCCTGCCACGCTGGCCAAGGCGAAGGGTTGGTAGGCATCGGGGAACATTGCGCCCGTGAGCTCATGCCGCCATGCTGTCACTTCTTTTTGAGGTTGGGCGCTTTGACCGCCGAAGCCGCGAAAGCCAAGCGGAATCGATTCCTGCTGCCAGCCGTCGTTGAGAACTTCAGAGCCTTTGACGAAGACTTTCGCCCCGGGTGCAGCCTCGTAACTGATCATGTGGTCCGCATCCGTGCCACCACGCGCCGGTCGGACGCACTCGCGGTAGGTGCCTGAAGCGATCACGACGCGTTCGCCGGGCTGGAGCACCTGGGCGGCCTTGTTGATGGTGCGGAAGGGATGCGACTGGGAGCCCGGGCCGTTATCGTCAGCGCTGGCAGCGTTGGTGTCCACGTAGTAAGTCTTCGAAAACCTCAGCGGCTTTTCCCAGGAGACATACTCGGTTCCGTCCGGCAGGCGCGAGTCTGCCGATGCAGCATTGCTATCGAGTTCGGCAGCTGCAGTGGCAGCGTCGTTCTCAGACAGGCCGAAGGCGCTTCTGCCCAGGCTGACCATCGCACCCACGCCTGCCGCATACTGCAGAAAGTGCCTACGGTCCATAAGTCGACTGGGATTTCCGTCGCTTGATGCACGCGGATGCGAGATCAATCGTCTTTGCCGTGGATTCATTTTGAGTCCCTCAAACCATGTCAACAGACGGATCGCCCGTAGTAAAGCAATTTACGTTTTGAACGCAGGCCGACCCGGCTATTCCGGCTAAGCTGCCAAGGATGAATCGGATATCGTCAGCTGCGCTCCCACCGTCGGCAAGTTGCCGTAGAACGGCCATGTCGGACTTTTGCTTTGAACACGCACTTCTACAGCCGCTCCGCCGCCCTCTTTTGGAAAAATGCAAAAGTACCCGGCAGACATACCACTGAAGCGGGGGCAACCTTGGGGGCAACTATTATCTGGGCACTTCGGATTTCCCGCCATTTGCTGGTCTTTGGACGCCTTTGTGGTAGCGTCCCTGGCCACCATCCTGAATCTGAGAGTTTGTTGTCGCCGGGGTCCTTCGCGGCGCTCAGGATTTTGCCTGCGGGCTCGAACGCCCGCAACCCGGCTCAAGTTCGACCCCGCGGATCGCTTTTGGCAAGTGGCCGGTGCGCATGGCGCCGGAAGATCGCGGAGGCTTCAGATCAGCCGAACTTCCTGTAAGCAGAGCCCGTAACGGCTGCCGGGAGGGTCGACCGGATAATTGGTATGGAGCCAGGAGTTGGTGAAGTTGGCGCTGTAACACAGCCAGAACGTCTTTCCGTCATCCTGAATGAACTTCGAGGGTATGTTGACGAAATATCCCTGGGTTCCGAAGTCACGCATGTACGTGACCATGCGCCACGGACCTGCGACTGAATCGCCTTCGAGCAGCATGGTGCTGAATTTGCGCGTGCTGGGCCAGCCATCGGTGACGCACATCAGGTATTTGTTCAGGTGCGGGTTGCAGGTGATGGTGACGCTGCCGAGATGGTCGGGCCATTCGATCATTGGCTTCATGGCGGAGAAGTCGCGTGTCCAGCGCGGTGCGCCGTTCGTGTCGTATCCGGCGAAAAACTCGTATTGCGCGGGATCGTTTACAGTATCGGGGCTGATGGGGACGCGGATGAGGTAGATGGCGTCTCCCGAAAGCCAGCTGACGGCGCCGAGCCGCGGATAGAGGTTGCGCGAGCCGACTCCATGGCCCACTAAATAAGCTTTGCCGTCGGGGCAATGCTGCATATTGCGGCCGAAATCGACGAAATGCATGACGCCCAGTTTTGGCAACGGCAGGCCGGGGACAAGAGCGGCGACGTCGCTGCCGGGGTCGTCTCCGGACCAGACCTTCTTATTGTGCTCAAGGGCGTGCAGTTCGGAACCTTTTCCCGCAATGTCCTCGGGGAATAAAGGAGCCCAGGGCTTGCACGGACTTTCCTGCCAGGTGGCGCCCAGGTCGCGTGAGATGCGGCAACCCATGTAGGGTCCCAGCCAGGCCCAGTTATAAGTCACTTCGCCGGCGCGGCGCAGGTTGATGTCACAGCAGTAAGTACCGTAATACCAGATCCCGTTGTGGACCAGATTCGCACACGGGTAACGGCCGCCGTAGGGCATGCCGGACGAGGTCCACTTACCCAGCGCGGTCACCTGGAGGTGCAAGGGATCGTCGCCGGCGATCTTTGCATAGCCGGTGTTGGACTGGAAGCCGGCGCCGCAACTGGACTCGATCTTCAGGCCTTTTGCATCGAGGACCGAGCCATCCGCAAAGGAGGAGTATTGCACGTCGTCGCTGGCCCAGGACGGATACCAGGTGTCGGCGTCAGCATACTCGGCGTGGCGCCCGGTAAAGGCCAGCGATGAGAAAGAGGAGGACTGCGGGATGGGAGATCCCGGGGGAGGGGTGAAAGGCCAGGGGCCGGAAATGTGTGCAGGGGAGATATTCAGGGCATGGACCCCGGTGCAGGAAGTCCACACTGCAGACGCTGCACCGGCCGCGACAAACTGGCGACGAGAGATCCGTGACATCGCGATCCTCCCCGAGATTCGACTATGGGTGGACGATCTGGACGACTTCGGTATCCGGAGCCGTCCACGCCGCTGCCCCCGTGTGCGTCAGCTGGTGCGCCGCGTCGTCCCAGTGCAGATGCGTGATCTGCCCTCCGCCATGTTCGTACGCGTACGTAGTGCCGTCGTCCTGGTAGAGGGCGAAATCGCCGTCGGCGCCAGGGTAGACGCGGAGCGCAGCGATCGCCTGCTTCTGCTCCCCGCTTTCGACGGGTGCGCCGAGGGGCAGGATAGAACCGGCTTTCACGAAGAGCGGGATGGTATCGATGGGCGCAGCGGCTTCGATGGTCTGGCCGCCGTGCAGGCGTTCGTTGGTCCAGTAGTTATACCAGTCAGTGCCGGCGGGCAGATAGACGGAGCGGCTCGTGGCGCCCTGGTCGGAAACCGGAGCTACGAGTAAGTCAGGACCGTACATATACTCGTCCGGAATATTCGCAACCTTCGGATCTCTGGAAAAATCCATAAACAGCGCGCGGGTATACGGAGCGCCGGTCTCGTAGCTCCTGAAGGCGGCGGAATAGGTGTAGGGCAGGAGTTGGTAACGCAGGCTGAGATATTTTGCGAGGATAGGCTCGGCCTGTTTGCCGTAGGCCCAGACCTCGTTGTGCATGCGCTCGCCATGGGCGCGCATGATGGGCTGGAGGGAGCCCCACTCGAACCAGCGTACGAACAGCTCCGGATAATCCTCGTAGTTGCCGATGTTGTCGCGTGCATCCGATCCGTCGATCAGCGGCTTGTGTTCCGGGCGATAATCGGGCGCCAGTTGAGGCGAGAAGAAGCCCGCGATATCGGTATCCCAGTAGGGCATACCGCTGGCTGTGAAGTTGAGGCCGGCGGGGATGGAGCGCTTCAGCATATCCCAGGTCGAGGTGATATCGCTGGACCAGAAAATCGTGCCGTTGCGCTGTGCACCGAGATAGGCAGCCCGAGCGAGAATCATGACGCGCCGGCTGTCTCCAAAATCGCGCCGGAATCCTTCGTAGACCGATGCGGTGTGGAAGAGCGGGTAGACGTTGTAGAAGCGTGTACCAGAGCCGACGAAGAAGACGTCTTTCGCGGGATCGATGTCGGGTTCGGTTTCGTCAAGCCAGATGTAGTCGAAGCCGTAGGGCTTCACGTAGCGATCTCGAATCTGTTCCCACCACCACTTCGCGGCATCGGGATTGGTCGTATCGATGTTGGGGCCGATGGTTTTCGCCTGCCATCCCATGTCCGGCTTTCCGTCGGGTCCATGGATCAGCCAGCCTTTGCTCACGAGCATGTCGTAGAACTGCGTTCCTGGCGCGAAGTGCGGCCAGACGCTGAGCAGGGTTTTGACGTCCATGGCGTGCAATTCGCGATTCATGGCGGCAGGATCGGGCCAGCGCTTCGGGTCGAGATCCATCTCGCCCTGGCGTGTCATGTTCAGGAAGTCAACGACGACCACGTCGAGAGGCAGCTTCCTGTCACGGTATTCCTTCGCCATATCCAGAATCTGCTGTTGGGTTGGATAGATTGCCTTGCTCTGGATGTATCCGTAGACGCCCCGGGGCAGCAGATGGGTCACGCCGGTCAGCAGGCGATAGCCCTCGTAGATCTGATCGCTGGTCTGGCCCGCAATCACGAAATAGGAGACACGGTCGCCGACTTCGGAGGACCACACATTCCGGCCGTTGAAGCCGAGGTCGACCGTAGTTTTGGAGGGATTGTCCCACAGCAGGCCATATCCGCGGCTGGAGACCATGAAAGGAACGCACACGTCTTCGCCGCCGATCGCGTTGTAGTCGTGCCAGCAGCGGATCTGGTGATCGCGCAGATCCATCCAGCCTTTTTGCTGCTGCCCCAGCCCGTAGTAGTGCTCATCGGCGGGCGAGTCGAACATCGCGAGGACATGATGTCCTTTATCCGACGGGTCCGTCCGGGCAACTTCCGCAGCTTCCGGTGTCATCATCCAGGTCCGCATGTGCAGGAGCATCCTGCCGTCCGCAGTCGTGACCAGGAGCGCGTCGTTGTGCGGACCGGCATGATGGCCGGTTTCCGGGAAGTATTGGTCGCGCAACTGGCGATTGAGCTCGTCGAGAGGCATCGCCTGGGGCAGGCGGTCCTTCGGCAGATCGCCGGGCGCAACATGAACCACCATTTTCGCCGAACGATAAACGTCGCCGCCGTCGGCTTCGTGCTCGTGCGTCCACCCCTCGACCGAAGGCCGGGCCACAATCCCATAGCCGGGGTCGGCAGTCGCCGCGGTTGCGTCGCTGCTCATCGTCACGCGCAGAATGTTGGGGGCATAGGGCACAAGGGAAATGACACGCCCTTCGCGCTGCAGCACGAGTGCGCCGTCCTGAGCAGCCAGCGAGGCTGAGGGCAGAAAGAAGCCTGCGATGAGAAGCAGGAGAGCGTATCGAGTAACTGGAATTTCTTTTTTCATGGCCTTACCTCGGCGGCGTTTTGCTCTTGTAATGAAAATTGGGATCTCACGGGAGCTTTCCAGTCTCGGCGGTGCACCGGGCTCCGGATGTCACCCTTGCAGGAATAACAGAATTCGGCATCCGGCGCAGGATCGCCGTCCACATGCAAGCTGGAAGGCGGGCAGGCGTTCTTGTGCGGAGGAGAAGTGCGAGGCAAATGGGGGAAACGAGGGGAGACGGTTCGGTCTCCCCTCGCCCGGATTTCAGAAGCTGGCGCGCAGATGGAACTGCATGCTGCGAGCGGGCAACTGGCTGGTGGATTGTCCGAACGTCGAATCGGTCATATGCGAATCGACGCCGCCAAGGTTCGAGCGATTGAACAGGTTGAGGATTTCGCCCTTGGCTTCGATTTTCATCCTTTCCCCGAAGAACCACGGGAAACCGAAGTACTTATCGATGGTGAGGTCGAAATCTTTGTACCCGGGAGAGTCGTAGGTATTGCGCCCCAGAGTCCCTTCCTGCCCAAGCGACGGGGTGGGGAATGCAGAGGACTTGAAGATACCGGTGAGGAACTTGTTCTTGGATTGACCGCTTAAGTGCCGGCCAAACGAAGGCACATTGGGTACATCGTAGTTGTATCCGTCAGCGTTGTAGTCTCCACCAGCATCGCCGGTGACGGTGCTTCCCGCCGGACAGTGATTATTGACGGGAGCGACGAGGCCACCATTGCAGATCGGAATAAAGGAAGAGGTATTGTTGACGGTGAAGGGCAGGCCGGTATAGCCGATCCACTTGCCGCCGAATTGCCAGCCTCCGAGGATGTAGCGGAGTGCCCTGCTGGAGTAGTTGTTCGGAACATCCCAGGTGCCGTCGGCCGAGAACTGCTGCCGGATGTCGAAATCGGCACGGCCGCGCTGCGCCCGGAGGTTGTTGGACTGAATGTAATCGCTGTTGGCCGGTCCCTGACTGGAAATGGATTGAGCGAAACTCATTTCATCGAGAACCTTGCCATAGGTGTAGATGCCCCGCAGGGCGAGGCCGCTCTTATATCTGCGCGTCAGAGCCGCCGATGCATAGTGGCCGGCCGAGTTACCATTGGAGGTCGCGTACACGGTTGCCGCGAAGTTTGGATTCAGACGAGTCAGCGTGTTGTTGTTCTGGATCAGATCGCCGGCAAAGCGGTTGATGTCGTTATTGAAGACGAGAAGATGATGTGCCTCTGTACCTGAGTAATTCGCTTCGGCGATCAGGTTGCTCTGCAACTGGTGCTGAACGCTGAGCGACCATGCGACGACCTGCTGCATCTTGAAGTTGGGATCGTAACCGCCCATCCCGGCCCGCTGGACCACTCCGTTGATCAGGAGGGCGCCGGTGTGCGGATCGATGGTGGCGTTGCTTGTATCTGTGACCCGACAGTTCATATTCCAGGCTCCGGAAGGAGTGCAGAGGAAGGGCGTCGGGGTTGGATTGCCGGTCGTTACGTCCACAATCGGGTTGAAGTAGTTCGGCAGGTTTCCTGCCGTCGAGTCGGTAATGTGCAGATAGGGCGGTTGGTCCTCGAACATACCGAAGCCGGCGCGCACCGCTGTTTTGCCGGTACCGAACGGATCCCAGGCGATGCCGAGGCGGGGCGTCCATCCTCCGATGTTGTGGTTGAGGACCTGGTGGGTACCCGCCAGGGCGGCGACGCCGGAGGCGACCTGAGAATTCCAGGTTGAGCCGGTACCGAGGTTGAATCGGGAGAGTGTTGGCCTGTAGATGCTGAAGAAATTGACCATCCCGTCGTAGCGAACGCCTGCTGTGAGGGTGAAGCGGGGTCCGATTTTCCAGCTATCCTGGGCGTAGTATCCCTGGATGAAATCGCGGTAGTCCCGGTCATACGGAGCCTGTTGGTGGTTTTGCAGATTCACGTACGGGCCGGACTGATAGACCGGTTCATCCTGAATGAAGTCGAGGAGATTGCGGTAGTTGAACGTGGGACGCGTGAATGCCCCCTGCTGGTGGTCCACTTCGCGCGTGTTGAACAAGTCGACCCCGAACTTGAGGGTATGCGTTTTGACAATGGCGGTCATCACATCGCGCCAGCTGTACGTGCTCTGCGTGAAGTTGCCGGGAGCCCACGAACCGAAGCCCGCCAGATTGGTGACATTGATATACGGGATGCCTTCCGTTGCCTGCTGCGTGAGGTTGGATCCGTAGGGGCGAATCAGATTCATCCCGGTCTCGTTCAGGAGGCGAGGATTGAAGGTATGCGTCCAGTTGAAGTTGATGAAGTCGGAGCTGTTGGAGTTTCCCTGGACACTGGCGGGACGGGTTCCGCCTCCAGGACCGTCGTACCTGGTGCGGATGACATCGACATAGAGGCGGTCGCTTGACCCGATATAGTCGTCGACACGGAAGCTCCACTGATAGCCATTTTTGACCGCACTGTAGCTCACGGGAATGGTCCCGATGATATTCATCGTCGCAGGAATACCGGCCGGGGGCGCGTAATAGCCTGGTGTACCAGTGGTCGCCTCATAGGCGGCTACCGTTTCCAGACCTGTGGTTGGATAGGTCTGGGGTGGCGCCATGGACAGGATCTGCGTGCCGATCGTGCCGGGAAGGTTCGATTTGGCCCAGTTAAAGAAGTCCTGCGTTTCGACGGTGGCGGTATAGCTGTTGGGATTGCTGGAACGCAGCACGTCGATGGCGCCGAACCAGAAGAGCCTGTTCCTGATCGCCGGGCCGCCGAGGGTGGCACCCATTTCATTGCGCGTGAAGGGAGGAACCTTGTTCTGAAAGTGCGTCTTTCCACTGAGCGTGTCGTTGAGGAAGTAATAGTCGATGGTTCCGTGAAAGTCGTTGGAGCCGGACTTGGTGTAAACGTCCACGGTTGCGCCGGCGTTCCTGCCCTTCTGGGCGTCGAAATCGTTGGTGCGGACGTTCACCGACTCCACAATCTCCGGATTGGGAGAGATCGAGGTCTGGCCGCCGCGGGAGGGAGTATTGGTGTAACCGTCGTCGATCTGGAATCCATTCTCTTCCTGACGAAGACCAGCGGCGTTGAGATTGATCCCGTACTCATTGGTGTAGTTGTCATTGCCGCCCGAGACGATGCCACCGCCCGTCATTCCAGGAGCAATGGATGCGAGGGCGTAGATGTTCTGACCCGATAAAGGGGTTTGCTGCAGCGTCTCGGTGGAGATGATCGCCCCGGTCGTGGGAGTCTCCAGATCGACGGCGGCTGCCGACGCCGAGACCTCGACGCTGGTGGAGACCGCGCCCACCTTCAATTCGGGATTGATGGTGCGGACCTCTGCAATCTGCAGAGCCAGCCCATCCTGTTTCCAGGTCTGGAAGCCGGCCATCTGGATCTCAACGGAGTAGGTCGACGCGGCGATACCATCGATGCGGAAGTAGCCATCCTGGCCCGACTCGGCGGTCTTGGAAACGCCCAGACGGATATCCGTCACGGTAATTTTGGCGTTGGCAATTACTGCCCCGCTGGTGTCGTGCACAATTCCCTGAATTCCACTGGAGAACTGAGCAAAAGCGTGCTGCCCTCCGAGGGCGAATAACAAGGCAAGGACGCAGACGGAGATTCTTGTCCAGGATTTCATAGATTTTGGCCTCTCCTCAAACCAATAAGGCTCATTCCCGTTTAAACGACGTTCAAGATGAGGGCGTTCAGCGACGGGGTTCGCTGTACGTCCGGCGTGCTGTTGCAGTACTCGTACCGACGATCCAGGCGGATATGCATGAAAACGTTTGCAGGGCCGTCCAAAAGCTGTGCTGCCAACTCAGCCGAAAGTTTGAAACTTCGGGAGCGCGGTCGCAAGTAAAACACGGTGTTCTTACGGTTAGCCTTTGCACCTAAAGTGCGTAGCATTCAGCAGTTAGCTCCTGTTACTGCACGACGAGGAGGGCTGGTCCGAAGAACGAAAACGGGGGCCTGGAGGGCCGGTTCAGATCGACCGGAGCTGCCGCAGACCGGCAAACGGCTGTCAGGAGCCGAACTTCCGAGACGCAGCAGCCGTTGTGACGATAGTCACAGCCGAGGGGGTTCCTGCTCTGGCATGGTGAATGCGGTCGTCTCCTTGTCGCAGGAGGCCCTGTTCTCCCGTTGTCGGCAATGGTGAGGAAGCTGCACCTGGCCGGTTCAGGCCCCATTCACAATCGATAGCGGGCGGATGACCGCGGACAGCGCAAAGCACTGTGGCGGGTGGGGTGTATGAAATCGCTTCTTGAACCGCCGAGGACCAGCGAGGCCGACCCGAGCGCAACGGACAACACGTCAGCGGACCGCGCGAGCGTCCTGCAGGAGCTGGATCGTATTTTGTCCAGCCGGCACTTCAGAAGCGCCGACCGCTGCAAAGAGTTTCTGCGTTACGTCGTGCTGAACAAGCTGGATGGGCACACAGAGCGGCTCAAAGAACGGGTCATCGGAACCGAGCTCTTCAATCGCCGGCCGGGTTACGCCACCGGAGACGATCCCGTGGTACGGGTTCAGGCGGGAGAGGTGCGACGGCGGCTTGAGCGCTGTTATCAGGATGCGGAACAGACGTCGCAGCTGCACATCGAGCTGCCGGTGGGTTCGTACTGCCCGGTCTTTCATCCCATGCCAGCGAGTGAGGTTCCGGAACCTGTCCCGCAACCAGCAGCTCCGGCGGTACCTTCGGTGCGAAAGTGGAAGCCGTACGCCGCGGCAGTTTCGGCTCTGCTGGTCGCGCTGCTCGTCTTTCTTGCAGGCCGCGTGACCGTGAACTCACAAGGCCGCCGCGCCGATCCGAAGAGCGCTCTGGATCAATTCTGGGGACCGGCGACGGCCAGTCACCAGCCCATCCTTATATGTGTTGCAAACGTCGCAAAGGATGATTCTCCGATCATCCCGGCGCAGCCGGAGAGCTCTGCGGGCCAGGCGGCAGGCGGTCGCGCGGCTTCCCCTGGAGTCCAGAACCTGGACCCGGAAATCGTGCCGGCCGCCGATGCTTCGGTTGCGGTGGCTCTGTCCGGCCTGTTCGGTAAGCTGGACCGGCCGAGCCAACTGCGCATCGGTTCCGCCGCGCGATATGGCGATCTCCGCTATTTTCCTGCAGTGGTGATTGGCGGATTCAATAACAGGTGGACCATGCAGCTCCTGTCGAGCCAGCACTTCGCCTTCGTTTGGGAAAACGGCAGGTACATGATCCGGGAGCAGGTGCCTGGTGGAAGAGTCTGGAACACGAACCTGGGACCTCACGGCGATACGGTAGAGGACTTCGCGATCGTCAGCCGCCTGATCGACTCCAAAACGGGCCAGTTTACCGTTACGGTGGCGGGAATAGGGCCGCGTGGGACAGAAGCCGCCGGTGAATTTGTCTCTTCTTCGCGCGATTTGCAGGAGGGCCTGGCGCGGGCTCCTGCGGGCTGGCAGGATCGCGACCTCGAAATCCTGCTGCAAACCACGGTGACCGAGTCGGTGGCTGGACCTCCTCATGTTCTTGCGACGTACACCCGCTAACCTCCGACGGAAGAAGGTCGCCGGCCTGGCAGCCGATGCGAAGCCGCTTCGGAGCGGATCGCGGATGCTTCGTCCCGGATTGGGCGCGGGACTGGCATTGGCAGTGGCAATGGCAATGGCAATGGCGGCTATGGCACAAACCGCAGCCCCGTCCATTGCCTCGATCGAATCGATGATCCGCGCGCAGCAGTACGACCAGGCTCTCCTCACGCTGAGGACTGCCACCGGCCGCAATCCCGGTGATTTCAGACTGTGGACCCTGCAGGGAATTTGCCTTGCCCTGAAAGGGAACGAGCACGCAGCCCTCACATCGTTTGAGCATGCCATGCGGATTTCGCCGAATTACCCTGCCGCGCTCCGAGGCGCAATTCAGATTCTTTACAAGGACGGCGACAACCGGGCAATTCCGCTGCTGCAAAGGATGTTGAAGTCCGATCCAGGAGATCTGACCGGACATGAAATGCTGGCCACACTTCAGCAGCGCTCCGGCGATTGTCGTGCGGCGATTTCTGAGTTTGCGGCCATCAAGGATGCAATCGGCCGTCATCCCGATTCGCTCGAGGCCTACGGTTACTGCCTGTTTAAACTCGACCGCCCTGCGGACGCAATTCCCGTGTTTCGCCAGCTGATCCCGCTGCTTCCGGGGCGCAGTTATCCGAGCTACGATCTCGCCGTTCTTCTCGTCGCCACCCGTGACAACGGAGAGGCCGTCAGGGTGCTTGAACCGCTGTTGACTCCAGACCAAAGCGACCCCGACATTCTCAGCCTCGCTTCGCAGGCGTATGAAGCGTCCGGAAACACCCCCCGGGCGGTTGCTCTGCAGCGCGAGGCGATTGTTCTCGATCCGACCGATCCATCCGGCTACGTCTCGTTCGCGATTCTGTGCCTGACGCACGATTCCTTCCAGGTGGGGATCGATATGCTCAACGCGGGGCTGAAGCGCATCTCCGGCGATGCCTCACTCTATCTCTCGCGCGGCGTGCTGCTGGAACAACTCGGGGAGTTCGACGATGCCGAAGCCGACTTCAAAATAGCCGAACGGCTGCAGGAGACACAGAATATCGCAGCCTACGCCGGCGATCTCACGATGGTGGAGAGAAATGATCCGGAGAAGGCTCTCGCGCGAGTCCGCGAGCAGTTGAAGACGCAGCCCAACAATCCGCTGTTTCGCCTTCTGCTGGCGCAGCTGATTATGACCAGGGCGCCTGAACCCGGGAGCGCAGCCTTCAACGAGGCAATGGAGTCCGCTGGTGCAGCTGCGAAGGCACGTGCCGACCTGGTTGAAGCCCACAATCAACTGGCGAGCATGGACATGAGTCTCAACAACTATCAGCAGGCGATCGATGAAAGCCGGATCGCACTGCAATACGATCCCAACAACGAGGCGGCCATGTACCACCTTGTTGTCTCGATGCGTCATACCGGGAGCAAGCCCGATACGTTGCAGCCTTTGATCAAGCGCCTGGCAGAAATGCACAAGGAATCGTTGCAGCGGGAGACAGATCGCAAGCGCTATCGACTGGTGGAAGCGACCGGCCCAACAACTCAGCCGAATGGGGGACACTAAGTCTCAATATGCAACGCGCTCTTGTTCCCGTTACGTTCTGTCGCTTGCGTGCGGTCCATCAGGCGATTGCTGTCTTTCGGTGGCGCGGGACAGCGGCTGCGTTCGCCGTGGCGGCCGGAATCATGGTTCTTGCGATTGGCACAGCCGCGTGCGCGCAAAACGCACCCAGCGCTCAAAATGCTCCGGCATCGAGCGGACAGGGAGCGAAGCAGACGTCGCATGGCGGGGGCATGGCCAACGCGGGACCGCAGGAAGCTCAGTTCGACAGCCAGCATCGCCCCATCACCGCCGGGGGCTTTGTCAAAACCGGGCCGATCATTTTTCAGGACGTGGCTCAGGCCGCCGGGCTCACCGCCTGGCATCACGCGGCGGGCACGCCGGAGAAGCGCCTCATTCTGGAAGCAAAGGGCCCGGGAGTCTGTCTGCTCGATTACGACAACGATGGCTGGCTCGATATTTATCTGGTGAACGGCTCGACCTACGACGCACTGGCCGGCAAAGCGCCGCCACCGCATGCGGCCCTGTTTCACAACAATCATGACGGGACCTTCACCGACGTTACGTCAAAAGCCGGTGTTGCCAACGATCGCTGGGGATACGGCTGTGCTGTCGGCGATTACGACAACGATGGCTGGCCGGATCTTTACGTGACGAATTACGGTAAGAACCGGCTGTATCACAATAACCGCGATGGAACCTTTACCGACGTGGGAGAAAAGGCCGGAGTGACGATCGGCAGCTGGTCTACGGGTGCGACCTTTGGCGATTACGATGGTGACGGACGGCTGGACCTCTTCATCGACGGCTACGCGCAGATCGATCTTGCCGATCCGCCCGTTTCGCGGTCAAAAGGAATCGGATACGCGCTCTGCCAGTATCGCGGCGTCGAGGTGATGTGCGGTCCGCGCGGATTGCGGGGCGAACAGGATCATCTCTTTCACAATAACGGCGATGGGACCTTCACCGATGTAAGTGAGAAACTCGGCGTCAACGACCCCAGCGGCTACTACGGGCTCGGCGTTTTGTTTGCCGATGTGAATAATGACGGCAAACCGGACCTGATGGTGGCGAACGACTCGACGCCGAACTATCTCTACATCAATAAGGGCAATGGCACGTTTGAAGATGAAAGCTATATCAGCGGGTACGGGATGAACAAAGACGGCCGCGAAATCGCTAACATGGGCGTCGCCGCCGGGGATTACGAGAATAACGGTCATCTGTCGATCGTGAACACGGATTTCTCCGACGACTACAACGTCCTGTTCCAGAACGACGGCACCGGATTCTTCACCGACGTGAGCCATCAGGCCGGTATTGCCATGTCGTCGATCCCCTTTGTTGGATTTGCCGATGGGTTTCTGGATTACGACAACGATGGCTGGAAGGATCTGCTCGTGATCAACGGACACGTTTATCCGCAGGTGGATCAGCATCCGGAGTGGGGACAAAGTTATGCGCAGCGTCCGCTTCTCTACCACAACCTGAAGAATGGCAAGTTCGAACTGGTCCCTGCTGTGGAGGGGACGGGGCTTGCGGTGGTGACGGTGGGACGAGGAGCGGCCTTCGGCGATCTCTTCAACGACGGCAAGATTGGCGTCGTCATCAACAGTATGGACGGGGTCCCTGTGCTGCTCCGCAACGTGTACGCCGATCACAGTCACTGGGTGGAACTCAAGTTGATCGGCGGGGCGAAAAGCCCGCGAGACGCGGTTGGCGCCACTGTTTATCTCAATGCAAACGGTATGCGCCAGCGTGGCGACGTGCTCAGCGGAGGGAGTTATCTTTCCTCGAACGATCTGCGCGTCCACTTCGGCCTGGGAAACGCCAGGGATGGCGGAACGGCCGAAATTCACTGGCCCTCCGGGAGCAGGGAAACCGTCAAGCTGCCGGCTGTGGATCGCATTTATACGATCACGGAGGGCAAGGGCGTTACAGGCGAATTGTGCGCGGGCAAGCCGTGCAGCGAATAATCGCGGCGACTGCGGTTGCCGGTGCGATTACGATCCATCTGCTTTTCGGCGATTACAGATGGGCGGCCTTCGCACGACGGTGGCGCCGCTGATCGTTCATGCCGAATGCCGGATCACTTTGCGAGGAGTTCCTGGCGCGCCAGTTCCATCGCTCCCCATAGAACGCTCTGCCCACGCAGCGCCGCCGGCTGAACGTCCACTGTCGCTTTGGACCAGGGAGGCATCTGCCGTCCTAACTCTTCGCGTAGCGGCAGGAACAGCGTGTCACCCGCCCTGGCAATGCCTCCTCCGATCACGATGCGCGCCGGGTTCATGAACATGATGCAATTCTTGATTCCGCGCGCGAGAGGCTTCACGTACTCGCGGACGAAAGCCGGATCGCGAAATAGTATTTCGGCCGGCTCGCCGTAGTCGCGCTCCAGCCAGAGCCCGCAGCACATCCGCTCCAGGCAGCCGGGCTGTCCGCAAAGGCAGATCGGCCCCTGCGGATCGACGGTGTGATGGCCGAGTTCGCACGCAAAGGAATCCGCACCGCGCAGAAGGCCACGCTCTTCCAGATATCCGCCGCCGATGCCGGTGGACAGGGTGATGTAGAAGAGCGGGCGGACTCCCGCGCCCGCGCCGTGGAACCCCTCGCCGAGGGCGCCCACCAGCGAGTCGCGATCCAGGATCGCAGGCGCGCCAAATCTCCGCCGCACCTCACCGATCAGGTCGAAATTGTCCCACCCGCTCACGTGGGTCGAATACAAAACTCGCTGCTGGCCGAAGTGCACCGGACCGCCAAAGCCGATGCCGCACGCATCGGGAGCCTCGCTCGACTTCCAGTGGGCGAAAATTGCCTCTATCTGTTCGAGCATCCAGAGCGGTCCGGCACCACGCAGCGTCGCTCGCGTCTCTCGCTCGATCAACTTCCCGTCGCGAAAGAGTGCGAGGCTGAAGTTTGTCCCACCAATATCGATTGCCAGAATCGTCGCCATCCCACACCTCATCTGCCGCACAATCTGCTCTGCAAGGTCCGTCCTATGCCCAAAACCGAGCGCGGGCACGCCTGGAAGAAAGCAGCGAGCCGGCTGGTTGGGTTCGCGCACGGTTCTGCTGATGACGATACCGCATCGCGATCTCAGGATTGTCGAAGCCGCTGCTCGCGCAGGATAATCGGATGGAGCAGCAAGCGCGCTCGGAAGGAATTCATTCGTGGCATCGTGTGCGGAGATCAATTGCGGCGAAGATGACTCGATGTTGGACGAGGAAGACTCCGCTCCGACGGTCAGCTTGTTGAAGCAGTCTCTCCGCATTTTGCGGAATGAAAGAACAGGATCCACGCTCCAGCATCGTGCTCGGTTCCTGCTTCTCGCTTCGATGGTCGCCGTGTTCGCGAGCCTGTCCCTCTGGGCCGGCGCTGCGAACCGTTTGCGATCGGGAAGTCTGAGCGCAATCTTTGCGGAAGACCTCCCCGACACGCCATCGATTATGGCGGTGGGCGACTTTAACGGAGACGGCATCGCGGACGTGGTGGAAGCCAGAGCGCTGGATGGAAATCCGTCGGGGCCTCACACTCTGACCGTCCTGCTCGGGAGGCCCGACGGCCGTTTTCTGACCGAGGACTCTCTGAACCTGATTGGCAGCGACCCGCGTGCCCTGGTCGTCGGCGACTTCAACAGAGATGGCAATCTCGACGTGATTGCCGGGGACGGCAACGGCAGCCTCCTTGAATTTCAGGGGAACGGAAAAGGTCAGCTGGGTCCCTCTTCGAAGATCGCCGCAGTAGGGTCCGTCGTGTCGATCGCTGTTGGCCACTTTACGCACAACGGGAACCTTGACCTCGCCGTTTCGGATCCTGAGTCGAATTCTGTTGAGATTCTGCTCGGGGCCGGCGATGGGTCGTTCCGGCAAATCTGGTCGTTTCCGCTGCCGCTCAGGGGCAAGGAGTTCCACCTGGCAGCTGCGGACTTTAATCGGGATGGGGTGACCGATCTCGTGATCACCAGTGACGATGATGAAGATTACGAAGTGATGCTCGGCAATGGCAACGGCACGTTCACGTATGCGCCGAAGCTCAGTCACGTGAAGGATCCGAATTCTTATTGCCCGACCTGACAGGCCCCAGCGGGACCGATCAGCGTGCGCCGATGCGCGATGATTGCGGGATGCGGCTCTCGGGAAGCGCCCAGGCGAACATAACCCCGCCTGCACTGGTGACGATGTACTGGCGGCCATCGAGTTCGTAGCTGATGGGCGAACTCTGCATCGGTGAACCCATGCCGGCGTGCCACAGTGTCCTGCCGTTACTGGTCGCGAGGGCGAGCAGATTCCCATGGCTGTCGCCGGTCATGGTGAGGCCAGAGGCTGTGGTCATCACCCCGGCGCCCGACCCACCTTCTCCAACGTCATGGCTCCAGCGAATCTTGCCCGTCTGGTAATCGATGGCTTCGATGACGCCTTTGCCCCACAGGCCGTAATCGGCGCCAGCCCAACCATAGGCGCCGTCGGCTGGTTTGGCGAAATAGATGCTCCAGCTGGGGTGCGCATCCACGATGAACAAGCCGGTAGCGGGATCGAAGCTGGGCGAGCGGTAGTTGGTGAGGCCGCCCTCATCGGGCGCGATAAGACGGCCGTCCGGCGCCGGTTCTTTGGCGGGGTTGGGAATCGGGCGGCCGTCCTTGTCCAAGCCAAGAGACCAGTCCACGGGCCCATAAGGAACGGTCAGCAGGCTTTTGCCGTTGGTGCGGTCGAGGACGAAGAAGTAGCCGTTGCGCGAAGCCTGCATTAACATCCTGCGCGGCTTTCCATGGAAGAGCCCGTCGACGAGCACCGGTATTTCGACAGCGTCCCAGTCATGCGTGTCGTGCGGGGACACGGAAAATCCCCAGGCCAGTTTGCCGGTATCGGGATTGACCGCGACGATGCTGCATGTATAGAGATCGTCGCCCGGACGCGGTTTGCCGTTCAGGACTGGTGTAGGATTCCCCGTTCCCCAATAAACAAGATTCAGATCAGGATCGTAGGTGCCGGTCATCCACGTCATGCCACCGGTGGTGGAGTTGGGCGTGCCCGCAGGAGGCGTGGCGTCCCACTGCCACTGAAGATCGCCGGTTTCGGGATCAAATGAGCGCAGATAGCCCGTGAGGTTATCCAGGTCTCCGCCGACCCCGGCGATGACGTGATTCTTCACAACGAGGGGCGCCATCGTGCTCCAGTAGCCCTTGTTCACGTCGGCGATGATTTTGTCCCAGCGGAGAGTGCCATCTTTCGCATTGAGCGAAATGAGATGCGCGTCGGGCGTGGTGAAGAAGATCCAGCTCTTGTACATCGCGATACCGCGATGACCGATGTGATCGCCTTTGGTGGCGATGCGGTTGTAGTGCCAGATCATATGCCCGGAGCGCGCGTCGACGGCCCAGATGTTATCGGGCACTGTGAAGTAGAGGATGCCGTCGACGAGGAGGGGCGACGACTTGATCTGCGCGGACTGATTGGTCTGGAAAGCCCAGGCCAAGGTAAGGCCGCCGACATTCTCCGGAGTGATCTGCGTCAAAGCAACATGACGGCGGCCGGAGTAATCGCCGTGATAGGTGGGCCAGGAGTCGGGCGAGGGATGAACCAGTTGAGCAGTCTCGAGGTCCTGCGCGTTCAGGAATCCGGGCGCATAGAGGCCCAGGAAGAGAGCGGCGACTGGCAGAAGGCATCGGTAGTTCGGCAACTTCATCAATGGAACCTCGGAGTCATGCAGAGCCACTTACCGCAGCGTTTGCAGGTAAGCCATCAGGTTGTGAATGTCGTCGTCGGTGTACTTACTGAAGAGACTGACGTGCGCCTCGACAGGCGCGTCGACGGCGACATGGACGTTGCTCACGGGCCATGAGCGATAGATCCCATTCGCATCGCGCAGGGCCACCGTAAACTCGTCACGGTAAGCGAGGACGCCGGAAATCTTTTCACCGGACGGCATGGTGACTGTAACCCGGCTGGTGGCGTCGCGCGGGTAGAGCATGCGCTCCTCCAGTTCGAGCCCCTCGAACTTCGAGGCAATGCCGGCCAGATCGCCCGTCGGCGAATGGCATTTGTCGCATCCTCCCGGACCGTCAAAGTAGCGCTTACCGGCGTCGACGCTGCCCGTTTGCAGATCCGCAACGGCAACGCCGCGACGGCCCCCGGGATGCTCGACCGCGTCTGCCTCCCGTGCGTGAATGAACGCGATCAGGCTGCGAATCTCCTGCGCGGAGAAGTTGAAGGCGGGCATTTTGGTATTGGGGCGGCCCTCACGGATCACGCTCGCGATATCGTCTCCGGTGCGATCGCGACGGACCAGACGAGACTGCGTCAGATCGGGGCCGGTCTCACCACCCTGAGCATCGCGGCCATGGCAGAAAGCACAGTTCTG
>JBKICP010000092.1:0-9888 GCA_046567085.1 Acidobacteriota bacterium
TGCATGCGCCCGGCAAACCGACCGTACTCTGCTACGCCCACTACGATGTGCAGCCCCCCGATCCGCTGGAAGAGTGGGTGACGCCGCCGTTCGAACCGACGGAGCGCCACGGCAATCTGTACGCGCGCGGCGCGGTCGACGACAAAGGACAGCTGGTCTCGCAGCTCAAGGCGCTTGAGTCCCTGATGAAAGCCGATGGAAAGCTGCCGATCAATGTGCGCGTTATCTACGAGGGCGAAGAAGAAGTAGGCGGGGAGCGCATTGCATCCTTTGTCCGCGAGCATCCCGAGCGGCTGAAGGCCGACTTCGCCCTGATCTCGGATACCGAGATGTTTGCGCCGGAACTGCCCACGTTGTGTGTGGGACTGCGGGGCATGATCTACACGGAGCTCGAGGTGCGCGGGGCGAAGAGCGATCTGCACTCCGGAATGTACGGCGGTGCCGCGCCCAATCCCTTCGTAGCGCTGGCCCAGATTCTGGCGGGGCTCAAGGATCGCGACGGAAAGATTCTGATTCCCGGCTTCTACGACGATGTGCAGGCGCCGAGCGGCGATGAGCTGAAGGCGTGGAAAAGCCTCCCCTTCAACGAGGAGGAATATCGCGACAAAGAAGTCGGCGCGACGAAGCTGGTCGGGGAAAAGGGCTACTCCGTGATTGAGCGCACCTGGGCGCGGCCCACGCTCGATGTGCATGGCATCGTGGGCGGTTTTACCGGCGCGGGTGCGAAGACGGTGATTCCCGCGAAGGCAACGGCCAAAGTATCGATGCGGCTTGTGCCCGACATGACGCCCGAAAAAGCCTTCGCTCAGTACAAGGCTTTTGTGGAGAAGATCAGGCCCGACGGCGTCACGGTCGAGGTGCGGCTGATCCACCAGGGCGAGCCGATCGTCATCGGCACCGACAATCCCTACGTGAAAGCTTCCACCAAGGCGCTGAAGAAGGTCTGGGGGAAGGAAACCGTCTTCATCCGCTCAGGCGGATCGATTCCGATCGTCGGCGACTTCGAGCGGTTCCTGAAAATTCCCTCGGTGATGATGGGGTTTGGCCTGCCGGACGACGGGCTGCACGCCCCCAACGAGAAGTTCCACATCGCAAACTTCCATCGCGGGATCGAAAGCATCATTGAGTTCTTCGATGAGGTGGGGAAATAGCCACGTTCCAACTCGGGACTTCTATGAAGACGCGATTTGCGGTGCTGAGTGTTGTGCTGGCGGCGGTGGCCCTCCCCGCGGTAGCCGCCAGGACCCTGACAGTCAAAGAGCTGGATGCGCTGATCGCCGATTTGCAGCAGCAGAGCAAGTCCGACGCCGTCATCGCTCAGAAGCTCATGGAAGTCGATCTTTCCCAGGAACTGACGCCGGCGGCGATCGATCATCTGCGCGAAATGAATCTCGGACCGGAGACCCTGGAGCAGATTCGTATCCTCCGGGTCGAGAGTGCGCTGTTGCTGCCTCCGGCCTCGAACTCGCCGAATACGGCTCCTCCCGATGCCGCGGCGCAGAAGGCGATCCTTGCCCGTACGGTGAGCTATCTTGGCGATTTCATGCATTTGCCGAAGCTGAGCGCGGACAAGACGACCGTGCGTTACCAGAATGGGCCGGACTATGTCTATTCGTCCGACGGCGGAACAATGACCGCGCGGACGGATCTGGGGCAGCAGTTTTCTCCCGACAATCCATACCTGAAGGCTCTGGGCGAGCACACGATGCCGGTGGAACTGATGGGCGGCGTCGAGATTCACCCGAAGAAGTTCAGAGCCGACGATCCCTCGGCACGCAATGGACAGATTTCCCAGGGTGGACCGGGTCCGTTGCTGGGGGTCGCCTTTGAGGACGCGGCGAAGAGTGGCCTGGAGTTCTCGCACTGGCAGATCGTGGACGGCAAGGCGCTCGCGGTCTTCGCGTTTGAGGTGCCGAAGAAGCACTCGCACTACGAAGTGAACTATTGCTGCTTTCCGCATACGGAGAGCGTCGGGAGCCATCTTGGGGCTCCGATGACTTCTTCCGCGTCCGGATCCATGGGAGCCGGAGCGGGGATCGCAACGGCGAACTCGATGTACGCGACGAATACGACCTTCGAGCCGTTCCGCGCGAAGGTCGGCTATCACGGGGAGTTCTTCATCGACCCCGCAACGGGAGACGTGCTGCGGTTCATCATGCGGGCGGAGATGAAGAAGTCCGACTTTGTGCAGCAGGAAGACACGCGCATCGACTACGGCCCGGTGACGATGGGAGCGAAGACCATGCTGCTGCCGCAGGAGAGTTTCGTGCTGACGAGGGTGATTCCTGCCGGCGACTCAGGGCAGCGAATCGCCGAACGGCGCACGCTGTTTGATGTGCGTTACTCCAACTATGGAGAGGCGGGCAGCTGAAAGAAACAGTCCGCCGCCAGCCCAGCCTGAGAAGAGCTGAAAAAAGGGGGAAGCGGTCCTGGGGGATGGGCTAAAGGACCGCTTCCCGGCGTAGTGAGGCAAACTCGGCTCAGGAGGCCTTCGGCGGCTTCACGATCTCGGCCAGCCGGGCATCCTGCCACAGCGGAGCAAAGGCAGGGTCGTCCCATACGGTGCTGAGATTGCGGAAGCGGTTCTCCTTGGCGCGGCGCAGATAATCGAGAGCGCCCTCGAGATTGCCCCGCTTGACGTACGCTTTGGCGATCATGAAATCGACCATGGCGCGTTGCTCGGGAGTCTGGATCTGCGCGAAGACGCCTTCCTTGCCGGCGCTCGTCAGGATGTCGGCATCCAGTTCCAGCGCACGCGCGTACTCCGTCATGGCGCGATCGATCTGTTTCTGTCCCATCCAGGCTTCGGCGAGGTTGAGGTGGGTGACCGCTCGGCTCTCATCCAGAGCAAGAGCCTGCTTCAGGTAGCGAACCGCCGGTTTGTACTTGCGCTGCAGGCAATAGACAGCGCCAAGATTGTTGAGCGAGTCGAGGTTGGCCGGCTTAATCTTGACTGCCTGGGTAAAGGTGCGGCGCGCCTGATCGAGATCGCCGACCTTCAACTGGGCAATGCCGAGCTTGTTATAGAGCGCGGTGTCCTTGCCGTTGTAGCGGAGCGCGATCGAATACCAGTTGATGGCGGAGCCGTATTCTTCGCGAGCGCGGGCGATATCGCCTTTCATCTCATAATTCTTCGCGGTTTGCAGGCGCGCGTCGGCGTTGACCGTGTCGGGCAGCAGGGATTGCGCGACTTCGGCTTTCCCGGCGGGGATGGCCAGGGTAGCTGCCGTGGCCAGCATCAGAAGAAGGGTTTTCATGGGCACCTCCTGCGGGAAGGACCGTGTGGGCAGGTGGGGGAAGCCCCTTCCGCATTCGAGCTGAGTACACCTCGTCCTGAGGACAGGAACAACGCTAGACCGGCTACGCGGCCCGAGTTTGGGGTTACGCCGCCGACAGAGCAGCCTGAATTGCTGTAAATTGAGGAGCTTAGCGGCGGGCGCTCATACCGTAGCCCGGGCCGAAAGGCCCGCCGATCCGGGGGTTAAATCCCGTTACATCAAATCATTCGAGCCGAATGTGACGGTTAAGGGGCACCGGCGGCCAATTCCGGGCGTATATAAAGAAGGCGGCGAGAACCGGAAGACGGCAAACTCATGGCGGCGATCGGACACGCGAGGCCGTTGGAACTGGAGGCGTGGCGTGAGGAGCTGCGCACCGTGCTCGACTCGCGCCCATTTCGCCAGGCGCCCACTCTGTCGCACCTGCTGAGCTATTTGTGCGAGAAGCTCTTCGCCGGCGAAAGCAACCAGATCAAGGAATACTCCATTGCCGTGGAGATGTTCCGCCGC
The DNA here is from genome assembly GCA_046567085.1 of Acidobacteriota bacterium. Taxonomy (GTDB): domain Bacteria; phylum Acidobacteriota; class Terriglobia; order Terriglobales; family Acidobacteriaceae; genus Palsa-343. The sequence goes on from JBKICP010000092.1 coordinate 3,789, forward strand.
GGCGCGGAGTTCGATCAGGAGACCGACTCGATTGTGCGGGTCGAGGTCAACCGCCTGCGCAAACGGCTGGCGGATTACTACGCCGGCGAGGGTGCCTCCCATCGGCTGCAGATTGTGATTCCGGTCGGACAGTATGTGCCGAAGTTTGTCAGTACGGAGCCTGAACCCGAGCCCAACCCGGAACCGCCAAAGACTGCGGCCGCCAGGCCGGCGTCCTGGTTGCGGCGGAGATGGTGGCTGGTGCCGGCGGTTCTGGGCGGGACGGCCGTCGGCGTCGCCGTGTGGGTCACGACAAGGCATGCGCCGCCCCCTCAGGAGACGAGCGTCGCGCGCGCCCCGGCCCAGGCTGCCGAAGAGGGATTGGTGGGGCCGCCCCCCGGCGACGAGGTGCGTCTCCTCGCCGGTTCCACCCGCAGCTATGTCGATCACGCGGACAAGATGTGGAAGGCCGACGCGTGGTTTTCAGGCGGTGCCGCCGTGAAGAATGAGGTGCGGTATGTATCCAGAACGCTCGATCCGGGTTTCTATCGCACCAGCCGCGAAGGACAGTTTCGCTACGACATTCCGCTGAAACCTGGCACCTACGAACTGCATCTCCACTTCGCCGAAACCGAGTACGGTCCCGCGAACATGGGGGTGGGCGGCGAGGGCAGCCGTCTGATGACGGTGCGCGCCAACGGACAGACTCTGTTGAGCAACTTCGATGTGCTGGCCGATGCAGGCGGCGAGCGGATCGCGGACGATCGCGTCTTTCCGGGCCTGTCGCCGGCCAGCGACGGCAAGCTGCATCTGGAGTTTGCAGGAGAGAACGGCGCGAACGCGACTCTGTCGGCCATCGAGATCCTGCCCGGCTTCGGCACTCACATTCGCCCGGTGCGCCTGCTGGCACGGCAGACCCCGTACTACTCCAACGACAGCCGCTGGTGGAGTCCCGACAATTACTTCGAGGGCGGACAGATGGCGTCCTACGTCGAGCCGGTGAACGGAACCGACGATCCGGAGCTGTATGAGACGGAGCGCTGGGGCAACTTCACCTATGCGATTCCCGCTGCACCGGGCCGCTATGCGGTGACGCTGTACTTTACGGCACGGCATCGCGGATGGAATGAGCCTCTCGATCCGGGTACGCCAGCTGGCGAGCAAGAGACGCGCGTGGAGCATATCTTTAACGTCTTCTGCAACGGGCGGGCGATCCTCGAGAACTTCGACCTGGCCAAAGAAGCGCGTGGATCCGATGTCGTGGTGCGCCGCGTGACCGGCCTCGAACCGAATGCACAGGGAAAGCTGCTGCTGAGCTTCGTGCCGGTGAAGGGGTACGCCTCAGTGACCGGCATCGAGGTGGTGCAGGAGTGAGCGAAAGCTGGCGGTGGCTCCAGTTGCTGGTGCTACCGAATCCTGCCACCGGTGCCAGCGCTATGCTGCCAGTCGCTCCACGGTTGCGCAGTCACCCATTCCGTGGAATTCTGCCACGCGGCAAATAGGCAAAAAGCAAAAGCAGCATCACCGACGAAAGGCCGGTCTTCGAGTCGAGTAGGAGAAAATTCAGCCAGGTTCCTTGAAGCCGGTCGTGCGGCAATCGACGACGTCGTCCGTGCCCGCGGCGCCGCGTCAGCGGCGCCACGGTAGAAGCGCCGGGTTTCAACCCGGCGAACCCTCCGCCCGCAATCTCGCCCGGCTTGAGCCGCGGGCAACGTCGGTCCCGGACCGTAATCCACCGGCTAAGATTCCCGTGCCAGGGGGAGCCGTGGCTATATCCCATACCCGGGGTGGTTCTGGTCGCAGCATATGCCTCGAACAGGCGGCAGTATTTCTTCGGTGCGGGATCCGTGTCATCATCCCTTGCCGTACAAATCCTGTTCTGACAGGACACCTTCCCGATTCTCGGCGCGCCCAGCACGATGGGCGGCCGTGAACATCGATCCGCGCGCGGGAACTACCGGCGCAAAGCCGGAGAACCCCAGCGGGACGGCAACATCGTCGTAGATGGCCTCCATCCCGCCGCGCATCGTGTACGTCTCGTGCCAGAACCCGGTGCCTCCGGAGTCGCGCAGGAAATTCTTCCACCACAGACGGTGCGGCTCCGAACGCGTCCATTCGAGCAGCGACTCCATATCGCGCCAGTACTGCCGCATTCCGGCATGCATCGGGAAGAGCGAGAAGACGAAATTCTCGTGGCGCAGAAGCCCCTCTGGCCGAGCCTCCACGGACTTGGAGATCCGCGGCCCAAAGCCGATCAGGGTTTTGAGACGAGCCACGCGATTGACCCGCATTCCCAGGTAGACCACGACCAGATCGGGGTATCCACTCAGGTCGACGGTGCTTCGCTTCACAAGCGTGGGCATGGGTGCCTCCGTTTGGCAGCAGGTTAGCAAAAGCCGCGAGGCCGAAGAGTGAACCAGAGCAAAGGGCGGTGCCTCCCGCCGGGGGCGCCGGTCCCATGAGTCTGCCTTGGTACCCCGGCGGCATTTCCCTGGTCCGCGTCGTTGGCGGGGGGTCGCGCATCTGGTAATGTGGTACGTCAGGCGAAGGAAGAGAGAACTATGGCAAAGGCCGTCTGGAACGGGAAAGTCCTTGCAGAAAGTGATACTTACGAGACAGTAGAGGGGAATGTCTATTTCCCCGAGGGCGCGGTGAAGCGGGAGTACCTCCGGCCCAGCTCCACGACATCCACGTGTCCCTGGAAAGGCCAGGCCAGGTATTACAGCCTCCTGGTCGACGGGCAGGAGAATCAGGACGCTGCCTGGTACTACCCCAATCCAAATCCTGCAGCGCGTAACATCAAGAACCACATCGCTTTCTGGCGCGGTGTCGAGGTCGAAAAGTAACCCTCGGATGAGCGCTGCGCGCCCGACAGAACACTTGCCGGGTCGATAAGGGTATAGCCCGAATGCGGCCTGATGACTCAATCGATAACAAGAGGGCTCGAACCCCGCCATCGCCCTCTTAGAATCAATGGCTTAAGGGAGGGTGAACCCCCACCCACGGGTTCACCCCTCAGGCCGTTTTCGAGTACCGCACCTGGTGCCAGGCCCACGCGCTCGCGATGATCTCGTCCAGCTGGGTATGGCGAGGTTTCCAGCCCAATTCCTGAGCGATCTTCTCCGAGCTTGCAATCAACACGGCCGGGTCGCCCGGGCGCCGAGGGACCACATCGACCGGAATCGCATGCCCGGTCACCCGGCGCGCCGATTCGATCACCTCCCGAACCGAAAAACCAGCACCGTTGCCGAGGTTGTAGATCAGCTGCTCTCGATCTGCAAGCGCTTCCAGCGCAAGAAGATGGGCGCTCGCCAGGTCCTCGACGTGGATGTAGTCGCGCACACAGGTTCCGTCGGGGGTCGGATAGTCATCGCCGTAGATTTTGATCCGGTCGCGCCGGCCTAAAGCCACATCCAAAACCAGCGGGATGATGTGCGATTCGGGTTCATGCGCTTCGCCCCGTCCACCCATGGCCCCGGCCACGTTGAAGTAGCGCAAGCTGGCGTAACGGAAACCGTGTACTCGATACATCCAGGAGAGCATTTTTTCCACCAGCAGCTTCGATTCCCCGTACGCATTCGTGGGCCGCACCGCTGCATCTTCACGAATTGGCGTGTGTTCCGGCTCCCCGTAGACCGCCGCGGTGGAAGAGAAAACAAACCTGTGGACGCCTGTGGAAATCATCGCCTCCAGGAGGCTCAGCGTCGAGGCGCTGTTGTTGCGAAAGTAACGCTCCGGGTATTGCATGCTCTCCCCGGCTTCGATGAGAGCGGCAAAATGCATGACCCCATCGAACCCCGAGGCGAGAAGATTCTCCAGACGCGGGCGATCTGCGATATCCCCCTGCACGAAACTGGCTCCCGCCGGGAGCAGCGCCCGTGTGGAGTGCGACAAATTGTCGTAAACAACCACCGTATGGCCCTTTTGTATCAACGTGAGGGCCACCATCCCCCCAATGTACCCAGCGCCCCCGGTAACCAGAATTCGCAAAATTCACTCCCTCCGATCCTTTATCCTATTCGAGTCTCGGTTTGTCGCTGAATTTTTGTCCGGGATCGGGACAAGTACGCTGTCTGCAGTAACCGCCGGAGACAGCGTGTGATTCGCTCGCTGATTCCAGGGCTTTTGGCAGGATGCTGGTCGGCGGAAGTCGCGGAGGCCGACGGCAAATGAGTAAGGAGTGAACGAACAAAGCTCCGCTCGCGTCGTTCTCAAGTGGCAAGACCCAAAATGGGCACCGTGCTGCCTCGTTCGTGTGACTTCTGGGGGTAATCCACAATGGTACCCTCAAGTCACCTCTTGCGCGTACAGAAGTACCCATAGGATGATCTAGACAGTCATCCCCACTTGCAGGGCGAATTTTTCGGAGGACGTATCCCGCAGCTTTGCGGGAAGCTTGTCCGATTTGGGCCAGCACAGATGGTTCACTGGTCATCAAAGTGCATACCCGTTTGAATGCACCGACTGAAAGTTGCAACTTCTTTCCCCAGGTAAGGTTGGAGATACAGGGCAATGGCGACAGAAAACTCCGTTAGGCGCGCATCGTTCGGACTGCTCCCGGAACCGGAAGGCCGGATGGGCTCCTTTGGCATGAGCATGGTCATCAACGTGACCATCGCAGCCTTGTTGCTGCTCCTCACGATCGCGCAGGTTCATCAGGTGCAGGAACACCGTTACCAGACAACGCAGCTGATCTTCCCGGTTGAGCAGCCCAAGCCTTACGTCCCGCCGGTGCCGAAGATCAAATTTGTTCCGCCTCCGCCTGCGGTGAAGCTGGATCAGCCAAAGATTGAAATGCCGAAGCCGCTGCCGCCGCCGCCGAAGGTTGCGGAGATCAAGCTGCCGACTCCCATGCTGCCGAAAATCGAGGCCGCGCCGCCAAAGCGGTTTACGCCTCCGCCCCAGCCCAAGCTGGGGGCCTTCAAGAGTGAGACGCCGACCACGGTGGCGAACAATAAGACCGCGCCATCCCCGAAAATGGGTGGCTTTGGTGATCCGGAGGGCGTGAAGCCCAATCCGACGGCGACGCGCGCTGCGACCATCGCGTCGATTGGATCGTTCAATGCAGCTCCGGGGACCGCCCGGGGCGCGGGTGCTGCGCGTCAGGGTGCCGTGCATGGCGCCGATTTCGGATCGGGCGTGGCGAATGGCGTGCCCGGCGGCAAAGACCGCAATGCGACAGTCGCCTCAGCCGGTTTTGGCAACGGAGTTCTGGGCGGGACGGGATCCAAAGACAGCCACGGAACAGTAGCGCGCGGCAGCTTTGGCGACACCATGTATGGATCGGCGCAGACTCCGGCGGCTCGCCCGCAGGAACCGCAGACTACGCCCATCGTGGTCCTGTCCAAGCCGCTGCCTGCCTACACCTCTGAAGCACGACAGATGAAGATCGAAGGCGACGTGACCCTCGAGGTTCGTTTCATGGCGAGCGGACAGGTCGAGGTGCTGAGAGTAATCTCGGGCCTGGGCCATGGGCTGGATGAACAGGCAAAGCTCGCAGCCGAGCGGATTCGCTTCAAACCCGCAACCAGGGGCGGTCAGCCTGTGGATCAGGTCAGCATCATTCACGTGACGTTCCAGATGGCCTGAGGAAACTGGGCCTGCGAAACCAGGCGCCTGCAAGGCGCCTGGAGAATATCGATGGACATCAAGGTAAGAAATCAGGAGTCATAAGAAAATGCATCATCGCGGGATTTTGATTCTGGGTATGACCTTATTGCTGGGCGTTCCGGCGTCCCAGGCAAAGAAAGAACCTCGCGGGCCGGCCGGACTGCCCCTCACTCCTCAGCAACAGCGTCTGGTGCAGGAGGCGATCGGCCGCGAGAAAGTCATCATCAAGCAGATCCAGAAAAGCACCCCGGTGGTGCAGTCCTATATTCAGGACCTTCGCCCTGACCAGAAGCTTTATCAGGTGCCGGTTTCCGATCAATACATGATCGGCCGGGTGGATTTTGGCAAGGCCTTTTCCGCGAGCGAATACGAGCAGGCAGAGCGGAGCGGACACCGTGGCTGGTTCGCCGGATCGTTCCACTTCATGTCCGATCTGACCAAAGCCTTCCACCTTGAAAACTCGCCGACCGGTTTCATGGCAATGATGTTCATTGACCCCACCGGCTTCGAT
>JBKICP010000093.1:0-39175 GCA_046567085.1 Acidobacteriota bacterium
GACGACACCCACGTGCCGTCGCTGACGCCGGTCTGGCGTGGCGCGGAATTTCAGGAGCGCGAGGCCTTCGACCTGTACGGCATCGTCTTCGATGAGCATCCGGATCTGCGCCGCATTCTCATGTGGGACGGCTTCAAAGATTACCCGATGCGCAAGGACTATGTGCCGCCCGCCGATGAGATCCCCCACATCGAAGTGAAGGCGACCGGCCCGGAGGCGCACGCATGAGAGACGCGCTGCTGGATCGCGACATCTACGAGCCGGAAGAAGGCGAAATCATGGAAGTGTCGATGGGGCCGCATCACCCCTCGACCCACGGCGTCTTCCGCATGGATGTGAAGCTCGAAGGCGAGCGCGTGGTGAAGCTGAAGCCGGTCTTCGGCTACCTGCACCGCAATCACGAGAAGATCGCCGAGCACGGCGCGTATCTGGCGGCGATTCCCTACACCGACCGCCTCGACTACCTGTGCTCCATGACGAACAACTGGGGCTACGTGCTGGCGGTCGAAAAGCTGGCCGGCCTCGCCGTGCCCGAGCGTGCCGAGTATCTGCGTGTGATCGTGGCGGAGTTGACGCGCTTCCAGAATCACGCCGGGCTGATCGGTTTCCTGCTCCAGGATATGGGCGCCAGCGGCACCCCCCTGATGTATGCCTTCCGCGAGCGCGAGAAGATCCTCGACCTCTTCGAGTCCCTCAGCGGCGCGCGCATGATGTGCAACTACATGCGCTTCGGCGGCCTGCGTGTGGACGCAACCAGAGAATGGCTCGACGAGGTGCGCGCGCTGGTAACGCGGCTGCCCGGATTCGTCGATGAGTTCGAAGCCCTGCTGCGCGCGAACGAGATTCTCATGGCCCGCACCCAGGGCACCGGCATCCTGCCCCGCGCACTCGCCATCAACGCCAGCGTCACCGGTCCCATGCTGCGCGCCAGCGGCGTCAATTACGACATCCGCAAGGTGGATCATTACGGCATCTACGACCGCTTCAGCTTCAAGGTCCCCCTCGGCGAGCACGGCGACGTATACGACCGCTACATGATGCGTCTGCTCGAAATGCGGGAGACGGTCAGGATTCTGGAACAAGCCCTGAAGGATGTTCCCGACGGCCCCATTATGGATCCGAAAGTCCGCCTGCGCGGTCTGCGGCCCAAGGCCGGCGAGGCCTACGGGCGGATCGAGTCGCCCAAAGGCGAGTTGGGATTCTTCATCATCAGCGATGGCACGGGGAATCCCTACCGCTATCGCGTGCGGCCGCCCAGCATGATCAATCTCACCATTCTTGAAGACATGTGCCTGGGGCACAACGTGGCGGATGTAGTCATCATTCTGGGCAGCGTGGATATCGTGCTGGGAGAAGTGGATCGGTGAGATGCAGTTGTTAGTCCCCAGTTGTTAGTTGTTCGGACCTAATCCAGAACTGGGGACTGAAAACTGGGGACTGAAAACTGAGGACTGTTTTCGATGTTAGGTGAAGGAATCGTTCAGGGATTAGTCGAGACAGCGCGGAACTTCTTCGGCAGCTATGTTGAGAAGGATCGGCTGACGACCGTGCAGTATCCGGAGGAACGGCACGAGTTGCCGGAGGCCTCGCGCAATTTTCCGTTTCTGATATTTGACGGGACCGATCCGGAAGCCGGCCTGCGTTGCGTCTCCTGCCAGATCTGCGAGAAAGAGTGTCCGCCGCGCTGCATCCATATTGAGAAGAGCAAGGACAAGAAGCCGGATTTCGTGGGCAAGATGCAGGCTTATCCGGCCGTCTTCAACATCGACGTCTCGGTGTGCATGAGCTGCCAGATCTGCGTCGAGGTCTGCCCCTTCGACGCCATCCGCATGGACAAGGTTTACGAGCTGAGCACCAGCGATCGATTCGGCGACCTGCTCTACACGAAAAAAGAGCTGGCCAAATCGAACGAGTACTACCAGAAAATCCATCCCCTCGAAGCTGCCGAGTGCGACGAACGCCGCGCAAAGGAACTGGAAGACACGAAGGCCAAGGCGGCGGCAGCCGAAGCGGCGGCCAAAGCGAAAGCAGCTGCAGCGGCAGCGGCAGCACCCGCCCCCACCGAGGGCAACGGCGCTGCGGCTCCTGCAAAAGCTGCTGCAACGAAGGGAACGCCGCAATGAGCACGGTGAATACGGCGGATCAGATTTTCGTCCTGATCAAAGACTGGATCGTGGTGCATGTTTCGGCGCCCTGGCAGACGCTGGTTTCCATTTTGATCTCCGTGGGGGCGATCATCGTCGTCTTCGCCGCCCTCTTCGCCATCACCACCGTCTTCGAGCGCAAGGGTCTGGGCCGCATGCAGAACCGCTACGGCCCCAACCGCGTGGGACCCTGGGGTGTCTTCCAGCCGCTCGCCGATGCGGTTAAATCGCTCACCAAGGAAGACGTCGTTCCTGAACGCGCCGACAAGGTCGTGCACTACCTGGCGCCGCTCGTGCTCGTGGGCGTGGTGTTCCTCAGCTATGCCGTGCTGCCGGTCGGCCGCAATATGACCGCCGTCGACCTCGACAGCGGCGTGCTCTACTTCTTCGCGGTCGGCGCGGCAACCGAGTTGGCCGTCTTCATGGCCGGATGGTCGAGCCACAACAAATACTCGCTCCTCGGCGCGATGCGCGCCATCGCGCAGATGATCAGCTACGAGATTCCCCTGATCCTCTCGTCGGTCGCCGTCGTCATGATGGCGGGAACGCTGTCCACGGTAAAGATTGTCGAAGAGCAGGCGCGCTACACCGTCGGCGTCGCGCACTGGAATGTCTTCACCCCGTGGGGGCTCGCCGGATTCATTCTGTTCATGATCGCGGCCACAGCCGAGACCAACCGCAGCCCCTTCGATCTGCCCGAGGGCGAATCGGAGATCATCGCCGGCTACTTCATCGAGTACTCCGGCTTCAAGTTCGCGCTCTTCTTCCTTGCCGAATACATTGAGATGTTCGCGGTCAGCGGCCTCGGCATCACGCTCTTCCTCGGCGGATGGTCTTCGCCCGTGAGCCTGCTCACGTGGATTCCCTCCTGGATGTGGTTTTTCGGCAAGCTGCTCATCATGATTTTCGGCTTCATCTGGATTCGCGGAACCTTGCCCCGGCTGCGCATGGATCAGCTGATGAACTTCGCATGGAAGTTCATGCTGCCGATGACCCTGATCGTGATTTTCTCCGCGGGTCTGTGGCGCTTCCTTTCACCCACTCTGGTGGGACCGGCGGCCCTCGGCAGTGTGATACGCTGGCTGGTCTGTGCACTGGTAATTTTTGCCCCGTTTATCCTGCTGGCCCGCACACTGGAGCGCGGCCGGAAGATCGAGAAGAGAAACTATCGCTTCGTGGAGTAGCGCAGGGCGAATCGAACCGGCTGGTGATGCAAGTCACAGTCGGGGCAGTCGTGCTGTGAAATTGTAGGAGAGGCCCGGCGTGACGAACGCTGTCGCAGGTCGGGAATAATCGCAACCCTGGTGCAGAGGCAACGCACCGAAACCACGTACGAATGGGAATGACGGTTTCTTTCCTGATTCTCGCGATCATGACACTGGCCGGAGGAATTGCCGCCATGACGCTGCGTCGTCTGGTGCACTGCGCGCTGGCGCTGGCCGTTTCCTTTGCAGGACTCGCCGGCCTTTACCTCAATTTAGGTGCGGAGTTTGCAGGCCTGGCGCAGCTGCTGGTTTACGTGGGCGCCATCGCCATCCTCATCGTCTTCGCCATCCTGCTGACCCGCAGCGGAGAGACGGAACTGCACAAAGTATTTTCGCCGGCAGGCCTCGCGGGCGCCCTGCTGGCCGTAGCTGTCTTCGCCGTGCTCGGTTGGGCGGTAACGGGCAGCGGTGTGGCCCATTCCGCCGTCGCCGGACCTGCTCCCCAAACCTCCATGCGGGAAATTGGCTTCGCTCTGATGCAGCGCTATGTCCTGCCGCTGGAAGTCATCGCTCTCATGCTCACCGCGGCCATGATCGGCGCGGTGATTCTGGCCGTGCGCGAACAGCGTGGACCGCATGCGGCGCTTCCGCCGCGCTCCGAGCCGGGTGAGGAGCTGCGCGCCTGATGACCCCGCTCGCTGGTTGTCTGCTGGTTTCTGCCCTGCTCTTCTCCATCGGACTGGCCGGGGCGCTGACCCGTCGCAACGCCATCCTCGTGCTGGCAGGCATCGAGCTGATGCTGAACGCCGCCAATCTCAACTTCATCGCATTCTGGCGCTTCGGACCGAATCCCGAGGCCCTGACCGGGCTGATGTTCGTCATCTTCTCCATCGCCGTCGCGGCCGCCGAAGCGGCTGTCGGCCTGGCGCTCATCCTGGCCATTTACCGGCACGCGCGCACCAGTGACGTGAGCGAGATTACGGAGATGAAGGGATAATGCCCTGGATCGTACAGAATCTCTGGCTGATTCCCGCCATTCCCATGGCCGCCGCGGGTTTCAGTGCCCTGCTCAAACGCGGCGATCGCGGCATGGCGGCGTTTCTCGCCATCGGCTCGATGAGCGTCTCGCTGCTGCTGGCGCTGAAGGCCTTCGCCGAGGCCCTCTCGCACCCGGCCATGCAGATGCGCAACATCGACTGGATGCAGTACGGCACACAGTGGGTGCAGCTGGGCTGGCTCCTCGATCCGCTCGCCGCGGTCATGCTGGTGATGGTCACCTTCGTCGGGCTGCTGATTTTCATCTACAGCGTCGGCTACATGGCCCACGACGACAACTTCACCCGCTTCTTCTGCTTCCTCTCTCTCTTTGCCGGAGCCATGCTGGGCGTTGTCATCGCCAACAGCCTGCTGCTCCTCTTCATGTGCTGGGAAGTGGTCGGGCTGACCTCCTATCTGCTGATCGGCTTCTGGTTCCAGCGTCCCGCCGCCGCGGCAGCTGCAAAGAAAGCCTTCATCACCACTCGCGTGGGCGATCTGGGACTCCTGATCGGTATGGTCTGGCTCTACGCGCAGACCGGCACGCTCGTCTTCTACGGCAACGGACAAGGCTGCCTTGAGCAGCACGCACTCACGACGATGGCCGGACAGGCCACGGCGGCCGGAATGGCCGTCTCGACCGCCATTGGCCTGCTCATCTTCTGCGGAGCCGTCGGCAAGTCGGGTCAGGTGCCGCTGCATGTCTGGCTGCCGGACGCGATGGAAGGCCCCACGCCGGTGAGCGCGCTGATCCACGCCGCCACCATGGTCGCCGCAGGAGTGTATCTGGTGGCGCGTGTTTATCCGCTGATGAGCGGCGCGGCACTGGAGGTCGTCGCCTGGGTGGGCGCCATCACCGCCTTCTTCGCGGCGTGCATTGCGGTGGCACAGAACGACATCAAGCGTATCCTGGCCTACTCCACCGTCTCGCAGCTCGGATACATGATGCTCGGCCTCGGTGTTGGCGGCGTCGCCGTGGGCATGTTCCACCTCATCACGCACGCCTTCTTCAAGGCGCTGCTCTTCCTCGGCGCCGGCTCAGTGATTCACGGCTGTACGGAGGAGCAGGACATCCGCAACATGGGCGGGCTCCGCAAATCCATGCGCGTGACCTTCGCGACCTACTCAGCCGGAATGCTGGCGCTCTGCGGATTTCCCCTCTTTGCCGGCTTCTGGAGCAAGGACGCTATCCTGCACGCGGCGCACGGATGGGATGTCTCGCTGGGACCGTTCTACCTCGGCGCGATCGGTGCCCTGCTGACCGCGTTCTATATGACGCGGCAGATGTACTACGTCTTCTTCGGACAGAAGCGCGAACCCATGGCAACCGTGACGCCTGCAGCCGTCGCGGCACACGGAGCCGGACATGGTGTGGAGCCCACAACTTCCCCGCGGCATGGCGAAGTCTGCGCCGTCGAGGAGCCGCACGAGAGCCCCGGCGTGATGACCGTGCCGCTGACGATCCTCGCGGTCTTTGCGACCTTCCTCGGATTCGTGGGAACCCCGGCCTGGCCCTGGTTCCAGAATTTCCTCAACGGACGCGGGGTTGCGTGGGACCTCGCAGGATTCAGCGAGCCGGGACTGATGTCGACGATGCTCGTCTCGACGCTGATCGTCTTCGCCGGACTGCTCCTCGGCTGGTGGTTCTATGGCCGCAAACCAATCACGAACGCAGCGGACCCCGATGCGCTCGAAAAGATCATGCCTCCGGTCTTCCATGCGCTGGGCAACCGGCTTTATATCGATGAGCTGTACGGCGTCACGGTCATCGCACTGGCACGCTTCTTCGCGGTGCTGTCGGCCTGGCTCGATCGCTTCGTCTTTGGCGGTGCGGTGCGGCTCGTGTCGTGGGCTGTCGCCGGACTGAGCTGGCTGGACTTTGGTGTGGACCGCTTCGTCGTCAATGGCGGCTTCGATCAGGGGTGCCGCGAGCTTTCGCGTGGAGGCCGGCTCTTGTCGCGCCTGCAGAGCGGCCGCGTCCAGACCTATCTCAGCGTGATCGCCGGAGCCCTCGTGGTGCTCGCGGTGTGGCTGCTGTGGGGGCACCGCGGATGATTACGCTGCTCACATTTCTGCCGCTGGCAGGTGCCCTGGTCGTCCTGGCCACGACGAAGCTGGGAGACGTGGCGCGTGTCATCGCCATGACGTTTGCCACCGGTGGCCTCGCACTCGCCGGCCTCCTCTGGTGGGGACTCTCGCCGGCCAATCCCGGCATGCAGTTTGAGGAGTTGCACCCATGGGTGCCGGCCCTCGGCATCTCCTACCACGTCGGCATCGACGGCCTCGGCGCACTGATGCTGGTGTTGAGCGCGCTGGTCGTGCTGATGTCCTTAGCGGCCTCCTGGAAGAACGAGAAGCATGGCCCGGTGTACTTCGCACTGGTGCTCTTCCTCGAAGCCGGGCTCTTCGGAACCTTCACCGCACTCAACTTCGTCCACTGGTTCATCTTCTGGGAGCTGAGCCTGATTCCGGCCTTCTTCCTGGTGCGCATCTGGGGCGGGAAAAAACGGGCTCGGGCCGCCGCACAGTTCTTCCTCTACACGATGGTCGGCAGCGTCGCCCTGCTGCTCGGCTTTCTGGCCATTTTCCTCGCGACCGGCCAGTTCGATTTCGTGCAGCTGGCGCAACTCGGCCAAAGCGGTCAGCTGACAACCGCCCTGGCGCAGAATCTGCATCTGTTTGGCGGCCTCTCCGCCAATCCGCAGCATCTGGGGATGCTCCTCTTCTGGGCCGTGTTCCTGGGCTTCGCAGTGAAGACCGCGGTGGTGCCCTTCCACACCTGGCTGCCCTCCACCTACGCCGAAGCCTCCAGCGAGACCACCATGCTGCTCACCGGCGCCATGTCGAAGATGGGCGTCTACGGATTCCTCCGCGTGCTGCTGCCGATCTTCCCTGACCAGATGCAGCACGCAATGAAGCCGCTGCTGTGGATGGCGCTCGCGTCCATCGTCCTTCCGGCCTTCGCCGCCTGGGTGCAAAAAGATCTGAAGCGGACCTTTGCCTATTCGTCGATCAACCACCTCGGCTACTGTGTCCTGGGCGTCTGCGTGGCGGCGCAGTTCACCGGAACCGATCCCGGCATGGAAGCCCAGAAGGCCGCAGCAGTAACCGGTGTCCTCCTGCAGATGTTCAGCCATGGATTGACCGCGGCGGCGCTCTTCTGGTTCATCGCACTCCTCGAGCGGCGCAGCGACGGCGTGCGCGGCATCGAGGATTTCGGCGGACTGCGGCGTGTCGTGCCGGTCTTCTCCGGCCTCATGGGAATCGCCATCTTCGCCTCGCTCGGACTCCCCGGGCTCAATGGCTTCCCGTCTGAGTTTCTGATCTTCAAGGGCGCCTTCCCGCTGGCTCCGCGGACCTCGAGCTTCGCCGTTCTCGGTCTGCTCATGACGGCCGTCTTCCTGCTCACCGTGATCCAGAAAGTTTTCTCCGGCCCGGTCAATCCGAAGTGGGCAAAGATGCCGGACCTGACCGCAACCGAGCGCTGGGCGCTCGCGCCCATCATCGCGTTGATGCTGGTGCTCGGGCTCTATCCGCAGCTCATCACCGGCGTGGTGCACGGCACGGTGATGCAGCTGGTCACGGGGATGAGGTTCTGATGCTCGCCTGGACGATCTACATCTCGTTCGCTGGAGCGCTGGCCGCGCGGCTCAGCCCGTCGAAAGCGCTGGCCCGGTGGCTCGCTCTGCTCAGCGCGCTGATCGGCCTGGGCATCGGCCTCGTGGCCTTGCGTCACTGGCAGCCCGGCGAGCTCCTGACCATCGCGCGCGTCTCCTGGATTCCGCAGCTGGGCCTCGAATATCACCTGGCGGCCGACGGCATCAGCCTGACCCTGGTGCTGCTCACCGGCCTCGCCGCAACTGCGGGCATCCTGTTCTCCTGGAATATTGAGAAGCGCACGCAGGAGTTCTTCGCGTTTTTCCTGGTGCTCATCGGCGGCGTCTACGGCGTCTTCCTCAGCTTCGACCTCTTCCTTCTCTTCGTCTTCTACGAAATCGCCATCATCCCCAAGTACTTCCTCATCGCCATCTGGGGATCGGCGAAGGCCGGCGCCACGCCCGAAGAAGCCGGAGCGCAGCGCGAATACGCCGCCATGAAGCTGGCGCTCTACTCCTTTGCCGGCAGTGCGCTGGTGCTGGCAGGCATGGTCGCCACCTGGGTCGCCGCAGGCGGCCACAGCATGAGCTTCAATGTGCTGGCAACCGCGCATCTCTCCACCCACCTGCAGATGGGGCTCTTCCCCATGGTCTTTGTGGGCTTCGCCGTGCTCGCCGGCATGTGGCCCTTCCATACCTGGGCGCCCACCGGACACGCAGCCGCTCCCACGGCAGCCTCCATGCTGCTGGCCGGCGTCGTGATGAAGCTCGGCGCTTACGGGTGCCTGCGCGTCGCCATGATGCTCTTCCCTGCCGGCCTCGGCCCGTGGGGCTTCCATGTGCTCGGTCTGGGCTCCTGGCGGGATGTCTTTGCGCTCCTCGCCGTCATCGGCATCCTCTATGGCGCCAGCGTCGCCCTGGTACAGCGCGATTTCAAATTCGTCATCGGCTACTCGAGCGTCTCGCACATGGGATTCGTCCTGCTCGGCCTGATGACCCTCACCCAGATCGGCCTCGATGGCGCGGTCCTGCAGATGTTCTCCCACGGCGTGATCGCGGGCCTGCTCTTCGCGGTCGTCGGCCGCATGGTCTACGACCGCACCCACACGCGCGACCTCAATGAACTCGGCCCCATGCAGCTGGGCAAAGCGGTCCCCTTCGCAGCGGTCACCTTCATCCTCGCCGGCATGGCCTCCATCGGCCTCCCGGGATTCAGCGGATTCATCGCCGAATTCCAGGTGCTCGTCGGCACCTGGCGGTCGTTCTCCTGGATGATCGTCATCGCCGGCATCGGCATCCTGGTCGGCATTGCCTTCACATGGCGCGCCCTCACGAAGGCGTTCTACGGCGATCCCACCCCGGGCGCTGCCGAGCATGCGCTGCCGCCCATCTCGTTCCCTGAGAAGCTGGCCGCTGCGCTGCTGCTTGCCAGCACGCTGATCGTTGGCCTATACCCGCGCATTTTGACCGATCTGATTTTGCCTGCATTGAATTCGCCCTTATTTGAAGGCCTGCGTCAGGGAGCGTGGCGATGAACCCCCTCCTGACCTCCATCAGCTACACTGGCCTGCTCCACGCCACCCTGCCCGAAATCGTGCTGGCGCTGACCGGACTCGTTCTGCTCGCCGTCGATTTGTCGGCGCTTCGCCGGGCCGCCGTCGGGCGCCGTTTTGGCGTCGGTGCCCTCATCGCCTGCGCGGGATCGCTGCTGACGATTGCGATGCTCACGCACGGCGCCGGCACCACCACCCTGCCCGATGCCATGTTCGTCGTCACGCCCCTGACCCGGGTCGTGCAGATCGCCCTTCTTGCCCTGGCCATCCTGACGGTGCTGCTCTCCACCTCCACCCGCATCACCGAGCACGCAGGCGAGTATCTCGCACTCATCCTCTTCGCCACCGTGGCCATGATGTTCCTCGTCGCCACGCAGAACCTGCTCCTCATTTTTGTGGCGCTCGAGTTTCTCAGCCTCTCGCTTTACATCCTCACCGGATTCGACAAGCAGAGCCGCCAGTCAGCCGAGGCAGGCCTCAAGTACTTTCTCTTCGGCGGAATGTCCGCCGGCTTCCTGCTCTTCGGCATGAGCCTGCTCTACGGCGTCTCCGGCTCGATTGAGCTGCCACAGATTACAGCGGCTGCCAGCGGCCCGGCGCTCGACCCGCTGCTGCTGGTCGCTATCGTCATGGTGGCCATCGGATTCGGATTCAAAGTCGCCGCTGCGCCGTTCCACCTGTGGGCCCCTGACGCCTACCAGGGCGCGCCGACCGTGAGCGCCGGCTTCATCGCATCGAGTTCCAAGGTCGCCAGCTTCTTCATCTTCGCCCAGGTTGTCACGGTTGGCCTCGCCATGGCCGCCGGCCGCGGAGCTTATCACGGCTATGCTCCCGGCTGGGTACCGGTGCTCTGCCTCATCGCTGCTGTCTCCATGGTGGTCGGCAACCTGGCGGCCATCGCGCAGACCAGCGTGCGCCGCCTGCTGGCTTACTCTGCCATCGGACACGCCGGCTACATGCTGCTCGGGCTCATCGCCCACACCGCCATGGGCGAACGGGCCCTCATCTACTACGTGATCACCTACGCCCTGGCCTCCCTGGGAGCCTTTGGCGTGCTGGGAACCCTCGAAGCCGAGGGCATCGACAAGGTTGCCGATCTGGCCGGATTGAGCAAGCGCGCTCCCGGACTCTCGGTCTGCCTCCTCGTTTTCATCTTGTCGCTCGCAGGGATTCCCCCGCTCTCCGGCTTCTTCGGCAAGTTCTACATCTTTACCGCAGTCGTCGATGCGCAACCGCACCTGGGACTGCTGTGGCTTGTGCTTCTCGCCGTAATCATGAGCGCCGTGTCGCTCTACTACTACCTGCGCGTCCTGAAAGCAGCGTATGTGACCGATGGCCGCGCCGACGCCGGACCGCTGCACGTTTCCCTGGTAACGCGGACCACCATCTGGGTGCTGGCCGCCCTCGTGATCCTGCTGGGCTGCGCACCGGGGCTCTTGCTAAATCTCCTCCGGTAACGACTCGCAGTCCGCCATTCATCTCGGAACCGATTCGCGAATCCAATCCCTGACTCCCAACAGGCTGGCTCCCTACACCGCCGTGTGCGGCTTGTGCGCGTACATGTTTGCATCGGCCACGCGCTTGAGCTCATCCTTGCTGGAGCCGTCTTCAGGAAAGAGCGCCACGCCGATGCTTGCTGATCCGCGAATCGTGTAATCGTCGATGCGAAACGGCTGGTCGAAGCAGCGGGTCAGCCGCTCCAAAATCTCCGCCACGTCGCCGCGATTGCGCACCACCGGAATCAACGCGATGAATTCGTCGCCGCCGACGCGCGCCAGCGTATCCATCCCCCGCAGCGTCTGGGAAAGCCGATCGGCAACCTGCTGCAGGTACGTATCCCCAACTCGGTGCCCGTAGAGGTCGTTGACCATCTTGAACTGGTCCAGGTCGATGTAGACCAGGGCAAACCGCGTCTGGCTGCGTTTCGCATGGCCCAGCGCCTCGTCCAGCCGGCTTTCCAACAGGAAGCGGTTGGCGACATTGGTGAGCTGATCGTATTGCGAACGGTGCACCAGCGTCTCGTACAGGCGGCGATTGTCGATGGCTAGGGCGGCCAGGCTGGCGCCCATCTCCAGCGCTTCGCCGGCCTGCTCCTGGAATGCCTCGGCGCCGGATACAACAAGCGCGCCCAGACGTTCGCCCGCCCCCGAGTAGATGCCGCGCCGGACGACCTCGGTGTCCCCGGTCGATGTACCCGGCTGGCCCACCACGGTGCCGCCGGCCAGTTCGCACCAGCACGTACGCTCTTCCATCTGCGTGCTGATGAAATGCAGGATCATGCGCAGCACGTCATCCAGATTGAGCATGCTGTTGATGGCTTCCAGCACACGGCCCCGTTCCTTCTCGAGAAACGCGATGCGCCGCTCGCGTGCGGCTTCCGATTCCATCGTCAGACGGATCTGCTCGGTCTGGCGGCGCACCTTGCGCTGCAGGATCAGAGCCCAGAACAGCGCCGCCAGCACCAGCGCCAGGAGAGTGGCGCTCAGGTACAGCAGCCGGCGCGCCGTCCACCATGAAGGCGCGATCAGCACCATGACGTCGTCCGGCGAACGCAGCTCCAGATCGAACCAGCGTTCGGTGTTCCAGGGCCCGCCCGCGTGCACCACGCACACCCCGGTAATCCGCACCGTACTGCCGATGGCATAGTCGGGCAGCGCATTTTGATCCACCTGTCGATCCCAGACCGTGCGCGGCAGCAAAGCGGAAAAGACGTGAGAGCCGGCCTGCACCACGAGGGTGTCCTCATGCGGCTCGTGGACCTCCGCGGCCAGCTTGCCTTCAATGGAAACCAGCTGATACGGAAAATGGCCGGCGAGCGCCTCCTCCCAGTGCACCGGCACCGCCTCAATGGGACGCATCTCCGCCGTCGGAAGCACAGTGCCGTCCTCCAGAGCTTCGGAGTACTTGTCTGCGTCGGGAAAACCGACCACATCGATCACCTGGCCGATGCTCAATGGCCTCTGTTCCCACGTCGTGACCAGGATCGCTTCTCCCTCCGGTGTCTGCAGCACCATCTGCAAGCCTGGCTGGTAGAACGTGAGGCTGCCGCGCACGTGAACCCGCTGGCTCTCATCCCGGCTGAACAGGCCCGTCATGACGCGGTTGAATCGCGTCAGCGGCAGCTTCGCCGGATTCACGAAGGCCGGCGTCAGCACCTGCATCTGGCGGGCGTTCGCGACCCAGACCTCCGCACCCGTCTGACGCAGTTTGCCGTCGAAAACCCCGCCCGACGCGCCCTCCAGCCGCACCTGTGCGTCCAGCAGCGACAAAGGATCGACGCCCTCAATGTCATCCATATGCACGCGGACAATGCCCCCGTCCGTCTGCAGATCGATCACCAGAAAACGCGGTGGAGGCTCGTTCGCCGAGTGAAGCGCGATGGTCGAGAGGTCGTAGCTCTGCATCGTGGCCGACCGCACCTTTCCCACCACGCTGACGAAGGCGCAGTCCTCCATGCCCTGCATCAGCGTGCGCCACGACACCGGAACCGGCTCGGGCAGCGGTCCGGCCTTCTCAAAATGAATGTCGCTCGTCCTGATATCCGTGGCGAAGCCGGAAGGAACCGTGACCCCCCGGACCGTGACAAAGTCCCCGGCCTTCAGCCGCGGCGCCTGCATCGGCGTCTGCAGAAAGATTGCTCCCGTGTCGTCCTGAAAAAAGACCAGCCCGTCGAACGGCTGATAGTAGGTCAGCGTGCCGCGCAGCAGCACCGGCGTGCCGTCGAACTGACTCTTCGGCAGAGCGCGAACTTCGGCCACCGTCGTCAGAACCCGGCGAGCGCGGCCGACCGGGGATGCGACAGCCTTCGCTCCCTGGGCAGAGGCGTAAAGCCCGCAACCGAGAGCGACCAGGACGAACAGAGGAGAATACTTGCGCAACGCGTGGCACTCCTGCGGCGCCACCGTTAAGAATGCCCTACTAACGTGCCGGAGTCTGTACCCTTTTCAGGGTAGGCGTGGGCACCCAAGTTACTTTAGTTTTAATCACTTGCACGGTTCTGAAGAGCCCGCCACACCGCCCCGGCCGCCGCCAGATCGCAGGCCGCAACCCCCAGGGACTTCAGAACGATGCGGCCACTCGGAACCGGCTTGAGACCGCCCAGAATCTCCCCGATCTCCCCATATATCGCCTGCCCGGATCCGAGGATGTCACCCGACTCGCGGAGCGCCGCTTCCCGCGATTCAACCACGATCGCTGCGTTCATGGCGGCGTCGTCCAGCTCGCGCCGGTCGGGCGTAACCGCGGCGACGGCGCACACCAGCGCCCGCGGACCGAGCCACTCGCCCCGGATCAAAGGTTCGCGCACGCTGGAGACCCCGAGAACCACATCGGCGCCACGCACGGCGGCCTCCGCCGTCGGAGCCGCCTCCAGGCCAAACTCCGCGGCAAAGCGCTCGGCGTTCGCGGCCGTACGGCTCCATACGCGGATCTCGGCGAAGTTGCGGACCAGGCGAAGCGCCCGCAGGTGCGATCGCGCCTGCACGCCGCTGCCAAGGATCGCCAGAGTGCGCGCATCTTCGGGCGTAAAGAGCCTTGTCGCCACCGCGGAAACCGCAGCGGTACGCATCTCGGTGATCAGCCGGCCATCCATGGCGACAAGGGGCTCGCCGGTCTTCGCGTCGAGCAGCTGGATCATCGCCTGATGCGTGGGCAGCGTCGTATTGCGCTCGTAAACGGTGACCAGCTTCACGCCGATCAGCTCCTCGTCAAAAGCCGGCATGAGCCCGAAAAATCCCTGAGGCTCGGCGCCCTGCCCCGTTCCCGATTGCGCAATGCGCAGCACAGTGCGCACCGGCTGCTGGATCTTCCTGAGCGAGAGATCGATCAGCGCGCGCTCCACCGCGGGCAACAGCGCTTCATAAGTGAGAAACGACCGAACCTGATCTTCGCTGAGATATTGCATGAGCTGTCCTTCCTGGTGAATTACATCAAACTCACGGGATCGACATCGATGATCAGATGGGCGCGCGGAATCTGCGCTGATTCGGCGTGCGCCAGCAGCGCGCGGAGCGCCTTTTGCAGCGCGGTGCGGTTCTCGCCTTTCATCACCAGGTGAAACCGGTACGTCCGTTTGATCTTCGCGATCGGCGACGTCGCCGGTCCCAGCACGCGCACGTTACGCAATGTCGTGTTCTGGCACCAGCGGCCAAGCGTATTCGCCCAGGCCGCTGCTTCTTCGAGTCGCTGGCTCTGCAGCATGATGTTCGCCAGCGCCGCATACGGCGGATAATGCATTAGCCGACGGAATTTCAGCTCCTTCTCCACAAAGCCGCCGTAATCGTGCGCTGCCGCGAGCTGGATCGCGTAGTGGTCCGTGTGGTACGTCTGCACGATCACCTGTCCCGGGAGTTCCCCGCGCCCGGCTCGCCCTGAAACCTGGGTCAGAAGCTGGAAGACGCGTTCGGCGGCGCGGAAATCCGGCAGCCCCAGCGCATAATCGCAGCCCACCACTCCCACCAGCGTTACGCCGTGGATGTCGTGTCCCTTGGCGATCATCTGCGTACCGACCAGCAGATTGATCTCGCCGGAATGAAGCCGGATTAGCAGCCGCTCCATATCGCCGCGTGCCCGCACCGTGTCGCGATCCATGCGTCCGATGCGCGCATTGGGAAAAATTTCCTGCAGCCGCTCCTCGCCCTGCTGCGATCCGGCTCCAAGAAAGTAGAGGTGCTCGCTTTCGCACGCAGGGCATAGTTTGGGCACCGTCTTTTTGTAACCGCAGTAGTGACATTCCAGCCGGGCGCCCGTCGCGCGCTCGTCCCCCGGAATCGCGGCCTTGTGGTAAGTGAGCGCGATCGAGCAGTTTTCGCACTCGAGCTTGACCCCGCAGGCACGGCAGATCACCACGAACGAGTAGCCGCGGCGGTTGAGCAGGATGATCGCCTGCTCGCCGCGATCGAGTGTCGCCCGCGTTTCCTCCACCAGCGCGCGCGAGAAGAGTTGCTCCTGGCCCGTTTCCTGAAATTCGCGTCGCATATCGATCAGGCGAACTTCGGGCAGGGGCCGGTCCTTAACGCGCTCGCGCAGTTCGATGCGCTGGTACTTGCCGCTGGCGGAGTTGTGCCAGGTTTCGAGCGACGGTGTGGCCGAACCCAGAACCACCGCCGCACGGGCAAGCTTCGCGCGCATCACGGCAACGTCGCGCCCGTTGTAACGCGGCGTGGACTCCTGCTTGTAGCTTGAGTCGTGTTCCTCGTCGACAATCACCAGGCCCAGGTCGCGGACGGGAGCGAAGATCGCGGAGCGCGTGCCGACCACAACGCGCGCCTCGCCCTTGCGAATGCGGTGGAACTGCTCGCCGCGCTCCTCCGGCGTCAGCGCGGAGTGCAGCAGCGCGACCTCCGCACCAAAAGCATGATGCAGCTGCGCCGCCATCGCGGGCGTAAGGCCAATCTCAGGAACCAGCAGGATCGTCGTGCGCCCCGCATCCAGTGTCCGGCGCATCGCAGCCAGGTAGACCGCCGTCTTGCCCGACCCCGTCACCCCGTGCAGCAGCAGCGGCCGAAATTCGCGCACTCTCGCGGCAACCGTGATCGTATCGAGCGCGTCCAGCTGCGCCGGGTTCAGCTCATGTTCGGGGGGCGCCGCCGCATGCAGGTGCGTCAGGTGGAAGTCTGCCGGTCGCTCTTCGATACGCACCAGGTTCTTCCGGACCAGCGTGCCCAGCGTCGAGATCGGCACCTCGAGCCGGCGCAGCTCGGCAACAGGCAGCTCACCATCGGCAGCCGTCAGCTCCAGCAGGATCGCCTGCTGATTGTCGTTGAGCTTCGGCAGGCGTACGTCCTGAACCAGCACGGCGTAGCGAACCGTGCGCCGCGCATCGCGGGCCTCCGCTGCGGTCTCGCGCGTGATCCACCTCTTGCGCAGCATGCCCTGCAGCAGTCGCACCGACGCACCGGTGGACGAACGCAATCGCGAGGCGCGCACCGCTTCGCCGGTTTCCAGCTCGTTGAGCACCGCGTACTCCTGGTCCTGCTCTTCGGGCGAGAGGCGCGATCGGCGTGACGAACCCTGCTCCGCTGCCGAAAGCAGCGCCAGACGCCCGAGATCGGTGATGCGGTAGAGAACGTGACGGCGCACCTCGCCGGCCAGCGGCAGCATCGAGCGCAGGACTTCTCCGATGGGCGCGAGGTAGTACTGCGCGATCCACAGCGCCAGCTCCATCAGCTCCGCCGTAATTACCGCCTCCTCGTCGAGTATCGCGAGCAGCGGCTTCGTCTCCACCGGCGGCCGCTCGTCGTGCAGACGAAGCACCACGCCGGCCAGCTTCTCATTGCGGAACGGAACGAGCACGCGCGCGCCCACCCGAGCGTCGAGATCGCCCAAAGAATACGTGAAGGGGCGGTCCAGCGGGACCGGCAGGGCGACATCGCAGTAGGCGGGCATCGGGTCGTTTTTCGCAGCGTAACAGAATAGAGCCAGTGGCCCGTAGCCGGTGGCCGGGAGCGGACATGAGAAAGCCGGAATCGCTGTTGCGGAAAACGTGGGGGGTTGTGAATCCTGGAGAGGATCGACCGAATCACATGGGAACGGAGGATTTTGCATGGCAGCAGAGAAAGTCGCGTTTATCACAGGGGGCAACAAAGGTCTGGGCCTCGAAACCGCTCGCCAGCTGGGCAAGCTCGGGATCAAGGCCGTGATCGGTTCGCGGGATCTGGCCAAAGGCAAAGAGGCTGTGGAAAAACTGAAGAAGGATGGCGTCGAAGCCGATGCCGTCAAATTCGACATCACCAAAGCAGCCGACTACAAAGAGATCTACCAATACCTCGACAAGAAGTACGGCAAGCTCGACATTCTGATCAACAATGCCGGAGTCGCAAAAGAAGACTTCATGGGCGGCAACAAGACCAGCAGCACCAGCGCTGAGGTTCTGCACGAAACCTTCGATACCAATTTCTTCGGTGCGGTACAGTTGACCCAGACGCTGCTGCCGCTCATCAGGAAGGCCCCTGCGGGGAGGATCGTAAACCTCTCCAGCATTCTCGGATCGCTCGCCCTGCATGCCGATCCGAAGTCGCCGATCTACAACGCCAAATCGTTTGCCTATGACGCGTCAAAAGCGGCGCTGAACTCCTTCACCATCCATCTGGCGCATGAGCTGAAGGACACAAAAATCAAGGTCAATTCCGCGCATCCCGGCTGGGTCAAGACCGACATGGGAACTGAAGCGGCGCCCATGGAGATCCCCGACGGCGCAAAGACCAGCGTTACCCTCGCAACCCTGCCCGACGACGGTCCATCCGGCGCGTACATCCACCTCGGCGAAGCGCTGCCGTGGTGAAGCGCCACGAACACTGGCGCGAGCCATAAGGCGGTTGGCGAAAAGCGGTCGGCAGAAACGGCCCGAACCTCAGTCTGACCGGCAACGCTTTTCGCCAACAGTCCTTCGCTAGCAGCTTCCTGCAAACGGATTTTGGCTAAGGGCTTTCTACAGCAGCTTTTCAAGGACTGCTTTCCGCTAGCCATTTTTCGCTGGCTTTAATCCGAGTTCTGCCATCGCAATCTGCAGATCTGCCCAGGCTTCCTTTTTCTGCCGGGGATCGCGCAGCAGGTAGGCGGGATGATACGTCACGATCAGCTTCGATCCGCGCGCCTGATGGATCCTGCCGCGCAGCGCGGCCAGCGGGCTCTTCCCCCCGAGCAGATACGTCGCTGCCGTCGAGCCCAGCGCCAAGATCACTTCAGGCCGGATCACATCGATCTGGCGGAAGAGAAACGGCGAGCACGTGTTCGCCTCGACCGGCTCCGGCACCCGGTTCTGCGGCGGCCGGCACTTCACAATATTCGCGATGTACACCTGATCGCGCCGCAGCCCCATGGCGGTAATCATGTTGTTCAGAAGCTGACCCGCGCGGCCGACGAACGGCAGCCCCTGCGCATCTTCGTCGGCGCCCGGCCCTTCTCCCACAAACATGAGACGCGCATTTGGATCGCCGTCGCCGAAAACGATCGTATTCCGCCCCTTGTGCAGCGCGCAGCGGGTGCAGTTGCCGATCTCCTGGCGGATGGCCGCAAGAGCGGAGGTGCGGTTCCCGGGAGCGACGGCGGCTGGGGTTTCGGCGTGCACAGGCAGAGATTGCGGGCGGGCTTGCCTGGGGGACATCGGCGGGGCGGCCTCCAGATCTTCGTCGGAACCGAATACAGGGGTGGCGATCGCGACCGGCTCGTCTTCTGTAACGGACACAGCTACAGATGCCTCGCTCGCGCTCATATTTGTCACAACTTCGGCCGCAATCGGGCTCTCGCCGGACGCGAAGACCCCGGCCGCCCCCTCGCGGCGGTAGAAGTCGAAGACGCCCAGGTCGCGAAAGTAGCGGATGCGTGCGCGAAGAGCTTCTTCGGCATCCGGGGAGAACCGCGTCGTCAAGCCTGTTCTCCGATGTTCAGCGAAAGATCGTGGTCCGACTCGGTGAGCACTTCCTGGCGAGGACGGCGCAGTGTGAGGATCTCATCCAGGATCTGGTCGGCCAGTTCGCGCTTGGTCAGCTCCGGCATCTCGATCGCGCGATCGCGTGTGAGGAAGGTGACGGCATTGCGGTCAGAATCGAAGCCCAGACCTTCGCGCGACACGTCATTGAGGACAATCGCGTCGGCGCCCTTGCGCAGCAGTTTGTCGCGGCCGTGAGCCAGCGCATCCTGCGTCTCTGCCGCAAACCCAATCACCAGCATGCCCGGGCGGCGCTGCTCCACCACGGCGGCCAGAATGTCTTCCGTCGGTTCCAGTTCCAGCGTCAGCGGGCCGGAGCGGCGCATCTTCTGATCGGCCTGCGCTCGCGGGCGGTAGTCCGCGACGGCCGCAGCTTTGATCACGATGCTCGCCTGGTCGAGCCGGCCGAGCACGGCGTCGCGCATCTGCTGCGTCGTGACTACTGGGACAACTTCGACATTGGCCGGCGGACGAAGAGCTGTAGGCGCGGAAACCAGGATCACGCGAGCGCCGCGCCGCTGCGCCGCTTCCGCCATGGCGTACCCCATCTTGCCGCTGGAACGATTGCCGAGAAAGCGCACCGGGTCCAGCGCTTCGCGCGTGCCTCCGGCCGTGATCAGCACCGTCTCTCCGGTCAGATCGTTGCGATGGTGCAGCACGCTGAGCACGGCATCGACGATGGCGCTGTTCTCCGCAAGGCGCCCCGCGCCCACCATGCCGCAGGCGAGATACCCGCTCTTCGGCGCAACGATGCGCACGTGCCTATTGGCAAGCGTCTCCAGATTCGCCTGCGTCGCCGGATGGTTCCACATGTTCACGTTCATCGCCGGCGCGACAATCACCGGGGCCATCGTGGCCAGATACATCGTCGTCAGAAAGTCGTCCGCAATGCCGTGCGCGAATTTGGCGAGAATATCGGCGGTAGCCGGTGCCACCACCAGCGCATCGGTGGACTGTGCCGCATCAATGTGCTCGATGGCCGACGCCACGTCGCCCGGGTCCACTCCCGCGGGCGTCCAGAGTCCCGTGATGACCTTGTGCCCTGTGAGCGCCGCGAAGGTAAGAGGCGCGATGAACTGCTGTGCCGCCGCTGTCATCACCACATGCACGTCCAGCGCATGCTTCTGCAGATCGCGAACCAGCTCTGCGGATTTATAGGCAGCGATCCCGCCGGTGACGCCAACCGTGACCTTCATAGGGACAGGGTACAGGGTGCAGAGCTCAGGGTACAGCGGTCTTTGCAGCAGCCCGCACCCCAGGGACGCTTCGCCAGGTCTGGAATCTCGCAGCCCTGCCAGCTAGGAAGCGAATTTCGGAACGTCCGCTCCGTCGACTTCAGGCCGCAGCACCGGAGCGTCTTCTTTCTTTACGTACGTAATTTTTCCGGCAGCGATCTCTTCCTGCGCGACGCGGCAGGCCTTGCGCGAGTGACTGGAAACCATCGGCTCGGCTCCGTTCTGCAGCTGGCGAGCACGTCGCGCAGCCACCAGCACATAGCGGAAATTGCTGTCGTACTCTTTCTCGATACTCATCCTTCTCCCTCCAGAACTCCTACGTGGATGGCTGCCCGTCGGTGCCAGACTCCGGAACCCCAAAAGCCCGCAACACCGACCGGATCCGCGCCTCGGAATTTCCCTGGCGGCAGCCGTCGGCGAGATGGAGCACCCGCTCGCGGTCCACCTCCCCGATATCGCCACAGCCGTTCCGCCGGATGCGCTCGGCAAGAACGATGGCGACCATTTCCTCTACGGCGCGGTCCAGAATATCGTTGACGAGAATATAGCTATATTCCCGGTAATTCTCAACCTCCAGCTGAGCGCGGGCAAGACGGCGCTCGATGATCTCTTCTTTGACCTTGCCTTCGGCGCGGGAACGATTCCGCAGCCGCGTGGCCAGGATCTCCGGCGAAGGCGGCATCAGAAAAATGGAAATAGCTGCCGGCATCTTCGCGCGCACCTGCGCCGCTCCCTGCACGTCGATGTCCAGCAGCAGATCCTTGCCCTGCGCAAAGGCTTCCCGCAGCGTGGCTTTGGCCGTGCCGTAGTAGTTGTCGAAGACCTGCGCATACTCCAGGAACTCGTCCTCGCGGATCATCTCTTCGAAGTGCTCGCGCGTGGTGAAGTGATACTCGCGCGAGTCAACCTCCGATCCCCGCGGCCCCCGCGTGGTCCACGACACAGAAAATTCCAGGCCGCTCACCAGCGAGCGGAGCTGATTCACGATGGTCGATTTGCCCGACCCGGATGGCGCCGAAATGATGAAGAGAATGCCCGACAAGCCTCGTTGATCCCTCGTACCTGAAATTTCCACTACGGGTCCTACTCCAGGTTCTGCACCTGCTCGCGAGCCCTTTCAATCTCCGACTTCATCCCCAGGCCCGCTTCGGTAATGCGTGTTCCATTGCCCGCTACGCCGCTGGTCTTCGACAGCAGCGTGTTGGCCTCGCGGTTCATCTCCTGCAGCAGGAAGTCGAGCTTCTTGCCCACTTCCCCTCCCTGATCGAGCAGTCCGATGAAGTGATCGATGTGTGTGCGAAGGCGCGTTACCTCTTCTTCCACATCGCTGCGCTCGGCAATCAGCGCGGCTTCCTGCAGGATGCGGTCCTTATCGAAACCTCCGTCGAGCATCGTCTTCATCCGCTGGTTCAGCCGATCGAAATACGCCTGCTGCACCTTTTCGCGCAGCGTCGCCGCCTCATCGACCAGAAGCCGCAGCCGCTCCATGCCCGCTCGCAGTTCACCCGCCAGCACAGCCCCCTCCTGCGCGCGCATCGCCTGCAGCGCGGCGACCAGCGCGTCGGTCTCACGCAGCACGGACTCTTCCAGCACCTTCATCTCCTCCTCGCCGCTGCGGGACTCGGCCAGCAGAACACCGGGCAGGCGGAAGACGGAGTTCAGGTCCGGCTCCGCGTTGAGGTTGTGCTCGGCCGCCGCGGCGCGGAAGGCCTCGATGTAGGCAGCAACCAGCGCGTGATCGTACCCGGCTTCCGCTTTCTGGCTGCGTTCCAGACTCAGCGTCACCTCCACGTGCCCTCGCCGCAGTTTCTCTTTCAGCACGCGGCGCAGGTGGATCTCGATCCCCTCGGCCCCGTTGGGTAAACGCATGTGCAGATCGAGGAAGCGGTGGTTCACGCTCTTAAGACTGAGCGAGAAGCCCAGTGTCTCGGAGACGCGGCCCGCCACACGAGCGAATCCGGTCATTGAGTAAACGGGCTGTGGGGTGGTTTCGGTTGCTGGCGCGGACTGCGCGGAGGCCCTTTCGGTTTTCGTGGGAGGCTTCGCCGGGCTCATCGGTTGATCTTACCTGTGAACGTTGTTGTGGACGTGGAGGGAAATGATTCTTCGAGGGCGGAAGCATTGTCCAAACCCTCCGGCTCGTTGCCGCCGAAGAGATTGCCCTGGTCCTCGTGATGGCTCTGGCCGTTGCCGTTGCCATTCGCTTCGGCCAGATCCATGAACTGCAGACGGTAGAGCTTCTGGTAGGTCGGCGAGCTCACGAGCAGTTCCTCGTGCGAACCGATCGCCGTGATGCAGCCCTGCTCCAGCACCACAATGCGATTCGCTCGGCGGATCGTCGACAGCCGATGCGCGATCACAATAACAGTGCGCCCCGCCATCAGATTCGCCAGCGCCGCCTGCACCAGAGCCTCACTCTCGGCATCAAGAGCCGAGGTCGCCTCGTCCAGGATCAGGACCGGCGCGTTCTTGAGAATCGCCCGCGCAATCGCCAGCCGCTGCCGCTCCCCCCCCGACAGCCGAAAGCCCTTCTCCCCGATCACCGTGTCGTAGCCCTCCGGCATGCGCTCGATAAAGTCGTGCGCCAGCGCTGCTTTGGCAGCGTCGACAACCCGATTGAACGGAACATCGGGCTGGCCGTAAGCAATATTGTTGCGAACCGTGTCGTTGAACAGAATGGTTTCCTGGGTAACTTTGCCGATCTGCGCGCGCAGAGAAGCCAGGCTGGCCTGGCGCACATCGACCCCATCGACGAGGATGCGGCCACTCGTAACATCGAAGAAGCGCGGGATCAGATTCACCAGCGTCGACTTCCCTGCCCCGCTGGGTCCCACCAGCGCGACCACTTCGCCTCGGTGAATGGAGAGGTTGATGTCGTCAAGGACCACCGGTGGCCCTTCACGCTCGCCCTCGCGGTAGTGGAATCGGACGTGATCGAGGACGATGCTCTCCTTGAATCCTTTGAGGACCGTGGGATGCTTCGCCTCGCAGACCTCGTCCTGGTCGTCCATGAAATCGAAGATCGCGGCAGAAGCTCCGGCTGCCTGCTGGAAGTTGTTGTAGTACGTCCCAAAGCGCCGGATCGGATCGTACATCTTGAACAACGCAACGATGAAGGCGAAGAAGGTGCCTTCCGCCATCGCTCCGTGGCCGATTTCGTTGCGCCCCACCCAGAGCAGCGCCGCGATCGCGACCGCGCCGATAAAGTCCATCAGCGGCGAGGTGATCGCCTGCGCGCGCACCGACCGCAGATTGGCGCGGAAGAGCCGCTTCGCCGCCTGGCGGAAGCGCAGCAGCTCCCAGAACTCCATGTTGAACGCCTTCACAATGCGATTGCCCGTGATCGTCTCGTGCAGGATGTTCTGAATGTCGGCAAGTTTGTCTTGGCCGCGGCGCGTCGTGCGGCGCACATCGCGGCCAATGCGAATGATGGACCACGCGGCGATCAGACCGAAGACAGGCAGAACCCAGGCCAGGTGTCCCCCCAGTGCGATCACCACCACCACCATGCACGCCAGCGTGCAGGCCTGCTGCAGAAAATCCGACAAAATCGTCGACGTGGCGTACTGCACCCGCTCGATATCGTTGATCAGCGCCGAGAGCAGCGTTCCCGTTGTGTGTTTCTGAAAGAACGAGACCGAACGGCGCAGGATCGACTCGTACAGGTCGTCGCGCATGTCGGTGATCATGCCGAAGCCCGCATAATTCGCCAGATAGGTTCCGGTGTAATCGCAGAGGCCCTTCAGCAGCGTCGCAGCCACAAACGCAAACGCAATCACACCCCAGTCGTTCTTAATGTGCAGGAACGACGGCACCAGGATCTGCGGTGTGATGTGAATATGCCAGCGCGCCCCGATCGAACCGAGCAGCTGCGTCTTGTTGGCGCGATGCGCAGCCGTGGGGTCGAGCACGTTGTCGAAGATTGGCCCGATGAGCAGCACACGAAACGCATCGAGCAGGCCCACGCCCGCAGCGAGGATGACAGCCGACAAAGCCTGCAGGGTGTAGCGGCGCGCGTAGTACAGCAGACGCCAGAGGCGCTTCATGCCCGGCTTACTCCGCGCAACGGAAGACAACGCATCCCCTGATTTTAGCCCGTCGCAGGCTTCCGCCCGGTGACGGCGCTCACCCGGCCGGCCAGGAAGGAACAGAACCAGCCGCCCGCGACAGCACGCACCCAGACACTCGTTACAATGCGGCTATATGACGACGTCCCCTTCGCTCAGTGCCGAAGCCCGCGCCCGGCGCATCCGGCTGATCATTTTCGACGTGGACGGAGTACTCACCGACGGCGGCATCTGGCTCTTCCCGGCCCCCGCGCCGAGCACCATGACCAGTGATCACGCCGCGCAGATGGAAGGCAAAGGTGGCTACGCCATCGCCTCGCAGACCATGGTCGAAGCCAAGGGATTCAACGCCCACGACGGCACCGGCTTCTCGCTCGCGCGCCTCGGCGGGATGAAGTGCGCCATCATCACCAAACGCATCTCGGAGACCGTGGCCCTGCGCGCGCGAGACCTGCGCCTCGAATACCTCTACATGGGCCAGTCGTACAAAATGAAAGCCGTGCGCGAAATCGTGGAGAAGGAGCAGATCGGCCTGGACGAGATCGCCTACGTGGGCGACGACGTGATCGATCTGCCCGTGATGCGCGAATGCGGCTTCGCGGTCGCTGTCGCCAACGCCCGCGATAACGTCAAAACCGAAGCCCATTACGTCACGCCGCACGAAGGTGGACACGGCGCAGCACGCGACGCAATCGAGTTCATCCTCGCGGCGAAGGGCATCCTCGAAACGACGCTCGAATCCTACATCGACGAGCGCAATCCGCTGCCCGCCAGCATGGATATCGGAAAGGGTGGATTCTGAAAGGCAGCTGAAAGCGGCGCCCTGAAAAGAGATCGCGCTGTTTTCTCTACCGGCATCATGCGGGATAATGGCTGCATGAGCGAGCCGGAGACAAACAAGCCGGGAGATTTCGCCAGCCTTTACCGGCGCGCATTTGCAGAATATGGGACGCGGGCTCTCTGGAATAAGCGCATGCTGGAGGAGCCGACGCACGAAGACGCGCTGGTGATCGCCCGAGCGCTGCGCATCGAGGGCGACCGTGCGGCCCGCGAGATCGCCGAGCAAATCGAAAGTGCCTGCAGTGCCGCTCACTAAGGCCCAATCCGAGATTCTCCGCTTACTCGCCTCCCACCGCGATCCGGAGAGCTATGTTGCCGGCGGCATTCCGCTCAATCGGGAGACGCCCCGCTATTCGGCCGATGTCGATCTGTTTCACAGCGGCGAGGAGCGATTGGCGTCAGCCGCAACTGCCGACATCGAGACTCTCCATTCGCAAAGCTATAGCGTGCGTTGGATACGACGTCTGCCTGCCATCTATACAGCCGAGATCAGCGGGCAGACAGGCGCCACCCGGCTCGAATGGGTCGTGGACAGTGAATATCGCTTTTTCCCGGTTCTGCGGGACGAAACCTTCGGCTACGTCCTCCATCCGATCGATCCGACCACCGTACTCGCTAAGTTACGCACCGCCCTCGATGAGGCCGAGGCTTTCGTCTCGCACATGCCGACCGCCAAACTGGGCTTGCTCTTTCTTCACGACGGAAAAGTTGTTCAGCCCGATCCCAGTCGTCTGGACACCTACGAAACCCACGCCGGTCGAACCCGTGGGCATTGGCCAGGCAGCACGGAAATTTCATCTGCCATGCTGGAGCACTGCACAAAACCAGAATCCGGGAGCCATTGATCTCTGGGCCTGAAGGCTGGAGAGCAGAATCGAGTTCGTGCAAGGGGCAGGATGACGTGAGTGAACAGCCATCGGCAGTCAGCGTTCAGCAAAAGCCACCGAAACGATCGCGCATCTACGGGACCGGCGTAGTCGCCGTCTTCACCGCCGCCGCCTCGGCATGGCTGATCCTCGAAACGGCAGTCCACTGCGATTCGCTTGCGCCGCTCACCGTCCTGGCCACCCTCGCCGCTTTCCTCATCTCCATCTGCTTCCGCCAGATGGGCCGCTTCCCCGACAAGCGCAGCCGCTGGATTCTCCTGATCTGGTTGCTCATCGCCGCAGGAACACTCTTCGCGGATTTCCGCTACGTGCGTAAGTACCGCGCCTTCTGCGATGAGCTCCGGCAACAAATCCGGCAAAGCACTCCAAACCGGTAGCCAGCAGGATCGCCTCCCCATCTCCCAGGCTCGGGCTCCCGCTCAAGGCCTCAGTTCGGCTTCCTGATCTCCGCCGTCTGCCCGGCAATCGGTGCCTTCTCGTCCAGAAACCCCTTGAATACCGGGCCAATCTGCGCCGCGCACTGCCCCGGCGCCAGATGCCCGCAGCCATCCACCACCACAAACTCCGACTGCGGAACCGCCGCGTGAATCAGTTTCCCTGCCGATACAGGAATCAGGTGGTCCTGCTTCCCCCAGACAATCAGCATCGGCATCTTCAGTTCGCCCAGCTTCCCGTCGAGCAGTGAGGCGCCCGTCAGCATCGACTCCATATTCCGCCGCACCACCCAGCCATGCCTGCGAACGAAGCGAAAGATATCGCGCTGGATGAACCCCGGAACATGCGGCGCGCGTCCCGGCATCAGCAGATCGTCGAGAGCCGCGAGCTTCGCCGGCGTATCCGGCTCAAACAGCGAAGTATCCCATGTGAGATTGAAGCGCGTCCCCGCGCTGTCGAAGATCACCAGCCGGCGAATCCGCTGCGGCTCATCGAGCGCTACCCGCATCGCGATCCATCCCCCCATCGACCACCCGGCCAGATCCGTGCGTTCGAGGTGGCGATTGTCGAGAAAAGCCTCCACCGCGGCCGAGAGTTCCGGGATCGAGTAGGCCGCATTCCTCGGCCAGTCGGACCGTCCGTAACCCGGCAGATCGAGCGCGTAGACGCGGTGATGATCGCGCACCAGCTGCGGCATCAGATTGGCCCAGTCTTCCGCGCGGCCGCCCAGCCCGTGCACCAGCACCACCGGCGAGCCGGACCCGCCAACGTAGTAGTGAATGCGCACGTGTGGCTCGCCGGCAAAGGGCAGCATCGTGTAGTCGGAGTGGATGCCGTCGAAGCGGAGTCGCACCTCCGTCGCGAGCCACAGCAGGGTCAGCGGACGCAGGAAAGCGAACAGGACGAGGGCCACCAGAAAAACCAGGATGCCGAACAACACCCAGCGAAGCATTCGCCACGCGCGCCGGGTCCTTTTCTGCGGGGGCACTGCGACGGTGGCCATTCGGGACGGCAACCCTCCCGTTTCTAGGATGCCATTTGCAGGGCCTTGCGGATCACCTCAACGGTGAGAGGCGTCAATCCGTCCAGTTCCTCCGCCGTCGCCCATCGCGCTTCCACGGCATCCGTCGCGCACGCCAGCGACCCGCCCGTGACCCGGCACAGGAAGTCCACCAGAACATAGTGATAGCGGACGCGGCCCTCGTCGTCGCGCGAGATGCGGTCGAAAACCTTCACCGTATCGACGACTTCCACCACCAGCCCTGTCTCTTCGAGGACTTCGCGGCAGATCGCCGCTCCCAGCGTCTCCCCCAGTTCTACGGCGCCCCCCGGCAGCGACCACTCGCCCTTCAGCGGTTCCTGGCCGCGGCGGATCAGGAGAACATGCCGGTCTCGGACGATCACCGCGCCCACCCCGGCAATCGGCGCGTCTGGATATTCCCTTCTCACACGGAACAGAGTACAGGCTCCAGCCAGGTTTGCCCCCAGCTCCCGGCCACCGGCTCCCCTCTGCTTTCAGAGCTTGATTGGCTTGCCGTACTCGCCTTCGAAGACCGTGCGCTGCATGCTGAACCGGCCGCCATCATATTTGTCAGGACCCCGCAGGCGTCCGATTCCCAGCAGCGCAACCACTTCGTAACTCATCGGCAGGTTCAGCACCTGGCAGATCTTATCGGCGTCGTAGCCTTCCGTGGAGCACGTGTCATAGCCCAGCGCCTCCGCCATCAGCATCATCGCGGTGAAGGCGATCATCACGTGCCGGTTCAGCCACGCGGAAAGATTCGGATGCGTACCGATGAACTCCGGGATAATCGCCCGCGCGGACTCGGCGTAGTTCTCCGTCATGCCCCGCTCGCGGCCCATCCGGATCATCTCGTCCATGTCGCTGCGCCACCCATCCTTATCGCCGCACGCCACGATCAGCACCGACGCTTCCTCGACATTCGGCTGGTTAAAGCACGCCGCGCGCAGCTTGCGCCGGAGTTCCGGCGTCCGTACCACCACCAGTCGCCACGGCTGCAGGTTGAATCCGCTCGGCATGCTCAGCCCGGCTTGGAGAATCTTCTTCAGGTCCGCATCCGGAATCGGAGCACCATCGAAACTCGGCGTATCCCGCCTCTGTTCGATCACTTCGCTGAGGGTCTTTTCGGTTCGACTGGCCATGCCGGGGTCTTTCCTGCCTGCTTTTCTGGTGGGTTTTCGTTAGCTATGCTGTCCGGAGGGCGGAGCCGAAGTCTCAATCTGATTCATCGGCAGTTCCAGCGCAAAAGGGATCGTATTGCTGCCAGGCACTTCGGCATGTACCCACATACCGTGAAAGGCGTTCTGCAGGCCGGGATACTGCTGCAGCAGGCCCCGCATCACAGTGGTGACCTGAGCGCGAGCCGCGACCGGATCCAGTCCCGGCGTAGCACTGTAGGTGACGATCAGATCGAGATTGTCGGCGAATTCCCCGACATGCAGATTGGTGATGGTGAAGGTCTGTCCTCCGGCGTTCAGGCGCATCGGCACCTCGCCGGGCAGCACGTCCGGCCGCGATTGCTCGGACTCCTTGTTGAGCTTCTGCAGATTGGGGCTGGAGATGAAGTCCACCGGCATCAGAAGATTCCGCGCCGTCTGGTAGTAGAACCACGCCGGCCCCATTTGCTTCTTCGCCGCGTAGTCACGCGCCTCGCGCCAGTACCAGAGCCCGTCATGGCCTCCGAGCGTCATCGGCCGCGTGAAGAAGCCCGCCAGCTTCCAGTCCTGGCTGCCCGCTGGGTCGTTCTGCAGAATCATCGAGATCTGCTGCGGCTGCTGGACGCCCGTGGCGTGAACGATCGCCAGCGCGTATTTCCCCGGCGGAAGGTTTGGAATCGTCACCTCGACCGTCAGCGAAGACCCGGCGACGCCGCAGAAAAACTGCGTCTCCTGGGGCGTCTTCAGATCGGTCGCGTCCAGAATATAAAGCGTGTCTACCGTCAGCGTGGCATGCTGGATCGCCGTGCTGATCTGCTGGATCGAGTTCGCGATGCCCTCGAATTGGGCGGCAACACTGGCGATCGTCTGGTTGCGCACCGCGGCCGCATTGCCGGCCTCGACGTTCCCCGCGAGCATTTGCGCGGTCTGCGCCAAAGAAGTCCGCTGCCCGGCGGCCATCTGCGACTGGGTCATGCACGAAACACCGAATGCGGGCAGCGCCATGCCCAGCGGCACAGCGGCAAACAGCAATCGGGCCCAAACTCTTGTCAAACGGAGATCCATCCGGGACTTCCCTTCAATTCGCCCGTGAGCGAATTTGAATCACTGCTAGTCTAGTACACAGGAGCGCGGGTCCTGTCCGAACCCACGGCACCCGTTCAATCCAAAGAGTTCGATGCAGGTTACGAGCCTTTCACGATGCCTGATTTGGACGGCGCTGGCCGCCGGGGCGGGTTTGTGTCAGGCCCAGGTCGTGCAGCCGCCCGGAACCATGCCCGGCCGTCAGTTCCCCGTACCCGCCAACCCTCCCGAGGGCATGGCGCAGCCCGCCCACAACAACGCTCCCGCGCACAACGCCGAAACCCCGGCCGGCATGCCGGACCAGGCTCCCATCCACACCGGCGCCTCCGCCACGACGCCCGAGGCAAAATCCAACCTTCCCCCCTCTCTTTCGGACAAACCCGCCGCGGCAGCCCGGGTCACCCTCGACAGCGGCTCTCTCTCGGTCGATGCCGATAATTCGAGCCTTTCCCAGATCCTGAAAGACGTTGAACGCACCACCGGCATGACCGTGGACGGCTTCGATAAGGACTCCCGGGTCTTCGGCGTGTACGGGCCTGGAACGCCGCGAGATGTCCTTTCGTCCCTGCTCGAAGGCGCCGGCTACAACTTCCTGATGGTCGGCACCACGAAGACCGGCGCACCGCGCGAGATTGTGCTCACCGCCCGCAGCAACGCGCCCATTTCCGCGCCGGGACCCGGCAGTTCGCAGCCCGAAGAAGACGAGCCGCCGCAGAATTATCCGCCCCCCGAGCCCGTGCCGCCTCCGCCGGTCCAGCCGCCGCCAGGCATGCCTTCCGCCGACCAGCGCCCCAGAAGTCCACAGGAGATGTTGCAGGAGCTGCAGCGCATGCGGCAACAGCAGGGTCAATCCCAGGGCCAGCCGAATCCTCAGTAATCTTCTTCTCTCTGCGCCGCAAGCGGGCCGTCAAGCCTTGTTTCCACAGCCTCCATGACCGTAGTAATGGCCCTTTCGGGGTCTGGAAGCCGCGCCAAACCGTGTTTATCTTCTGAATACCTCGTCTGAGGTAACAGAAGGCTCCCCCATGCACAAACGCGGTCCTGCTGCGCTTGCACTCCTCCCTGCCCTTGTTGTCCTTCTCACCCTCGCCGGCTGCGGTATGGCCAACACGCCGCTCCAGGTCGGCACTTCCCTCTCCGGCAACTGGTCGTTCACTCCCGCTTCTTCCAATGTGGTCCTCAACCTCGGCTTCATGCAGGGCGCCTACGAAACCGTGAGCGCGATTGCGCGCCTGAACGGCAGTTCCTGCGTCAGCCCCACCACCGACATCCTGCTTACCGGCTCGGTAGGCGGCAACAATCAGATGATGCTGGTGTCCTCGGCCTTCAGCGGCTCGACCCTGACCCTGCAGGGCCAGGTCTCTCCCGACGGCAAAGGCATCGCCGCAGCCACCTGGACCTTCGCCGGCGGCAATTGCGGCTCTCTGGGAAAAGCCACCGTGACCGCGACCAATTATTCGGCCATCAACGGCACCTACACGGGGAATTTCGTCGACGGCTCCGGCAATTCCATCGCAGTTTCGGCACTGCTGCAACAAACCTCGCAGCCCGATCTCAACGGACAGTTTTCGCTCTCCGGAACGGCCACCTTTCCCAGCAACAACTGTTTCGCCACGCAGCCTTCCGTGACTACCTCGAACGTCACCGGCAGCAATCTGCAGATGACCTACACCGACTCGGTGGGCTCGACGACCCTGACCGCTGTGGGCACCTTCAACGCACAGGCAACCCAGCTGACCATCACCAACTGGTCCATCTCCGGCGGAAAATGCAATGGCGACGCGGGCACCGGATCGCTCACCGTTCAGGCACAGAATCTGTAGAGGAAAGCAGGTAGGAACAACCCTGATACTCAGGCTACTGGCTCAGGCTTCCAGCTCCAGGCTCAGGCTTCCAGCTCCAGCTCAGGCTCCTGGCTCCCGGCTCCCCGCTTCCACCGGTCTCGGCCAGCGCGCCTCGATCGTCGTCGAGATGCCGCCCCGGGGCCGGAAATCACCCTTCACCACCGCCCATACCGGGTCGCAGGCGCGCACCACATCCTCAAGAATGCGGTTCACCACATTCTCCTGAAAGATGCCCAGATTGCGATAGCAGAACAGGTATTCCTTCCAGGATTTCAGCTCGAGGCAGCTCTCGCGCGGCATGTAGCGCAGCGTGATGACGCCAAAGTCGGGGAGTCCGGTTTTCGGACAAACCGAAGTAAACTCCGGATCGTCGATGACGATCTCATAACCGGGGAATTGATTCCGCCAGGTCTCGATCGCGGGAAAGTTGAAGTCCAGTCCGGCCTGGGCGTGCTCGTCGGTGTAACGCGGGGCAATAGCCATACACCGATTTTACGGGCATGCCCGCGCAGAAAAACGAACCGCACATCCAGGAATTCGGCTCGCAGCGGAGTGAACACTACGGTACCTGTACCCCAATCGCTTTTTTCGAACCCGAAAGACTGCGATGCATGTCTTATATACTGACAAACGGTTTCACGAATGAAGACAGGGCAGACAAGGCCGCGGACGGCCAGGATTTGGATCGCTACGGTCATTGCCATCCTGCTGATTTTCTACGTCGTCCACCTCATGACGCGGGGCAGCCTGCCCATTCGTGCGGCCCAGGCGACCGTCGGCAGCATGACCAACACCGTCTCCACCAATGGCAAGGTGGAACCGCAACCCCAGAACAATTACGAGGCCCACGCCCCCTTTGCCGGCATCATTCAGTCCATCGACGTCCATGAGGGCGATAAGGTTCATGCCGGCCAGTTGCTCCTCTCGATGGACGACACCGAAGCCAAAGCACGGGTCGCTACCGCTGAAGCCGCGCTGAAGGGTGCCCAGGCCAGCTATCAGGCCGCCAAAAACGGTGGCACCCAGGAAGAGCGCATCGGCCTCAAAGGCGACATCGAAAAGGCGCAGATCGACCGATCCGTCGCACAAAAGAATCTTGAGGCACTGCAGAAACTGCAGTCCTCCGGAGCCGCTTCGCCCAGCGAGGTCAGCGCCGCACAAACGCGCCTCGCCGCCGACTCCAGCACCCTCCGGGTCCTGCAGCAGCGACTCACCGGCCGCTACGGCAGCGAGGATATCGCGCACGCCGAGGCCACCCTCGCCGATGCCCAGGCCGCCTGGCAGGCCGCTCAGGATGCCCTGCACCAGGCCATCGTTCACGCGCCCTTTGCCGGAACGGTCTATTCCCTGCCTGTCTCGCCCACTGAATACGTGAATCAGGGCGACCGCCTGCTCTCTCTCGCGGATCTCTCGAAACTGCAGGTCCGTGGCTATTTCGACGAGCCGGAAATTGGCCAGCTTGAAATCGGACAGCCGGTCACCATCGTCTGGGACGCCCGCCCCAACGAGACCTGGCACGGCCACATCAGCCGCCTGCCCTCTACCATCATTACCTACGGAACCCGCAACGTCGGCGCTGTCGTCATCACCATCGACGACGCCGACGATTCCCTCCTGCCGGACACCAATGTTCGTGTGACCGTCACCGTCTCCAACGTATCTAACGTGTTGAAGGTGCCGCGTGACGCGCTGCACGTCGAACAGGGTGCAAAGTACGTCTACCGCAAGGAAGGCGATACCCTGCACCGCGTCAAAGTGACCATCGGCGTGTTGAATCTCACCGACGTGCAAATCACCAGCGGCCTGCAGGCGGGCGACGTTGTCGCCCTCGGTACCACGAATGCGCAGCCGCTGAGCGAGGGCATTCCGGTCAAGGTCGTGCAGTAGGGGGAGTTTTGAAGCGGGTTCTTGCAGGTCGGGTCTTTTTTGTCTCTTTTGCGCTCCTGTTGGGTACCATAAGCGCCGCCGCCGCGAATCCCGCGCATCGGGATCTCGAAATGGGGCGGGCCGACAGCGCTCTGCAATCTCTGAATGCGTCGCTCTCCGCCCATCCCGGCGATGCCGAGGCGCACAACCTGCGCTGCCGCGTCTACTACCAGGAACAGGCCTGGGACCCGGCCATCGCCGACTGCGAAGCCGCGGTTCGCCTCGCTCCGAAGAACAGCAATTTCCATCTCTGGCTCGGACGCGCCTACGGCAAAAAGGCCGAGCACGCCTCGCTCATGTCCGCCTATGCCCTCGCCCGCAGGGTACGCGCGGAATTCGACGAGGCCGTGCAGCTCGATCCGCGAAATGTGGATGCCCTGGCCGATCTCGGCGAATTCGACGTCGACGCTCCCCTCGTCGTCGGGGGAGGCTACGCCCGCGCCACGGACGTCGTTCAGCAGCTGCGCGCGGTCGATCCTGCCGCTGCGCTCCATCTGCAGGCTCTCATCGCCGAGGCGAAAAAAGACTACGGCACCGCCGAGGCCAGCCTGCGCGCCGCCATCGCACAATCGCACGATCCCGCCGGAGCCTGGATGGACCTGGCAGCCTTCTATCGCAGGCGCGGCCGCGTGGACGACATGCTGACGGCGGCCCACCAGGGCGCTGCCGCCGACCACCGCCACGGTCTCGCCCTCGTCGACGGAGCCAGCAACCTCACCCAGTCCGGCCGCGAGCCCCAGACCGCAATCGCCTGGCTGCGGCAGTATCTGAGCTCCGATGCACAGTCAGAGCTGGCGCCTGCCTTCGTCGTGCGCGCACAACTGGCCACGCTTCTCGCCAGACAGGGCGACACCACGGCGGCGCAGGAACAGATTGCCCTGGTGCATTCGCTGGCATCGGGTTACAGAATCCCGTCAGGAAATGCCTTTATGGGGGTTGCCGGTCTGTAAACTCAGAACGATGGACGAGTCGCGGAAGATCCGGACAACAACGAGTAGTCGGCCCTGGAGAAAGTTCGCGGCAGTTCTGTTTCTGCTGATGCCGGTCGCGGCCACCGCCCAGATTTCCCTCTCCACCGCCGTCGACATGGCCGAGAAGAACAGCCCCGCCGTGCGCGGAGCGGTCGCCAACGTGCAAAAAGCCGTGGCCGCGCTTGCCGAAACCAAAGATGCCTACATCCCCAACTTCGTGATGGGCGCAAGCCCCGGATACGCCTACGGATTCCCGCTTGGCTATCCTTCTCTCTTTCAGGCAAATTCCCAGTCGCTGCTGCTCTCCTTTTCCCAAAAGGACTACGTCCGTGCGGCACGCGTCGCGGTGAATGCCGCAAACTTCAATTTGAAAGAAACCCGGCAGCAGGTGGAGCTCGACGTAGCCCTCGCCTACGTGCAGCTGGATTCCGATCTGAAGGAGATCGAGGCTCTCCGGGAAGAAAGCACCTACGCGCAAACCCTGGTCCAGTTTGAAGAGGACCGCGTCGCCGCCGGCGTCGATCCCAAAATGACTGAACTTCAGGCCGAGCTGACTGCCGCCCAGGTCGACCAGAAGCGAATCCAGCTGGAAACCGATGCCGACGCCATGCGCGAAAAACTCGCCCACATGACCGGTCTGCCGGCCACCGGCCTCAACACCACCAGTTCCAGCATCCCCGCCAGTCCATCTGCGACCTCTCTGATGGAAAGTCCCGACCCCAAAGCTCTGCAGAATAACCCTGCGCTCCTGGCGGGCTACGCGAAGGCGAAAGCCAAGTGGTTTGCAGCCTTCGGCGACGATAAGCAGAACTATCGCCCCCTCGTCACCTTCGGCGCTCAATACAGCCTCTTCGAAAAATTCGCGGACTACACCCAGTACTTCCCGGCGAATTCGTTCCAGTACAACAACCTCGCCATCGGCGCCGTCATCACCGTTCCTTTCTTCGACGCGACTCGCCGCGCCAAAGCCCGCGAATCGAACGCCGACGCGGTCCACGCTCAGGCCGATGCCGACGCGGCGCGCGACTTGTTCAACGAACAGACCTCCGCGCTTCGCGGCAACCTCCGCCAACTCGCCGCACAGCAGCGCGTCGCGCAGATCCAGAGCCAGATCGCCCAGGAGCAGCTCAAGTCCGTCGAAACCCAGATCAACAGCGGCACCGGGCTCCCCAATGCCCCCGGCGTTCCGCCCACCGAATCGCAAAAAGCCCACATCCAGGAACGCCAGTACTACATCGATATGCTGGATGCCAATCTGGCCCTGACCAAAGTGGAGCTGAACCTGCTCAAGGTAACCGGCGGAATCGATGCGTGGGTACGCGCATCTCTCCAATAGGTTGTATGCGCTTGATCGCCCGCTAAGCTGCTGATTTTCGAGGGATATAAATCGATCCGCACGCGCCGTTGATCGCGGTTCATGAATGGTAAACTGGGAGGAGTGCCTATGCCCCTGAAGACGCTGTTCCTCAACCCTCCGTCCTTTGAGAATTTCGATGGCGGCGCCAGCTCCCGCTGGCCCGCGACCCGCGAGATCGAGTCCTACTGGTACCCGGTCTGGCTGGCCTATCCCACCGGCATGCTCGAAGGCGCGCGCCTGCTCGACGCCAACCCGCATCATGTTTCCTGGCCGCAGGTCGTCGAGATGCTCAAGGACTACGAGTTTCTCGTCCTCTTCACCAGCACCATGGGCTGGAGCGGGGACCAGCGCTGGGCGGAAAAGGTCAAGGACGCCTATCCCAAAATCAAAATCGCCTTCGTCGGCCCTCCCGTCACCACCGATCCCGACAAGGCGCTCACCGAATGCCACGCCATCGACTTTGTCTGCCGCCGCGAGTTCGACTACTCCGTCGTCGAATACGCCAACGGTAAGCCGCTCGATGAAATCCTTGGCATCAGCTACCGGAAGAACGGCCAGATCGTCCACAATCCCGACCGCCCCCAGATCGAGAACCT
Organism: Acidobacteriota bacterium; assembly: GCA_046567085.1. Lineage (GTDB taxonomy): Bacteria > Acidobacteriota > Terriglobia > Terriglobales > Acidobacteriaceae > Palsa-343. The sequence continues at coordinate 36,380 of JBKICP010000093.1, forward strand.
CGACGCACTGCCCTGGGTCACCGACATCTACAAGCGCGACCTGGACGTGACGAAGTACAACGTCCCCTTCCTGCTCCATCCCTACGTCGCCCTCTACTCCACCCGCGGCTGCCCCGCCCAGTGCACCTTCTGCCTCTGGCCACAGACCACCAGCGGACACGCCTGGCGCAAGCGCTCCACCGACGACGTCGCCGCCGAAATGGCGCACGCGAAGCAGCTCTGGCCCAACGTCAAGGAGTTCTTCTTCGACGACGATACCTTCAACATCCAGAAGGCGCGCACCATCGAGCTCTGTAACAAGCTCAAGCCTCTCGGGCTTACCTGGTCCTCGACCTCCCGCGTCACCACCGACTACGAGACCCTCAAAGCCATGCGCGAATCCGGCTGCCGCCTGCTCATCGTCGGCTTCGAGTCCGGCGATCCGCAGATCCTGAAGAACATCAAGAAGGGCGCCACCGTCGAGCGTGCCCGCGACTTTGCCCGCGACTGCCACAAGCTCGGCCTTACCATCCACGGCGACTTCATCCTCGGCCTCCCCGGCGAAACGAAGGAATCTATCCGCAACACCATCAACTTCGCCAAGCAGCTCGACGTCGAAACCATCCAGGTCTCGGTCGCCCATGCCTTCCCCGGCACCGAGTTCTACGAGTACGCCCGCGCCAACGGATTCATCACCAACAACAAGATGAACGACGAGGGCGGACACCAGATGGCCCACATCGAGTACCCCGGCCTGCCCGCCGACTACGTCCTCGAGATGGTCCACAAGTTCTACGACGAGTACTTCTTCCGCCCCAAAGCTGCGTGGCGCGTCGTCAGCAAGGCCATCATGAACGGCGACGTGAAGCGCCTCTATCAGGAATCAAAGTCGTTCCTGAAGCTGCGCGCACAGCGCGGCAAGATGGTCGAGGAAGCACGAGCCCAGAAAGCCAGCTCCACGGCTAACGCTCAGGCGTGAGCAGAACAGCCGGGAGCCTGGGCCCCGTAGTCGGTAGCGGAGTGCGTCGTTTGCATTGGCCTTTGGAAACGTTCTCGCCACGATCGGCGATCCAGCCCGCGACCTGCCCGGAGCTACCCGCTACGGGCTACAGGCTGTAGTATGACTCGTTCCACCATGACATTCCGCCGCTACCTGGTGCTAGCCGTCGTCACCCTTACGGCATCCCTGGGCGACACCTTTCTTTCGCGCGGGATGAAGTCCATGGGACCCGTCTCTCTCGCACATCCCGGCGAACTGATCCACGCCATCTTCTCGCCATGGGTCGCCACCGGCATCGTTCTCCTCATCGGATTCTTCGCCTCCTACCTCACCGCGCTCTCCTGGGCCGACCTCACCTACGTCCTCCCCGCGAGTTCCCTCGGATACGTCATCATGACGCTGCTGGCCAGGTTCTGGCTTGAGGAACACGTCTCCCCCCTGCGCTGGCTTGGCATCGTCTTCATCACCGCCGGCGTAGGCTTCGTCACCCGCGGTCCCTCCTATACCGATCACGCAGCACATGCCGAATCTGAATCCCAGCCAGCCATGAAAACGCCGCCGCTGATGGAGGAAACGCATCGATGATGCAGCTTCCCTCCAGCACCCGCCCAGGGCCTGCATCAGAGCGCAGCTTCCCCGCGTGCCGCAAGACTCGCCTTCACCCCCCCTGCCTGGGAACTCGCCGTCACCTCGGGAAAGTGAAGGGGCACGACTGCAGTCGTGCCGTAAAGCCTTCCTCAAAAGAGGAGCTTCAGCTTCTGCCGTCTTCCCGCGAGGTGCGCCCATGACGCATGCGATCCTTGCCACCGCCGCCATGATCACCGCCATCGTCGTCACCGCCACCGCCGGTGACATCCTCACCGCCTCGGCGATGCGCCAGGTGGGCGACCTCGATGTGATCCGCGAGCGCAGCGGCATCCTCGGCGCCGCCCTTGCCGTCGTCAGCAACGCGCGCTTCGGCGTCGGCGTCTTCTGCCTCGCCCTCAGCTTCTTCTCGCTCCTGTTCGCCTTCAGCCATCGCGACCTCAGCCTCATCGGCCCCGCCGCCACCTCCCTCACCTTCGTCACCAACGCCCTGGCGGCAAAATTCTTCCTCCACGAAAACGTCGATCGCCGGCGCTGGACCGCGGCCATCTTCGTCTGCATCGGCGTTGCTCTGCTGGCCTTCTAAGCGCCCGGTATGCCCGGAAAGTGCAAGTGCCGGTTCGGCCTGCGCTTGCTAGACTCGGGTCGTTCGAACTCCGCGCCTCATGCTCACGGAACTGGCCGTCCCCGCCCGGGATTCGGGCCGCATCGCCCGCAAACTGCGCCAATCCATCACGCAGCCGGCGATCCTCGCCTCGGCCCTCTTCCTCCTCCTCACCGGCATCATTCTTGCTGCTTCCTGGCATGCCGCCGAACATCATTTCGTCTATCCACTCGATGACGCCTACATCGGCATGGCCATCGCAAAAAACCTCGCCCTCCACGGAGTTTGGGGCATCACCCCGTACGCCTTCAGTTCGGCCGACTCTTCCATCCTCCTGCCCCTCCTTCTTGCAGGCGCCGATCGCATCTTCGGCGTCGGCACATTGGCGCCGCTCCTCTTCTCCTGGCTCTCCGCGCTCGCAACCATCTTCGTTGCCGACCGCACCCTCCGTCGCTCCCTGAACCGGGAGCAACGCACTGTCGCTCTCATCGGCCTGGTCGTGCTCACCCCGCTCTTCCTCGGTGCCGTCCTCGGCATGGAGCACGCCGTCCACCTGCTCCTCACCCTGCTCTTCCTCGAATTCTTCTTCCGGCCAGCTTCCGAACCGCCATCGCCCTCGCAGCTCTCA
>JBKICP010000094.1:0-8680 GCA_046567085.1 Acidobacteriota bacterium
GCGCTGGCGACGATCCTGATCACGGCGATCAATATCGTGGCCGGGCTGCTGATCGGAACGCTGCAGCAGGGAATCGCTCTGGGTGAAGCCGTCCGGACCTACACGATCCTCACGGTCGGCGATGGCCTGGTGACGATGATCCCCTCGCTGCTGGTTTCTGTCGCCGGCGGGATGGTGCTGACGCGGGCTTCCTCGGCCGGACAGCTGACGACGGAGCTGGGGACGCAGCTGCTGGGCAAGGGGACGACGCTCTATGTTGCCAGCGGCGTGCTCGGCGGCCTCTGCCTGATCCCCGGTCTGCCCAAGCTGGTCTTCCTGTTGCCGGCGGTGGTGCTGGGCTACCTGGGCAGGCGGGTGGCGCAGCAGGAGGTGGCTCCCGCGGACGCCGAGACGGCGAAGAAGGCGGCGGAGAAGCCCGAGGCGCTTATCCCCTCGCTGAAGCTCGACGATCTGAGTCTGGAAATTGGATTCCAGCTGATTCCGCTGGTCGACGAGAAGCAGGGAGGGCAGATGCTGGGGCGCGTGAAGACGCTGCGGCGGCATCTGGCCCAGGAACTGGGCTTCCTGATTCCGCCGGTTCACATCTCGGACAACCTGCGCCTCAGGGCGCGCGAGTATGTCGTCTCGTTGCGAGGAATCGAGATTGGACGCTGGCAGACCGAGGGGACGTGCCTGCTGGCCGTGTCGACCGAGGCGCGTCCGCGTCCGCTGCCGGGCAAAGAGGTGCGCGAGCCGGCCTACGGAGCCCCGGCGCGCTGGATTCAGCCCGCGCTCGAGGAGGAGGCCCTCGCGGCGGGCTACTCGGTGGTCGATCAGGGGACGCTGATCGGCACGCATCTGGCGGAGTTGATCCGGAAGCACGCCCATGAGCTGCTGGGGCGCGCAGAGACGAAGCGGCTGCTCGACTCCCTCGGGGAGAGCCATCCGAAGCTGGTCGAGGAGCTGGTTCCGAAGGTGCTCTCTCTGGGCGAGGTGCAGCGGGTGCTGCAGCAGCTGCTGCGGGAGCGGGTCTCGATCCGCGATCTGGGAACCGTTCTGGAGGCGCTGGTCGAGACGGCAGGGCAGAACCGGAGCCTTCCGGCCCTGGTTGAGGCAGCCCGCCAGGCCCTCGGGCGGCGGCTGACGCAGCCGCTGGTGGATGCCGAAGGCACGCTGCGGGTGATCGCCATCGAACCGGCTCTCGAAGAAGAGCTGCTGGCGCTGGTCTCCCCGGAAGCCTCGGCCCGGCAGCTCGCCGGCTCGGGCTCGGGACCCGTTTTGAAGCGGCTCACCGATTCTTTGAAAACTCTCATGGGTTCGGCCGCGGCAACGGCCCAGCCCGTGCTCCTCTGTGCCAGTCCGGCGCGCTATCACCTGCGGCGGTGGCTGGAGCCGGTGCTGCCGCGGCTGACCGTGATCGCTCCGGGCGAGATTCCGCCGGAGGTACCCGTGCGCGCGGTGGGCGTGGTGCGGGCCGGGGCCTAGCGGCGGGAGCCGGAAAGGGACGCCATGGAATATGCGGGGCAGACAGCCGGGACATGGAAGCCGATCGAGCCGCCCGGAAAGAGAGCGGCCGGGGCGAAAGGATCCGAAGAGGGTCAGCTGGATGGGTTCCTGCCCACGGACGCGGATCGGGAACGCCTGATGCTCGAACAGATGCCGGCGGTGCGATGGATTGCCCGCCGGATCCATGAGCGTCTGCCGCAGCACGTCGACCTCGAAGATCTGGTCAGCGCCGGCACGGTGGGGCTGCTCGATGCTTTCCGAAAATTCGATCCGGCCAAGAAGGTGCAGTTTCGCAGCTACGCGCAGTTCCGCATTCGCGGAGCGATTCTGGACAGCCTGCGGACGCTGGACTGGAGCCCGCGCGATCTGCGCCGCAAGGGCCGCGCGGTCGAAGAGGCGATCCGGCAGCTGACGGCCCGCTGTGGGCGGGCGCCCTCGGAGCCGGAGGTGGCGCGGGAACTGGGACTGGGGCTGGAGGAGTATCAGCAACTGCTGGGCGAGCTGAAGGGGCTGGAGATCGGCACCCTGCACCTCGAGCGTTCCGAGGACTCGGGCGAAGAGGAGCTGGCCTATATCCCGAACGCGCCGGAGGACGATCCCCTCTTTCGCTGTCTGCGCGGGGAGATGCGCGAGCGTCTGACGGCGGCCGTCGAGCAACTGCCCGAACGCGAGCGGCTGGTGGTGACGCTTTACTACTTTGAGGAGATGACCATGAAGGAGATCGGTCTGGCGCTGGGGGTGGTCGAATCGCGGGTCTCGCAGATCCACTCCTCGGCGGTGGCCCACCTGCGGGTTCGGCTGCAGGATCTCGCGCGGGGGCGGAAGTAGGCCGTGGCGATCGAAAAAGAACTCGGTCAGGAAGAGATCGATGCCCTGTTCCAGGCGGCGCGGGTGCGAACCCAGGCGGTCGCGCCGGAGGTGCAGCGCAGCCGGGTCCTGCCGTGGAGCTTCTCGCGCTCCGGGCAGATTTCGAATGAACAGCTGCGGGCCATCAGCATGATCAACGACATCTTCGCCCGCAACCTGACCCATCATCTGGGCGCGTGGTTCCGCAGCCGCGTGCAGGTCAGCCTGGTTTCGGCCGAGCAGATTCCCTTCAGCGAGTTTCTGCTGCGCATTCCCGAACTGGCCTACGTGGCCTCGGTGCGCCTTGATCCGCTGCGCGCCACCTCGGTGCTGCAGATGGATCTGACCACCGCGCCGCCGATGATCGACCTGCTGCTCGGCGGCGAGGGGCACCCTGCAGAGCCCCGCGAGCTGACCGATATCGAAGAGGCCATTCTCTCCGGGGTCGTGGAAGCGATCTGTCGCGAGCTGACCACGGCCTGGCAGCCGGTGGGCCTGAGCTTCAGCTTCGAGAAGCGGCACCTGCAGACGCAGACGCCGCGGCTGATTCCGGTTTCGGAAAAGACGCTGTGCCTCAGCTTCGAGCTGCGCATCGGAGAGACGAGCGGTCTGCTGAATCTGGCGTTTCCCGCCGTTGCCTCGAACACGATTCTGCGCCGCCTGGCGGGAGAGAAATCGCGCCAGCGGCGGCATGCCGACGAGACGCGCCGCCGTATGCGGCAACTGGCGAGCGCCTGTCGGACGGGAACCTCGCTTTGGCTGCCTTCGATCCGGGTGCCGTCCGGCGTGCTGGGTGAATTGCAGCCAGGCATGGTGCTGCAGTTCGATCTGCCCGCAACCCGGACCACCGCCCAGTTCCGCGCCGCCGGGATCACGCTCTTCTCCGCTTCCCCGGTGGGGAAAGAGGAATATCGAGCGGCTCGGCTTCTTGCCCGAAAAGAGGCGGGCCGATGAGCCGATTCGAAGCGTGGGCCGGGAGGCTGCAGCAGGAGCTGGCCCGCGAGCTCGGCCAGCCTCTGACTCTGTCGCCCGCCAGCGAGGGGCCGGAGCCGGCGAACAGCGTCTGCGATCTCCTCACCGCTCCGGGAGCCCGCATTCTGCTGATGGCCGACGCCGAGGGCGTGGCGGGTTTCCTGGTCGAGGCTCGGGTGATCGAAGCCGGGCAGGCCGATCGAGAGATGGTGCGGGAGTTGTGGTCCGGCATCCTGGCCAGTGTTGCGGCCGGCATGGGTGGCCAGGCGACACCGGGCCAGGCGCCGGAGGGAGCGACCGAGCCCTGGACCCTCCGCCTCGGCGAGGCGAGCGTGCGCCTGGCGCTGGCGGGGGAAACGAAGAAAGAGCCCATCGCGCCTCCGGTCGCTCCGCCCGCCGAAGCTCCTCCGCCGGCGACGCGGCCGGCTCAGCGAGCCGCGGGCAATTTCGACCTTCTGCTTGAGGTGGAGCTCGATGCCGCCGTTCGCTTCGGCTCCCGCGAGATGGAGCTCAAAGACCTGCTCGAACTGGGACCGGGTGACGTGGTCGAACTCGATCGTCTGGTGGCCGACCCGGTGGATCTGATCGTCGGGGACCGCATCGTGGCGCGGGGCGAGGTGGTGCTGGTGAACGGAAATTTCGGTCTGCGCGTCACCGAGGTTGCCGAGCCGGTGCGGCGCCTGGAGAGCATTCGATGCCTTTGGTAGAAGAGAGACGAGCCCGGGAGACGGGGGCAAGGCGGGAAGCGGATCGTTCGGCCCGGCTGGGACCGTGGTTTCCCCGCTGTGCCAATCCCGGATGCGCCACCGGATGGATTCGCCTGTGGCGGAGCCGCAGGGTCCCGGTTTTCGAAGGACAGTGGGCCTGCTCGGAAGACTGCGTGCAGGATCTCCTTGCCCGCGCCGTCCGCCGCGAGATGAATGGCGGCGACACCCCTCAGGGGTCCTGGTCGCACCGTGTTCCGATGGGTTTAATGCTCATCGAGCAGGGACGAATCACACCTGATCAACTCGAGAGCGCGCTTCGGGCCCAGCGCAGGGAGGCCGAGTTCGGCGAGACTCCCCGGCTGGGGGAGTGGCTGCTCCGGAGCGGGGTCCTCTCCGAGCCGGCGCTGACCCGAGCCTTGAGCGCGCAGTGGAACTGTCCGGTGCTCTCGCTGGCTGCCTTTCAGCCGTCGGAAACGGCCGCCGTCATGCCCTCCCTGTTCTCCGAGATCTTCGATGCTGTTCCGGTGTGGTCGGCCGGAGGCGGACGCCTCCACCTGGCCTTTGCCGGCCGGCTCGACCGCTCGCTGAGCTATGCGGTGGAAAGGATGACGGGACTGCCGGTAGCGGCCGGGATCGCACGAGACTCGGAATTCCGGAGAGCGCAGGAAAAGCTGCTGGCGGGCCAGGGAGCTACGGTGCGGCACCTCGAGGCCGCCGATTCCTGGGCCCTGGTGCGCGCGATGACGCGATGGATCGAAGAAGCCCGGCCAGTGGAGTCGCGCCTCGTGCGGGTGCATGACTATTACTGGCTGCGGATCTGGCGGCGAAGACCCGGTCCCGGACCGACCTCACGGGAGGACGTGGAGGACCTGACGGCCGTCGTGTCCAGAGGAGGCGTACCGGGGCGGCGGCCGCAGGGGTAAGGAAAATCGGGGCGCTGCCGATAAGGGGGCTGGAGGGGACTCTACGATGTCCGGAATCACGGTGCTGATTGTCGACGATTCCTCGGTGATGCGGAAGATTGTCGAACGGGCGCTGCGCCAGGCAGGCCTGAATCTGACCAAGGTGGTGGAAGCGGGAAGCGGACGCGAAGGGCTGGACGCACTGGGCCGGGAGCGCGCCGACCTCATTGTTTCCGATATCAATATGCCGAACATGGATGGCCTGGAATTTCTTCGCCAGATCCAGGACCAGGGACTAGCCCGGGGGGCGCCGGTGGTGATGATCACCACCGAGAGCGGTGAGGAGCATGTGCGCGAGGCGCTGGCGGCGGGGGCGCAGGGATACATCCGCAAGCCCTTCACCCCGGACCAGGTGCGCGACCGGGTTTTGCCGCTGCTGGTTCCGGCCTGAGCCGAGAGCTCTGCGGAACCCTTCAGTCCAACCCACGAGACAGGAAAACAGAGGAGCGAAGCGATGGCAGCGTTGGAGGTTCGCGCGTCGGCGGCAGCAGACGTCGGGGAACTGGTGCGGTTTCTCGACCAGGCAACGGCAGAGGTATTCAGCACCATGATGGGAGCGGCGTGTACGCCATCCCCCGAACCGGGACCCGGAATGCCGGAGCACGAAGCGATCTCGGCGGTGATCGGGCTGGCCGGGGTGCTGAGCGGATCGCTGGTTCTGTCGACCGAGGGCCATACGGCGATGCGCATGGCCGAACGCATGACCGGCATCGCTCCCCTCGATGTGGACGAGATGGTGCGCGACGCCATCGGCGAGGTGTGCAACATGGTGGCCGGAGCGTGGAAAGGCTTCGATCCCACGCTGGCCTCCCGGTGTTTGCTTTCCACGCCCACCGTGGTCGCCGGCACCGACTATGAGGTGTTCAGCCAGAAAGCTCCCATCCGGATCGAGCGAGAGTACGCCTTCGAGGAGCGGAGCTTCACGATCGCGATTGCCTGCGAGCCGCAGGGATGAAGATCGTCTAATCTTCCGCTGCTCCGGATGGAGTCTCCTGTGCACGTTCCGATGGGCAGGAAAGGAGCGGAGCGGTGGACAGCGGATACTATGCTGCATTTTCCGGATGGCTAGCGCGCAGTCAGGGGCTGGACCTGGCCGCGGGAAACCTGGCGAATGCCGGAACCGCGGGCTACCGTGCGGAACGGGACTACTTCCGCTCGGCGATTCTCGGCCCGGAGGCCCTCGATTCGCAGCTGAACACCACGGTGAATGCCTTTGGCGTGCTCGGGGGCAGCCGTCTCGATTTTGGACAGGGCGCGCTGACACCGACGGGCAATCCGCTGGACCTGGCCATCCAGGGCGAGGGGTTCTTCGCCATGCAGACTCGTCAGGGCGTGCGCTACACGCGCAACGGCCAGCTGGAGCGCGCTCAGGACGGAACTCTGACGACTCAGGCGGGTGAGCCGGTTCTTGACGCCCGGCTTCAGCCGGTCCGCGTGCCGGCCGGTCCGATCACGGTCGGAGCGGATGGCGCGGTTTCGGTCAATGGTGCGATCGCCGGCCGGCTCGCACTCTTCGGGTTTCCCTCGCCCGACAGCCTGGCGGCCGAAGGCGCGAACCGTTACGCGCCGGCCGCTGGCGTCCAGGCGGTTGCAGCCAACGGATCGATTCACCAGGGAGCCCTCGAGAGCTCCAACCAGGACGTCATTGAAGGAAGTCTGCAACTGGTGCTGATGCAGCGCCAGGCGGAAATGATGGGGAAGGCCGTTTCCATGTTTTCCAACGACCTCGACAAGTCTGCCAGCGAGGACCTGCCACGTGTCCCGTAGCGAGACCCGGGAGGAGGAACGATGATTCGAGCGTTGTACACCGCAGCCAGCGGTATGAGCGCGCAACAGATGAATCTGGACACGATCGCCAACAATCTGGCGAATGCGTCGACGGTGGGATTTCGCCAGCGTCAACTGCAGTTCCAGGACATGATCTACCAAAACCTGGTGACCCCCGGGGCGGCCCAGAGCCAGGAGACGGTGTCGGCAGGACTACAGATCGGCCTCGGCACGAAATCGGCGGCCACCGAGATCATCATGAGCCAGGGGGACATGAACCAGACGAACAATCCTCTGGATCTGGCCATCCAGGGAACGGGCTTCTTCCAGGTGACGCGGCCCGATGGAACGATGGCGTACACACGCGCCGGCAATTTCTACCTGAACAACCAGGGGACGCTGGTCGATCCGCAGGGCGATCCAGTGGTGCCCAACATCACCATTCCCGCCAACGCGACGGCGGTCACGATCACGCAGTACGGGGTCGTCAATGCGACGTTGCCGGGACAGCAGAACCCTGCGCAGCTGGGGCAGATTCAGCTCGCCACCTTCGTCAATCCCGGCGGCCTCGAGAGCGTGGGATCGAACCTCTTCGAGGCCACCCTTTCCTCCGGCGATCCGGTGCTGGGTAATCCGGGGGGAACCGAGGGACTCGGGACGCTGCAACAGGGGTATCTGGAGAACTCGAACGTGGATGTCGTGGGAGCTTTCGTTCAAATGGTGCTGGCGCAGCGCGCCTACGAGAGCAACTCCAAAGTCATTCGCGCCGCCGATGACATGTACAGCGAAGTCAACAATATGGCGCGGTGAGCGATGCGGATCGGAGCGATTCTCGTGATGTTGTGGCTGGTGACGCCGCCCGCCTCGCCTGCCTGCCGCAGCGGCGCCATCGTTCTCGATCCCGGATTGCATCGCGCCTGGCGCCTTGAACGCGACTGCCAGCATCCGGAGCGTCCAGCACGGCTCAGGGAAACGCCGTGGTTCGCTGCCGCACAGCGCAGAGAAACCGAGTCGGCGCGAACCCGATCGCTGCCTCCTGTGATCGCGGCGGGCATGCGCGTCGAAGTCCGCTGGCAGGACGCGAACAGCCGGGGACAGCTTTCCGGAACGGCTCTGTCGACGGCGAGGGTCGGTGAGCGGGTCTGGGTCCGGACCGGCCTGGGCGGCCATCTCCTCGATGGCATTGCGCGCGGGCCAGGCTGGATGGAACTCAAGGGGGCAAAGGAGGAGCGATGATTCCGACGGGGCAGGGAAGGGCGTTGCGGCGCATGGGAATAGGGCTGCTGTTAGGGCTCGCCGCCAGCTCCGCGGTGGCCGGGAAGACAAAGGCGACCGGCCAGGGCAATACGCCGCCGGATCTGGCGCTCAACCAATACATCGCGCACGTACGGGCCGAGAAGGCCGCCGAAGTACTAACGCCCGGCTCGATCTGGTCGGCAAGCGGCCGCCTCACCAGCCTGGTCAGCGATGTGAAAGCCATGCGCGCCCACGATCCGATTGCCGTTGTGGTCTCCGAGAGCCTGGCGGCGTCGACCGACGGCACGGTGAAGAATCAGCGTGCCTCGACGGCCAACTCACAGGTTTCGGCCTTGCTGGGAAAGCTGAAGGCGAGCAATGCTCTGAACAATCTGCTGAACCAGAGCTCCGCTTCGTCGCTGAACGCACAGGGACAAAGCGTGACGAACTCCAGTATCAGCACGACACTGGGGGGCGAGGTAGCCGACGTGCTACCCAACGGAATGCTGGTGATCCAGGTGGTGCGGCAGCTGACGTTTAATCAGCAGACCCAGCTGATCCGGTTACGAGGCCTGGTCCGGCCCGAGGATGTCAATGCGCAAAACCAGGTTCTCTCCACCGCAATTACAGACATGGAGCTGGAAGTCGTCGGCAAAGGAATCGTGAACGATGCGACCTACCGGCAGAATCCGGTGGTGCGGCTGC